>NZ_JBHUGI010000024.1:4254-326608 GCF_042681925.1 Sporosarcina siberiensis
GTATGATGTAGATAGTTAGAGTAGTTCGTTAATAACAAGTAAATCATGAAGGAGGGAAGTACATCCGATGAATCATCTAAATAACAAAAAACCGATCTATCAAGTAATTTATGATTCCATTGCTGAGGAAATTCACAACTCCGTTTATAAAGTTGGAGATGCCTTGCCCTCAGAAAGTGAGTTGGAAAAACTATTTCAGGCAAGTCGGACTCCTGTTAGACAAGCATTGAGTAAGCTTGAATCGAACGGATTAATTTACCGATCTCAGGGGAAAGGGTCGTTTGTGGCAAACTTTAATCCCATCGGTCAATGGACAACAATGACCGGTTTTAAAAACAATTATATGAGAGATTGGAAAAAAATATCGGCAAGAACAATTGAAATTGTTGAAAAGGCATCGCCTTATTATGCGAGTGTTCTTGGAATAAGTAGCCAAGCAGAATTGATTCATCTGAAACGAATTCGTACGGATGATGGCGAACCAGTTATTTATTTAGAACATTATTTACCACCTCATTTATCGGTAGATATGTTCCAAAAAGATCCTGCATTTATATCGATTGATCAGTTATTTAAAGATGAAAAAAACATTGTGTTTACAACGATTAAAGAGGAATTAGAAGCTGTTTCGGCGGATTCTCAAGTCGCAAAACATCTTCAAATCAATGTGGGTGATCCAATTTTAAAAAGTACGAGAGTTTCATTCGATCATCAATCCATTCCAATGGACGTCACAGTTATTTTTCTGAAATCCGAGAAATGGAAGTACGTTATTGAATTTAACAAAACGCTGTAATTAAGAATACACTTTACCAACAAAAAACTGGGGGTTTTATCAAAATGGGAACACATAAAAATGGTGAATTATTCAATAATGAATTACTTGCAGAAATTAGAGAGAAGTTTGCTTATGTAGGCTTCGATCCCTTAAAACAAGTGGATCGCCTGTTTTTTGACAATGCAGGAGGGTCTTTTAGATTGAAACGCGCGAATGAAATATTTTCGCAGTTTGATTTGATACCCAATTGTCCGATGCGTGAACATGAAACATCGAAATATTTAACAGATATTGAACAAAAGGGAATCGATGATACTCGAATTATTTTTAATGCTAAAAAAGGAAGTATTGCAACGTACTTTACGGCTTCTAAAGCTATTTTTGAAATTACTCGTTTGATCGCTGAAAATATTGAGGGTACAAATATAGTAACTACTGTTCTTGAACATCCCTCCGCTTTCGATGCAGCAAAGTTTTATGCAGATAAGTCGGGTAAGGAATTCCGTGTTGCTAAAAGTAATCCTGTGACTGGGGGGGTTGACGTTGAAGAAATCACTAAACTGATTGATAAAGATACTTGTTTATTAAGCGTTATTTTCGCTTCGAATATATCGGGTGCTATTTTGGATATTGAAACGATTGTGAGAGAGGCTAGAAAAATTAAACCTGATCTCTATATTGTTGTAGATGCTGTACAACACGCTCCACACGGCATTATTGATATCGAAAAAACACCAGTGGACGCAATGAACTTTGCACCTTACAAATTCTTTGGTTCAAGAGGTATTGGTGTAGCTTATCTTTCTGAAAGAGCCGCAAATCTTCCACACCAGCGTTTGTTGGGCAAAGCAGATGGTGAATTACAACTGGGGAGTTCTGTTCCAGGTCATTTTGCCTCAATCAGTGAGGTTGTAGATTATGTATGTTGGATTGGAAGTACGTTTTCTGATGTGGAAGATCGTAGAAGTTTATATGTAGAGGGAATGAATCGAATCGCTTTGCAAGAAAGAGCCCTACTAGAAACAATGCTTAATGGAACGGCAAATGCGAAGGGGTTAAGAGAGATTCCCGGAGTGACTGTTCATCTGGATTATGAAGATTTGTCTAAAAGAGATTTGATAGTTGCCATCAGTATAAATGATTTGAACTTTCAAGAGGCTGTTCTACAATATGAAAAAGCAAATGTAATTGTATATGATCGTGTATCAACGAGTATTTACTCGAATCGAATGTTAGAGTCGTTTGGAATGACTGGTGCAATTCGAGTATCCCCTTTGCACTGCAATAGTGTCGAAGAAATAGAGAAGTTTTTAGAAGTTACTAAGAAAATTGTCGAAGAAATGGGGAATGAATGATGAGTTTATTAGATAAGAAGTTTTTAAAACTTGGGGCGGAGTTTGCACCTGGGCAAGAAGTAAGACAGACTGCTAATGAAGATGAAAATCTTGGTGAGGAAATCCCTGGAACTCCAGTAGATTTTTCGCATGGAGATGTAGATGCTTTTGAACCCATTCCAGGAAGTTTAGAGCATTTCGTTGAAGGCGTTCATCTTGGAGGAAAGCAAGCTTACACTGAGTACCGTGGAAGTAAAGAAATTCGAGAAAATGTCGCTGAAAAGCTTTCGGTTTTTACGGGTACGAGTATTAATGCGGACCGAAATTTCATCATAACACCAGGTACGCAAGGGGCGCTTTTCTTGGCCATGGGCTCTACGATTTCTCGAGGGGATAAAGTCGCTATTGTTGTACCCGATTATTTTGCCAATCGAAAACTGGTTGAATTCTTTGACGGAGAAATCTTTCCTATTCAGATGGATTACTTCAATTCGGATAAAAGTGCAGGTTTGGATTTGACGCAACTTGAGGATGCATTTATAGCGGGTGTGAAACTGTTTTTATTCTCAAATCCAAATAACCCAACAGGTGTGGTTTATTCACAGGATGAGATTCTTGGAATCGCGAATTTAGCACAGGAGTACGGGGCAACTGTTATTGTGGATGAACTCTATTCGCGTCAGATTTTTGATGGACAAAGTTATACGCATTTATGCGCACAAAACATAGTGGATCCGGAAAATGTGATTACTATTTTAGGACCATCAAAAACAGAGTCGCTAAGCGGCTACAGACTAGGTGTGGCTTTTGGCTCTGCAAAAATTATTGAACGAATGGAGAAACTACAAGCAATTGTGTCTCTTCGCGCAGGTGGATATAGCCAAGCAGTCCTTAAATCTTGGTTTGCGGAGCCAGAAGGATGGATGACGGATCGGATTTCTCAGCACCAAGCAATTCGCGATAATTTAATTTCCGTACTTAATGATTCTGGAGGTTTTAAAGTCCGAACAACTGAGGCGGGCAGTTATCTATTCCCCAAAATTGTAGATTTGGGTGTTCCGATTAATAATTTTGTGAAAATCCTAAGACATCGCGCAGCTGTTATTGTTACACCGGGGTCTGAATTCGGACCACAATTCACAGACAGCTTTCGCATAAACTTTTCACAAGATCATACATCTGCTGTCTCAGCCATGAATCGTATCGTTCAGTTGGCGAAGGAGTATCGCAAATGACCAGATTTGAAGAACTTAGCAATCCGATACCACAGGGGAAATATGCTCCTGCATCACGTTTTGGAAACCTAATTTATACAGCTGGAATGACACCAAGAAAGAACGGCGTACTCATTCAAAGCGGAAAAGTAAGTACTGGGGACTCGGTGATTATTTATAAAACAGCGGTTATACAAGCCGTTTCCAATGCACTTACTGCAGTGAAAAGTTTATTAACGAAAGAAGAACAGCTGGATCAGATTATTTCTATGACAGTTTATATTAATTCGGATGAAACATTTGAGGCTCATTCAAGCATAGCGGACTTTGCTTCAGAATATTTATATGAAGAATTAGGGGAGGCTGGCATAGGGAGCCGAGCAGCAATAGGTGTAGCTTCTTTACCAGGAAACGCACCGATTGAGATTCAATTGATTGCTGGGGTATCTTAAGAAAAAAGAATCTTTTGTTTAGACCGATTGAAGCAATTACCTGAAAAAAACAAAAGTTCAAACAAACTTGAAATTGAAAGTTTAGTTTGAAAATATGAAAACAGGAAACGGTATCTCAATATTGATGCTGTTTTCTGTTTTTTTGATTTATTTTTCAAATGAGCTTGGTAAAGAAAAGTATAACGAAAGATAGCGAAATATAGTAATTTCGTCAACAAGTACTAAAATGTACTTATAATTAGCAAGAATCATTTTTAACTAAAGATATTGTCGAACGAATTTATCATATAAATAACAGGATATGAACAAGATAAATAGAATATAGGTAAGAATACAACATTATTAATCGAGGACAGAGAGGTGATTAGATTGGAATCAGACAACGAAAGAACAAGAAGAATACAAGAAGTTTTATTAGAAGATCCATTGTATGCAGTACTTCGTAATACGCCCGAGGAACATACTTTGTATAGTGAGGCGTACTTGGAAGAAATCATTGAAAAGGAACTATATTCGACTATAGAAGTTGCTCGTTTTTTTGGTGTATCCATTAAGCAAGTACGCTATTATATTAAACCGTTTGAAACGTACATTTTTTCATCGGAAGAAAATCCTTCATCCCAATCCGTCATTCGTTTAACATTTACAGCTATTTTAAAACTTCGCATGATTTTATTGTTGAAAGATGAATATCGCGTGAAAGGATTATCCAACTTGCTTGGAATTAATGAGGAAGAGGATATCAATCCACATACTTTTTCGTCTCAAGATGAACTGCTGAAAAAAGTGGAGAGGCTGAGCAATATCGTGAACGGAATTGTTGGGACTGGTTTGTTTGAAGTAAAACAAGAGGGAAATGAGAAACAAGAAATCGCCATCAGTCTAGAGTTCATCCAAGAACAAGTTCTAACGGTTTCAGGAGATTCAAATGCACAAATTGAAGAAATAAAAGCATTAGCGCTTCATTATAGTCAAGAAAATGAAAGTTTGAAAAAACAACTGGAAGAAATAAGAGAACAAAGAATCACAGATGTTGCAATTTCCATTAGAGAACGTTCTGTGGAAAATAAAATAATTGCTCATTTACATGCTGAGGCAGTGGACGAGTTCTTTCATCAAAAAAAGTTTGGTAGGTTAAAAAAAATATTTAACTCTTCAGCAATTGAAAATGAAAAAGAGCTATTTATTGCGGATTATATCCATCGTTATTTAAATGATCGGTTAAAGCTGAAAATAGAGACCTATCATGAGTTACCATTGATAGGTTAGATGAAGTGGGTAATAATGAGAAGTGCTGGATACTAACAAAAACAGACTTATTTCAGTAGTATTCTATCAGTTGTGTGTAAAAACTCTTTCTATACTAGGAAGAGTTTTTGTTTTGAATAAATAGTAGTAGAAATGAAAAAACTAATTAAGTTTATTCGACAGGAAAAATTTGGACTGTCCATTCATCGTTCGCAATAACATTACCAAATACATCATCCGGTTTAAATACGAATGACCAAGGCATCGCTGAATAAGCCGGTATGATTACATCTATTGTGAATTCAGCACTTGCGTGGCTGGTGTTTTCTTTATTATTAACTTTCACTCGAGTAGTAGTTAACTTAAGTTCTGTTTCCGAGCCGTTGCAAATTAAAACAGTTGCGACCATACCACCATTTTTCTTTTGTTTTACAACTACGGTACAAATTGAAGTGGAAGTATTGTCAGAACTATACTTGCTTAAAATCTGTTCGTACTTCTTTTTTTCTGCAACGGTTAGTGTTTGCTCCCAAACAGGGTGATAGGCTATTCTAAACTTCATTTTAGATACCTCTCTTACTTTTTAAGTATAATTGGTTACCGAATCGATTTCAGTGCCTGCTGAATATTTTTGAATGTACGCAATTGATTACTACTATCAGTCGTGCCTGCTAAAGATTGTGCTACCTTTGGGGTTATTCCTGTTACGTAAAGTGTTCCACCCATTAGTTTGAGTATATCTTGAATAGTACTCATGCTTTGTACATGTGAGTTATCGCTCCAAAACAAACCTGTAATATCCAAAATGACGTTTTCTACATCATGTTTTTGAATATATGTTGTTAACTTTTGTGTCAACAAATTAAAACGGTCTGGTGTCATTTCACCGATTAAGGTAACTACAGCAATATTGTCTTGAATTTTCAAGATTGGAAGAGACAAAAGTTCAATATCTGCATCTTTCTTCATAAGCTCAGCACGTTGGCTAAATTCTAAAGAAATATTTGTTTGGGTGCCCGTAAAAAATAATTGATCATCAATTACTAATGGGCTAACGGAAATACGATTCCAAAACATTGTTCCGTCTTTTTTATAATTTTTTAATGTAACTGTTACTGGGATTTTATCCTGTATACCTTTTCTTAATTGTCCTACACCGATGGGATCTGTTTCTTCACCTTGCAGAAATCTACAATTTTGTCCGATTACTTCCGATAGTGGATAACCTGTCATTTTTTCAAAGGTGTTGTTTGCAAAAATAATGGGGTTATCGTGCTGAGATGGATCTGTTATTAACGCAGCCACTCGACTTCCGTCTAACATTGCTTCAAGAAGTTGTAATTGAACACTTGAAGTCAGATTCTTCAACTCTTTCACATCCCATCTTTATTTAACTATAGAGTTAGGTTTATTCTATCACAATAGTATCAAAGCGGATATCGAATTAGTAAATAAGTATGATAGTCGATATCCATTGCGAACCCTAAAATTATGAAATTAAAAAGGTAAGCCACAAATGGTAGTAATCACCACTTGTTGCTTACTTTTTTCAATCTAGTTTAACTTTTAGAATTGCTCCTGTATTTGCATCTGTTGCCAATGATTTTACCAATAGTGATTTTGGTTATTCGAATTCATAAGTGAGAGTCCTTTCTGTTGATTTTAGGTCGCTCTAAGCTATTCTATTCTTGAGTAAGATTTATGTGTTTTTTATAACTCCACCAAATTGTTATTTAATCGGGTATTAAATAAAGGACTTACCTACTTAGAAGTTGAAACAGAATAATATGGATATTGATTAGGGGGATGATGTAATGAGTACTTTACTGGAAAAGGATCAAACGGCTTTTGTTTTGGTAGATGTTCAAGGCAAATTGTCGGAAATGGTACACGATAGTGAATTGGTATTGGAAAACCTAGAAAAGCTTATACAAGGTTTACTAATTCTTGACATACCAATAATTTGGCTTGAGCAGTACCCGGAAGGTTTGGGTGGAACGAATGAGCAAATATCCAAACACTTAACGGGTTTAGAGCCTATAGGAAAAAGAACTTTCAATGCTTGCAATCATCCGGAATTTCTTACTGCTGTAAAAGCAACTGGGCGCCGGCAGTTACTTGTAGCAGGGATTGAAGCGCACATATGCGTTTATCAAACAGCTTTGGGATTGAAGAGTGCAGGCTATGACGTGCAAGTTGTAGCAGATGCTTCATCGTCCCGTACTGCATCAAATAAACACATCGGTTTTGAAAAGTTGAAACACAACGAGATTTCATTGACAAGTGTTGAAATGCTTTTGTATGAATTACTGGGAACTTCAGAAGGAGAACAATTTAAGAAGATTTTACGAATTATTAAATAAATAAATGAAAATAAGGTTTAACAAAGGAGTTTTCCAATTATGCAAATTGGTTGTACAAAGAAACTATTAGATGTGCTAAAAGCCGAATCTATAACAGCTTCAGAGGTGGATCCGTTATTCTCATGGCATGCAAATGTACTGATATTTAATCGGAAAAAAGTAGTTGTATTCATAAATGAGACTACTCGTTATGTCGTTGTACTGTTTGGAATAAAAGCAAAGGAGTTTAATAAATTTAATGAAGTTGTTTTGCAGGCAATCAGAGAATCTTTTCAATCGGAGGGCATCAAGGAAGAGGTCATTAATAACTATTTTCTTAGAGTAAACGAAGTAACCATTACGAAATCAAAAGATCGTACTTCTGTTGCAAGATTGAATAAGGCCAGTGAAAATGCATCTGTTTTTTATGATGTAATAGATGAAGAAGCTATTTTTCAACCCCAATTGGGAATGAAGTTAAACCGTCTTTTTGTTGGTGATGGAAAGAAGTCCTATATTTATCCGAGCGAAGAAATGTTTAAAGCTCTTCAGCTTTTTGCGGGCCAACCTATATTCGAAACGCAGGCGGTAGTTCTTAAAGTTACGCTTAGACTAGAAAATCATGAAGTGTGGCGACGTCTAGTAGTTCCTATCCACAATACATTTAACCAGTTACATACGATTTTACAAACTGCGTTCGGATGGCAAGATTCACATTTACATGGATTTACTATATATGATAAACCTCAAAATGGTAAAAAGTTAATCAAAAGTTTAGTTTGCCATGAAGAATTACTTTCCGATGCTGGAGAGGTGAGTACGATTCTTGAAAAAGGCATTAAGCTATCGGAATATATCCCTAAGTACGAACAACTTACATATACATATGACTTTGGCGATGAATGGAAACATGTGATCGAAGTAGAGAAAATGATTGAAAACCATGAGTTCAACTATGCCGTTTGTTTAGATGGAAAAGGAAACACACCACCTGAAGATGTAGGTGGTGAACACGGATATGATCATTATATAAATGTACTCAAGAATCCGAAAGACGATGACTTTGAATATTTGACGAAGTGGGGACGAATGCAGGGATATATGGATTTTGATAAGGACGCTATAAATAGGGCGTTGAAGTAGCTAAATGAAGCACATATCTAAAATTTAGGAGTAATAAAAAAACCAGGTTCTGAGTGAATATGAACCTGGTTTTTGTACTTCTAAGCTACCACGCTGATCTTTTTTCTTTCTAAAAGCACATAAATAATTGAAGCAATTAGAATAAGGAATGCAGCTATTAAATACACATTTTGATATCCGTAACTTATTGCAATAAGTCCAAAAACGAACGACCCAATAGCAAGTCCACTATCAAATAATGTGAAGAAAGTCGCTGTTGCATATCCGCTTCTCTCAGGATCCGTCGCTTGCATTGCAAGTGTCTGGAAGCTTGGTACAATCGATCCGTAACCAAACCCTAGAAAAGCACCTGCGAATAAGAACACAAATGTGGAATCCATAAACGCTAAAAGGATCAATCCGATTATAAAACTAATAAATCCAGGAATAATAACAAACTGTGGTCCTTTTTCATCGAAAATACGACCTGTAAACGGTCTTGCAACGAGCATTACTGCTGCATAAATCAAGAAAAATGTACTCGCCAATTCCAGTAAATCTTTTGCCTGTGCGTAAATGGATAAATAGGATAATACGCTTGCGTACGAAAAGGATATGACACTCGCCAAAAGGGAAATGGGTAGGGCCTTTTTCTCGAAAAGATCGCCTAATGCAAACTTCTTTTGAACTGAGGCGGCATCTGGAAAGTCCTTTTGAATGATTGACAATGATGTAATAACACCTATTATCATAATAAAACTCATTACTATAAAGAGCATATCAAATGAATAGTATTGTATGATGAAAAGTCCTATTAGTGGGCCAAGAACAACTGCAAGATTCGTTGACATTGTGTAGTAACCGAGTCCTGCACCGCGACGTGTCACGGGGATATTGTCCACTGCAAGTGATCCGGCTGCTGTAGTGATGAGACTAAAGAAAATACCTTGAACGAAGCGCAATGCTAATAATCCTTGAAAAGGTTCAATAAAGTAATAAAGGATTGTACACCCTAAATAGAGGACCAGGCCAATCCATAGCATTTTTCTTTTACCGTAAACATCTAATATTTTACCAGTAAACGGTCGTACCAAAATGGCCGATAGTAAGAAAATGGACATTAAAAGTCCGGCATCTTTATCTGTTTTGTTTAAAACATCCTTCGCATACAGTGGTAATGTAGAAACTAAACCATAAAAAACGATGAATACCGACAAGTTTGTTAAAAACAGACTAATAAATGATTTCGACCAAATGGGTTCTTTCTTCATTAATACACCTACAACCTTTAATTATATTTTACTTAATAGAGCCCTCAATAAAACTTGCTCCTCTTGCGTTATATCCGCCAAAAAGCTCTTTTCAAACTCAATTACGGACGTTTTTATAGTAGGAAAGGTACTTAATGCTGATTCCGATAAACGCACAATTTTTTCACGACGGTCTTTTCCTTCTACCGTTGTTAACCAGCCCAGTTTAATTAATCGGTTTACTGTTCGGGTAATGGTTGGTGCTTCAACATTTAAATACTTCCATATTTCCGTCAAAGTCATCTCCTTGTGCTGGTGAATACAATAAAGGACAGACCATTGAGCTGAAAATAAGTTATGCTCTTTTAATACTTCGTTTACTTCTTTACTAATGAGACGAGATTTTTGTAAAAGTTCATGAATGAATGGATTCAAGAAGAAAACCTCCTTTTGCTTACCTAGATAAGTATAAGTTGTTTTTTAAAGAGTGTATAGCAATTTGTTTGCAAGAGTTAAAAAAACTAAATCTATTGACAACATTTTTTCTTCGGTATACGGTCAATATAAGTACATTAAGATCATTCAGAAATGAGGGGTATATAAATTGAATTCTCACATAATAAATGAAAGATTCGAGAAATTAAAAGCAGTACATCCAAAAGTATATGAAAGTATTTTATCAAACTACGATAACCTTATTGAAATTCGCCGAGATTTAAGGAAACATCCTGAACTGGCCTTTGAGGAAAAGAGAACTTCGAAAATCGTTGCATCTTACCTAAAACAATGGGGCTATGAAGTACTGGAAGGCGTAGGAGGTACAGGAGTTATCGGGATCCTAAAAGGCCAAGTTGATGGTCCTGTTCTAGGATTACGTGCAGATATGGATGCTTTACCAATGCCTGACAAAATTGAAGAGTCCTATCGTAGTATTCATGAAGGTGTAGCACATGCTTGTGGTCACGATGTACATACGACGAACTTATTAGGTGTAGCAAAAGTATTCTCGGAAATCGGATTAGAAAGAGGAACGCTTAAACTTATTTTTCAACCTGCTGAAGAGATTGGAGCGGGAGCGTTAAAGATGATAGAAGACGGAGTACTCGAGAATCCAGCAATGGATATGATTGCTGGATTACATGTTGCTCCTTCGTTAAAAGTAGGCGAGTTCTCTGTATCGAAAGATGAATACAGTGGAGCTGCAGTTGATATATTCGAACTTACCATTAAAGGTAGGGGTGGACATGCAGCACATCCGCATTTGGCAATTGATGCAATCATGGTTACTGCACAGGTTCTTGTTGCGCTTCAACAAATTGTAAGCAGACAAATTGATCCGCTCGATTCTGTAGTACTAAGTGTGGGACAAATTCAAGGGGGCACAAAAGGAACAATTCTACCTGATACCGTGACTGTGAATGGAACCGTTCGAACTTTGAATCCAAAGGTCAGAGAAGTAATGGAAGAGCGGATTCAACAAATTGCTGAGAACGTGTCAAAAGCATTTGGGGGATCTTGCGATTTAAATTATGGATATATGACTCCATCTTTAAAAAATGATAATGCGACTAAAGCGTTTTTTGTATCCGCTACTCAATCTACATTCGGACCAGAATCTGTTAGTTTCTCTAATGCATCAATGGGTGGAGAAGACTTTGCATGTTTCTCACAAGAAGTACCATCAGTATTTTTCAGGTTAGGTACGTGTTCAGGGGATTCAACATCTAATGGACTCCATACAACTCAATTCAATATTGATGAGAAAGCAATCCTTTTTGGAATAGGTGCTGTATGTAATTTAGCATTATCCTTTTTTGATAAAAAATAGATTATTAAATTCTTATGAAGTGATTTTATTAATACTTATAATACGACTCCGTGTTTTTATACGGAGTCGTTTTCATTTAAAATAACATATGAAAAATTAAATTGAAACTTTCTTATCTATGAATCGACTAATCGTATGTTAATAAAAAAAATTTGGAGGACAACATGAGAAAACTCAAGGTAATGACAATCATTATGTTTTTGGTACTAGTAGCTGGTTGTACAAATCAGCCAAATAACGATAAGGAAGATTCAGACACAGCATCTTTTGACACTATTTTAGTAGATGTTAAAGAACAAATTGCACAGTCTTTTAAAGACGATGGTGTTGAAGAAGAAGTTCTTGTCGATGGTAAACTTACATTTTACTGGGAAACTGATTTAACAGCTTCAGAAGAAAGTGATCCAGCGATAGCCATTTGGGTAGAAAAGATGGGTTTAAACAAAGAGGAAATCGTGAACGGAACAGTAATTGCCGCTATGATGAATGTGAATGCAGATGAAATCATTTTGTTAGAAGCGAAGGACGAAAAAGATGTAGCATCATTAAAATCTGCTCTTGAAAAAGAATTGGAAGGTCAAATTCAAACTTGGAAGCAATATTTACCTGACCAGCTTGAAAAAGTTGAGAATAATATTATTACTACAAACGGAAAGTATCTAATGTATATTACTTATTCAAATCCAGAAAAAATCGAAAAGATTTTTAAGGATAGTTTTTGATTAAATGATTTATATAAATAGTTATAATAAATAATTGGAAATATAGGACTGTTCTTCTTTGAAGAGCACCATCGATAGCAAAAAGGCACATATTGTGCCTTTTTGTATTTCTAAGAGCGAATGGGGATATTGCAATGGTATTCAGTAGTTTGACTTTTATATTCTTTTTTCTGCCTTTTGCATTGTTGGTCTATTACATAAGTCCAAAAAAAATGAAGAATATTGTTTTACTCGTAGTAAGTTTGTTATTTTACGCTTGGGGAGAGCCCATTTATATTTTTCTTATGCTTTTTTCCGCAACGATTGATTATTTTCATGGACTCTTAATATTTAAATACAGAATTAGTCAGAAAATCAAAGCGAAAATGGCGTTAATTTCATCTTTAATTGTTAACATTTCTATTTTAACCTTTTTTAAATATGCTGACTTTCTTGTTGATAATTTGAATAACGTATTAAGCATGAATATCGCACCATTGGATTTGCCGCTTCCAATAGGTATTTCCTTTTATACATTTCAGACGATGTCCTATTCAATTGATGTATATCGTGGACATGTAAAGCCTCAAAAGAATCCTATTACATTAGCTCTTTATGTGACATTATTTCCTCAATTGATAGCAGGTCCGATTGTGCGTTACGAAAGGATCGAAAAGGAGCTTCAGAACAGGACATGGAATGCTCAACAGTTTTCAGATGGCGTTCGGATATTTATCATTGGTCTTGGTAAAAAAGTTCTTATTGCAAACACGATAGGACAACTATGGTTTAATATTGAAAACCAAAGCATTAATGAATTGACTATTTTTACTGCATGGTTAGGAATTATGGCATTTGCTTTCCAAATCTTCTTTGATTTTAGTGGCTATTCAGATATGGCTATTGGTCTTGGGAAAATGTTTGGCTTTAACTTTCCGAAGAATTTTAATTATCCTTATATCTCTAAAAGCGTTACAGAATTTTGGCGAAGATGGCATATATCTCTTGGTTCATGGTTCCGAGATTATGTATATTTCCCTCTAGGTGGAAGTAGAAAAGGAAAGCTCATTACATATCGGAATTTATTTATTGTCTGGGGAATTACCGGACTCTGGCACGGGGCAAGTTGGAACTTTATACTATGGGGACTATATTTTGGAGTCATTATCGCAATTGAAAAAGCGGGTTTATTAAAAGTACTAAATAAAATACATCCATTTTTTCAACACTTTTATTTGCTGTTCATAGTCCTTATAAGTTGGGTACTCTTTGTGTTCGAGGACTTCTCAAAAGGGATTCAGTATGCAAAAGTCATGTTTGGCATTTCTACAAACGCCTTCTACGATACGCAGTTCTTCTATTATTTGTACACGAACATTATATTGTTTCTAATAGCAGCTATCGCGTCCACACCCGTTATAAAGTATGTAAACCTGAAAGTACTTACTAAGTTGTCTGATCATATTCGTATACCTATACAAAAATTTGTGCCACTCTTTTTTTACATATTCATATTATTTTTGTCTACGGCATATTTAGTGGATGATTCTTTCAATCCATTCTTATATTTCAGATTTTAAATGTATAAAAGTAAAGGAGGTTTCTAATGAATATACTAAATCGAATCGTAATTGGAATCTTCTTATGCTTTATTGGCGGAATTTCATTCATGCATATTTTCACAAAGGATATCCGTTTTTCTGAAGGAGAAAACCGAGTACTTTCCACAATGCCAAAATTTACAGTTCAAAGTCTTGTATCAGGCAAATTTACTAAGGACTTTGAAATATATTTAAGCGATCAATTTGTAAAGAAAGAATTTTGGACAGGATTAAAGGCTTCTGCTGAAAAGACAACTTTGAAGCAGGAAAATAATGGTGTTTATTTTGGGAAAGATGGCTACTTACTAGAAAGGTTTGAAAGTCCAGGAGAACAGCTAATGAAGAATATTATTAGTATCTCTACGTTTACAAAAGCCACCAATGAAGCATCTTCTTATTTAATGGTAGTACCTACTTCGATTGAGATGTATCCGGAGAAACTTCCATTGTTTGCACAAACAGACAGTCAATATGCAGCAATTGAAGAAATTAAGGAAAACTTAACCGGTTCTATTAAATGGATTGATGCCTACAAATCACTTAAACGTTTAAAAAACGAAGACATATATTTTCGTACCGATCATCATTGGACGACACGAGGAGCCTATGGAGTATACAAGAACATAGCTGAAGAAATGGACTTTGAACCGTATGAAATAGACGATTTTACAATTGAAACTGTTTCTACCAATTTTTATGGGACCTATTATTCTAAAGCGAATGATCATAGTATCAAAGCGGATACGATTGAATTATTCAAACCTAAGTTTACTGTTTCATACCATGTTGAAATTGAAGACAGTGAATCTACTATGAATTCACTGTATAACTTGGATTATTTAAATAAACGGGATCAATATTCATTGTTTTTAGATGGTAATCATAGCAAAGTGAAGATTGTATCAAGTATGAAAAATGGACGTAAATTGTTAATTGTGAAGGATTCATATGCTCATGCAATGGTGCCTTTCTTAGCAAATCATTTCGAAGAAATCCACATGATTGACTTACGTTATTACCATAGCAGTTTGAACGAGTATGTGAAGAATAACGACATCACTAATACACTGTTTTTATATAATATCGTCACTTTTTCCGAAGATACAAATCTAATATGGCTGCGGCAATAGAATTAAAAGCTAGGGTGTTGACGAAGATATTTTAGATTGGTGTTATCTTTGTAGAAAACTCATGTAATTCATCGCTATCCGTTCATTTTCATAGATTTATCTACTATAATAGAGATAGGTATCATTCATACCCAAAGATAAAGAAATTAAAGGGGAATGAGTAAAATTCGAAACAATTGGAAGAAACTTCTTATTATTTTTGCTGTTGTCTTCGTGGCAATCCAGATCATTGGTAGTTTCTTTTTTTACGAACTAGCCGTCAAGCGGGGTCCGAAAGATTTTCTGGAAAAGAATGCGGATTTGGACGTGTCTGATGAAGCGATGGATCTTTACACAAATGGAGATTGGATAGATTGGGTGAATGACCAAAAGTTTGAACGACTTACTTTGACTTCACGCGATGGATTAGAATTATCAGGTTACTATTTACCAGCATCCAAACCTACCGATAAATTAGTCATACTTACTCATGGTTATTTAGGAAATGCAAAACAAATGGGGTTATTCGGTCAGTTTTATCATACTGATTTCGGTTATAACATTTTCATGCCGGATGCGAGGGGGCATGGAAAGAGCGGAGGGAATTATTACGGATTTGGTTGGCAAGATCGACTAGATTTAATTGATTGGACAGAGCTATTAGTAAAAAAGCTAGGGACTGAGTCAAAGATTAGCTATCATGGTTTATCCATGGGTGCAGCTACTGTTTTGATGGCAAGCGGAGATGACGGCCTTCCACGTCAGGTTAAAGCCATTATTGCAGATAGTCCATATGAATCTGTCTATCAGTTATTCTCCTATCAAATGAATCGGATGTTCCATTTACCTGCGTTTCCTTTGTTGGATAGTACAAGTATATTGACGAAAGTTAGAGCGGGTTATTCATTTAGAGAAGCAAGCGCACTGAAAGAAGTAGGGAAAACGAAAGTTCCAATTCTATATATCCACGGAAAAGGCGATACTTTTGTGCCTACTGAAATGGCGGAGGGATTATACCAACATACTTCTAGCGATTCTGAACTTTATCTAGTTCCGAAAGCGAACCATGGTGAGGCTTTTGCACTTGCAGGCGATAAATACAAAGAGAAAATAAATAGTTTTCTAATGAATACTATAAAATGATGGTTTTTAAAAGGAGAATGAATGTATGGAAAATAGTTTATCTTTGCGAGATGTATTTGAACATTCACGTACATATTTTCCGAGTCTGTGTCAATCGTATAAAGGTCATCCTGTTTTGTTTTTCGATAATTCAGCGGGGGCACAGGTTTCCAGTTTCGTAATTAATCGTGTTATTGATTATTACATTAATCGGAATGCGCAAAAAGGAACGATTTTCACTCGTACAGAGGAGATGCAAAAAACGATAATTGAGGGCCGACAGTTAGCTGCGGATTTTATCGGCGCTTCTGACCACACGGAAATTGCTTTTGGACTGAATGCAACAAGTTTCTTTCAATTATTTGCTCATAATCTGGGAAGAGATTTAACTGCAGGTGACTCTGTAATTATTACTGAGGCAGACCATCATGCTAACGTAGATCCTTGGATCGAATTAACTGAACGTGGCATCAACGTAGATATATGGAAGGTTGATGCAACAGGAGACTTAGACTTCGTTCAGTATAAAGAATTACTAAGTAAAAAACCTAAAGTAGTTGCGGTTGGATGGGCTTCGAATGCTACAGGTACAGTACATGATATGGAACGAATTACAAAAATGGCGCATGATGCCGGCGCATTAGTCGTAGCGGACGGTGTGCAAGCTGCAAGTCATATGGCAATTGACGTGAAGAAAGCTGGAGTCGATTTTGCAGCATTTTCAACGTATAAAATATTTGGACCCCATATGGGTTTCTGTTATGTCAATCGTGATAATTTAGAGCGGCTGAACGGCTGGAAAATTCAACAAGAACTAACGACAGATGCATATTTCTTTGAAGTAGGATCGCAAAATCATGAAGGTATTGAAGGGTTTATTGGTTCGATGGAGTATCTAGAACAAATTAGTAAAGATGCTGTGGAAAAAGGGTTATCCATTAACATGACTTCTTTAAAAGAATGTTCACCTAAGCGACAGAAACTTGCGGGTACAATGCACTGGGCATACTTATATGAGCAACAATTATCGGTATACTTTTTAGAAAGACTAAATCAAGTAGAAGATGTAGTTCTTTATGGTAAAACTATGGATCAAATAAACGAAAGACTTCCTGTATTTTCATTTAACATTGAAGGAATTGCTACGGACGATATTGGCCGGGCACTTAATAATTACGGGGTTGAGGCGCGAACGGGGAACTATTTGGCCATTAACCTAATGAATAATATAGCTTCTGAATTCAATGGCAGTGCACTGAGAATTAGCTTAGTACATTACAATACAATGAGTGAGATCGATCAGTTTTTTGATGCATTAAGCGAAATTCTTGCTCGAAAAGTCATATAAAATTTGTGCTTAAATTGTATATAGAATCGAAAACCTGAATAGAATGGGATTGTCCCATCTTTTCACGGCTTTTTAGTTGAGGACAAGCGATAATTTGATCTTTAAATCTTCTTTATATTAAGATTGTATAAAATGACCATACACTTTTTTAGGAAGCGAAGTGAGGATATGAATACAGATGAAGAGGAAATTGCTAAGGAAACAGTGGATGCTATTGAAAAAATAGTTGGAATTTCACCTGGATACAGAAGAGTTCATGCCAAAGGGATTTCATTTAATGCAGTATTCGAACCGAGTGGAATGGCTTCATCATTAACGACAGCTTCCCATTTGCAGAAAGAAAAAACGAGTGTGATTGTGCGTTTTTCACATACTTTCTCAAGCCCAGAACGTTATGAAGCGCTTGTTCCAATAAAAGGAATGGCCGTTCATTTTCTATTGCCAAATAATCAATTTACAGTATTGACGATGGTAAATGTACCTGTTTTTATTACAAAAACTCCAGAGGCATTTATAAATTTATTAAAGGTCATGTCAAAAGATTCATTAACAGGTAGAGTAAAATTCGAGAAATTACGTAAATCATTTGAATGGAGTACAATCCCTAAAGTATTACTTAGTTTGAAACCTGTAGCTAGTTTTTCTACTGAAACGTATCATGCACTGCATACTTATTATTTAATAGGCTCGAATGGTGAGAAACAAGCTGTTCGATTCAAATGGGTGCCAATTATAAATGAGTCTTTGGAGAAAAGTTCTTTGAAACATGGTGATTTGGAAAAAGAAATAGCTACTAAACTAGATAAAATGCCGATTCGTTTCCGTCTCATTCTTCAGTTGGCAACTAGCGAAGATCCAATTGAGGATCCAAGTGTTGAGTGGCCAGATGAGCGGCAAACGATTGATGCGGGTCTACTCACGTTAAAAGAAGTAATCGCAGACGGTGCCGAAGATTTAGTATTCGATCCTACTGTTGTTACTGAAGGTATAGAATGTTCGGAGGACCCAGTTTTACAATTTCGTTCATCTGTATACAAAGAATCTGCTCTTCGGAGACACGGAGAACGAAAAAAGCTTTATCCAGATGAGTGATTATATTTAACTAAGTCGTAAAAGAACACTTGTAGTTGGAGGCGTAAGTTTGTGAAGTTTCGTACATATGTAAATAAACATCGTTTTTGGGTACTCGTTCTAATCGTTTCAATTTCTGGTTTTTCACAAGGGATGTTGCTACCGCTCATATCAACAATTTTTGAAAGAGACGGTGTTTCAAGTACTTTGAACGGCCTAAATGCAACGGCTTTGTACATAGGAACTTTACTTGTATCACCATTTATGGAAGCACCGTTACGTCGATTTGGATATAAGCCTACAATTATTTTTGGTGGAGTATTTGTCATACTATCCCTGTTGTCGTTTCCACTTTGGAAAAGTATTGCATTTTGGTTTTTCTTACGTATATTGATTGGGATTGGAGACCATGCACTGCATTTTTCTACACAAACATGGGTGATAAGCTCAGCTTCACCTGGTCGGCTTGGTCGAAACATTTCTATATATGGACTTTCCGTGGGTGTAGGATTTGCAGTGGGTCCAATGTTCGTACCTTTAGTAGATATATATGAAGGATTGCCGTTCATCGTTTCTGCAGGTTTAAGTTTACTTGCCTGGTCTTTTGTGTTTTTGTTGAACAATGATCATCCCGAAGCCATGATGGGGGATTCATCTCAGGTTGGATTTATTTCACGTGCCAAGGCTACGCTTGTTGTATCATGGATAGCGTTCTTAGGTCCATTTGGATTCGGTTTTCTTGAGTCTTCTTTAAATTCTATGTTTCCTATTTATGCTTTGCGAAATGGAATCCCCCTGGCTATGGTGTCATTAATAATACCGGCCTTTTCCGTCGGAGGAATCCTTACGCAGATTCCATTAGGTATTCTATCGGATAAGATTGGTAGAAAACCCGTTCTATTATTAACACTAGGTGGGGGAAGTGTCGCTTTTGCAGGTGCCGGACTAATGGGAGAAAATGCTGTTGGTATTATGATGATGTTCTTTATTGCTGGTCTTTTTGCAGGATCGATTTTTTCATTAGGTATTTCTTATATGTCGGATCTAACTCCGAAATCACTGTTGCCGACGGGGAATTTACTATGTGGAATCTTTTTCAGCATCGGTAGCCTAACCGGTCCAATTCTAGGAGGATTTTTCTTAGAGCTTCAAACAGAATTCAGTTATCTTTTTTTATTCACGCTGTTTTTGGGAACTTTATTCATAATCACTTTGGTATCTAAGCCTACTAAATTCGTGCAAATTGAAACGGGCATCTAAATAGTATTATAAAAAAGAAAACAGGTTAATGAAACCTGTTTTCTACTCTATACTTTCTATTACAGATGTTACTTCGAAAATATTACCATTTTCTTTGGCAATGTACTCGCGCTTTATTTCCCCGAATCCAACAGCAAAATAACTTCTTGAAAAAGCTTCCTCTTCATATTGTTGTTCAAGAACAATAACATTCGAAAAAAATTGTAAAGGTGTATCCAGCTCTTCGGAGATGGATACAACCGTCCATTTATCGATAACCGTACCAACCTCTAAAGGAAATGTTAAATAGTCTCTTATTGGCTGCATCTTATCTAGTTCTTCAATAGTTACAGTGTATATCTCAGTCTCCTTAGGCACTTCTTGCAATACTACGATAGTGTCATCCTCCAAACGATAAGACGTTACAAGTTCCACACCACCATTATCCTCAAATACATTCACGTGATGATCGCCTAACCATTCAGTACGAGATGTGTAAGTAGAGAATTCAATTCCATCACCTTTAAAATAGGCAGTTGTTTTATCAGGCAGAAAGAATTGAGACAAATCCGTTTCTGTTTGTTCTACCGATTCCTCATTAGATTCTTCTTCAGAATTATCTACTTTACCTGGGAGAGTGGCGGTTTTTTCAGTATCGACATTAGGAATGGTGTTATCGATGGTACAAGAAACAAGAAGTAGAACTGAAAGTAATAGTAACGGTATCCATCGCCACATGAAATAACCCAACCTTTCTTATTAAGAATATGTACTACAGTTATCAAAGTTATCCCAATTCATGGTGCATTCAAGCCGTTTTAGTATTCATCCTCATAATCTTATACAAATGAAAAATTAGTACAACAATGGGATTAAACTTCATTGTTGTACTAAAATAGTTACTCATAAATATAGATATCAGAGATTCTGTAAAATCCGTTATCATCGTATACAACTGTATATTCTTTTGTTCGCTCATGAAGGGAATACTCGCCACTCGCGGATATAAACTCGAAAACTTCAAATGTAGTTACGATTGCGTAATCACCTTGGTAACTAATATCAAGAACGGTATTTTCAATAAACTCAAAGGTCATTCCTTTACTAGAAATCTCTTCGATGTAATCGAGCAGTTCGAAGTAAGCTGTGCTACTTGGTAAAATCATATCTTCAATCCAATAAAACTCTTCGTACTCCAGTGCCATTTCATAAGAATCCCTATAATTGAGGATGAAATATTCCAAAGAGTACTCATCGTATATAATATCCGATTCATATTCTTCTACATATTCATCATCAAAAGAGTCATTGTTATAATCGTCTTCAAAATAAGTGTAATCGTCATAGACATCAAATTTCCCATACACTTGCTGTTCGGTCATAGGTGAGTCAGCCCAAGAATTGACGAGATCTAAAACGCTGTACATTGGAATTGAAAAACCAATGCCCACATTCTTTGTATAGAGTAAAGAATTTATGCCGATAACTTTACCAGATTTCGCATCGATTAACGGACCGCCACTACTGCCTTGGTCTATTAGGGCATCAATTTGATACGTATTATCATACGTAAATCCGTATTCAATATTTCGCCCAATGCCTGTTAAATATCCTATAGATGCTGTGTTTTCAAAACCTTGCGGACTACCAATGGCTATTACTTCAGTGCCAATTTCTGATTCCTTTAATTCAGTTAGAAGGGGATCGATGTGAACATAATCTTGTGCGTAAATTAAAGCAATATCGGATTTGTCGGAAATACCGATTACTTTGCCAGGAGTGTCTATACCATTGGAATTCCTGACAACTACATCTGTGTAGCCAACTACCACATGGGCATTTGTTATAATGAAGCCGCCTTTTTTATATAGAAATCCAGAACCAAATCCATCTTCAGTGAAAATGGTGAATACTTTTGGCATTGATTCTTTAATGACGATTGTTTTATCTTTTTCATTAATGACAGTTGAAATTGGTTTAATAACTTCTTTTTTTTCAGGAGCAATAAAAAGTGTTTCTTTTGGTGCAACGATAGTTTCATTATCAATTACTTGTATTTCATTTTTTGGCCATACTTGTATGAATAGATAACTTATACCGGCAATACATAATAAAGAAAACAACAATCCGGAAATCAACCATTTTCGACTTGGTGATTGTTTGTTTTGCTCAATTTTAGTTCCACAATTTTCACAAAAATGTGCAGAGTCAACATATTCTTTACCACATTCACGGCAAAACATTTTATACACCTCCGAGAACTACTTGAAAAAACTATTCAATAATAGTCATTCTGAAAAGTCTGTTTTATACTCTATTATACTATAGAAAGATATAATGCATACCCTTTGAGGGATAAGTCGATTCGGGAATAGTGTTTCGATAGTTTAAAACTTTTACTATTGACTATATAGTTTGCTAAATTACAGCAATATCACAAATGTGTGTCTTGGAGGGTTATCTGTTTAACTCTTGTGGAATATTGGTTAAGATACAGTCTAAGCTTTAATTTACAAAATCAATGCATTTGAAAAGGAGTTTGTTGGATATGAAAATTAAAAAAATCCTATTTCCATTTATAGTAGGTGCACTAGCATTTAGTTTAGCTGCATGTGGTGATGATGACAAAGCAAAAAAAGAGGAAACTCCTAAAGGTGAAGTACAAGAAGAAGCAAAAGAAGAAGTAAGTGAAGATGCAAATGCTGAGCAGGAATCTGCTGAAGAGATGCAAGCAAAGTTAGAAGAACAACAACTGGACGCGAAAAAATTAGTTGCTGTAGTAAATGATGAGGAACTTACAGGTGAGGAATACAACGTTGCATTGGCATCGATTCAAAGTCAAATGATGCAAACTGGACAAGACTTAACTAGTAAGGAATCGATTGAACAAATAAAAGAACAAACAATTGATACGCTTGTGAATCAAGCATTGATTCTTCAAAGTGCAAAAAAAGAAGATATAAAGGCATCAAAAGCTGAGATTGATGAAAAGTATGTAACATTTGAAGAACAATTTGGTGGTAAAAAAGAATTAGAACAAGCGCTTAAAGATCAAAAAGTGGATGAAAAAACTTTTGAAAATCAAATCATTGACTCAATAATATTTGCAAAATATCTTGAAAAGATGATTCCGACCGAAAAAGTATCGGATGAAGAAATTCAAAACTACTACGATCAAGCTGTCGCTGATGCAAAAGAAGCAGAACAAGAGGTTCCACCTTTTGAAGAAGCAAGCGAACAAATCGCAGGTATTCTTTCACAACAAGAACAGCAAAAAAACTTAGCTGCACATGTTGAAGAATTAAAAGAAAATGCTAAAATTGAGTTGAAAATATAAGAACTCATTTTCAAAAGAATATGACATGGGCCACTTAACCTAAACGGTTTTGCGGTCCATGTCTTTTTTTATTCTTTTGCTAATTCACTCGTAGCTGTAATGTCTATTCCGTTCAAGGACTGTGTAGCAAGTCTGTCTGCTTCTGCATTTTGTTTTCGTTGTACGAGCTTATATTCAGGTTGAATACCAAGTTGATTTAATTTCTCTTCTACTTGATCCGCCCAGGCTGAAAGTACTTTTTCTACTACAGACCACTCATCGCTTAGTTGGTTTATGACTACTTGTGAATCTCCAATGAATTGAACGGGTAGATGATGGACTTTCAACTGTTCAAGTTCTTCTATCCCTAAGTACAATGCGGCATATTCTGCCTCATTGTTTGAACGGTGTTCAATTGAGGATGCATTTTTTCTTAATCGAAACGATTTTCCGCTTTGCGTATAGTAGATAACGCAACCCAGTCCGGATTTATTTGTAGATACATCAAAGCCGCCATCAAAATAGACAGTCACATTATGTGGCTCGGTTTCAATTTCGTTCAAATAGGTATTTAATTCTTTTAAAGTCCAATAGCTTTCATATTCATCAATGAAGCGTATATGTTTTGTACGTCCTGTTCTCTCCAAATCTTTTGAAAATAATAGAGCTTTTTCAGCAGACATATCCTTTGATTGAAATATGGTTTCTGCTCCGTTGGGAGTTTTATAAGCCCATTCAATTATTAGCTTCATCTTCAATCCTCCTAATCCATTTCTCATATTATATGAGTTTACCCACTATTCAAGTTATTCATCAAACTTCATGAAATACAAATTGTAATAGGTATATACTATAATTGCAGAGATAAACAATAAGTAAAGTACTTCTTTCTAAATGGAATTGTACTTTATGTGGATCCCAACGATTAAGAGTGAAAAGTAAATTAGAAACACTTGCTATTGAAGAGGCTATGGTGGTAGAAGAAAATGAAAATAGTTAAGATGAGTATTCTTGCGAATAATGTAGACTTTTAATACTTGCAATATAATGGCGATATATATTCATTAAAATAAAATAAAATTATACAGTTTAAAATAGCACGGCTAAACTTTAGCCATGCTACAATTTTAAATTCGAATAGACTGGAGGACTAAAAATGTATGATCCAACTGTGTTTGAAAATTTAAAAGTTGCATTTGAAAATCAAATATATGACCTGGATAATATTGAACAAAAAATAACGATTTCGAACCGTTTAGACCGAATGGACTTATCTATTTTGGCAAGAGATTTCGCTTTGGAGTTTACATTAATCGGAAAACCAGATGTTGCCGTGGAGATCGTTTTAAAAGCATCCTTACAAGATTTATCCGATGAAATATTGGAAAGAACTTCAGTAAATTTAGGTTGTTCTTTATTTGTTAAGTTTAAGAAACAAGTTCATAATGTCGATGTGCAGTGTGAACAGATTGACCAAATATTAAAAAATGCTTGGGAAGATGAAATTAAAATCGTTCAAAAGATCAGTTTTATATATCAAGATGAGTCTTCAACATATTTCGACAATATCGAAATTGAATTCCTTGAAAAAATCAATGAAGAACATATAAGTGATATCAACACATTTTTAAAGCAGATATTGAAAACATTAGAAGAGCTAAATTGTACTTGACCAAAACTTTTATAAGGTCTGTTAACAACCTCACCAGCACATATGGAAAAATTAATTTGTCATAGGAAACACTTTTAGGGACAACCTAATCAGCAATAAGAAGCTGACTGAGGTGAATCAGTTGATAATTGAAAAATCATTAGAATGGAAAGAGGGCTTTATAGAACGGGTTGAAAATCGTGAAGGTTGGGATAATTGGAAACTGTACACTATGAGTTATGAAATAGTGGAAAAAAACTTAATAAAAGAGTTTGATGGTCTGCAGTCTCTTAGATACTTACTTGATTTTACCCCACTCGACCATCAATTAGAGGTAGCGAAGACGGTCATTGAGAGGATGAATGGCAAGGCGCTCCTAGCCGATGAGGTTGGACTTGGAAAAACGATTGAAGCGGGTCTCATCTTAAAGGAGTATTTGGTCCGGGGACTTGTGAAAAAGGCGCTGATTTTAGTTCCAGCCTCTCTTGTCAATCAATGGATTGAAGAACTAAATCAAAAATTCCACATACCGGCTATACAGTATAGAAAGAATTATGATTTAAATCATTGTGATATCGTCGTCATGAGTATGGATATGGCGAAAAGAAGCCCCCACAAAGAAAATATCTACGAACAAAGTTATGATTTAATTATTATTGATGAAGCGCATAAACTGAAAAACCATAAAACGAAAAATTATGAGTTTGTGCAAAATTTAAGAAAAAAGTTTTGTTTATTATTAACTGCCACGCCAATTCAAAACGATGTATTTGAGATTTTCTATTTAATATCCTTGCTAAAGCCAGGACATCTAGGAACTTATGAAAGCTTTCAATCGTCTTTCTCTGCTCGTAAACACAGTTTAGAGCATAATGAATATTTAAAGGAATTAGTGAGTCAGGTGATGGTGAGAAATAGAAGACAAGATACAGAAATTGAGTGGACAAACCGTCGAGTTCAGATATTGCCTCTTGAATTTACGAAAGAAGAAAAGGAAGTATATGATTTAATTTCACAATTAAAAGATGTTTCAACTGTTTTTACAGATTCTTTTTCTATGATCACATTGCAAAAGGAAATGTGCAGCAGTAAAGAAGCTACTTTCTTAACCTTAATAAAAATGCTTGATAAATGTACATGCCTTGAAGATATGTCCCATATGGAAAAAATTATTCGAAAGTTATCCGTATTAGAAATAAACTCAAAAGCTGAAAAAGCATTTGAAATTATTTCGAAGGCAAATGATAAAGTAATCCTCTTCACAGAATACCGAGCAACTCAAGACTATTTACAGGAATTTCTTAATTCGAAGGGAATCTCTAGTGTTATTTTTAATGGACAATTAAATAAAAACAAACGTGAGTGGATCAAACAATTATTCAAGGAAAAAGCACAAGTGCTGATTGCTACAGAATCAGGTAGTGAGGGAATAAACCTTCAATTTTGTCACCACGTTATTAACTACGATTTACCATGGAATCCTATGAAGTTGGAGCAAAGAATTGGACGAGTCCATCGGTTAGGTCAAGAACACGATGTTCATATTTACAATATGGCTATTAAAAATACAATCGAAGATCATATATTGGACTTACTTTATGTTAAAATAGGCGTCTTTGAAAAAGTTGTAGGTGAGTTGGACGATATTTTATCAGCGTATAAAAAATCCATTTGAGATGCATTTGAAGCTTAATATCAAGGGGAGGATGTATATGTATCCGCAACAGATTCACAACTACTTACTTCAATTTTTCAAAGAAAACAAATGTCCGATTTTAAGTAACAATGATTACTATGTTATTGTCCAACTAACAATTGAGATGGATAAAAAAATCATGAACCGGCCATTTTATTGGAAATACCAAGAGAGTATAGGCAGTGAACCAAATCCAGCACAAATAACCTTTATTACAAATAAAAACAAACTAGAGGAAGCCATTACGGGTGAGGTAATCCATTTTGGTTCGCCTCGTTTGGCACAACTTTTTCAAGTAACAAAAGAACTCGGTTCATTTGTACAAATGTTTGAGGAAGTACCTGATGAATTTGGAGATAAAACAATATTAACGCCTTGGTTAGGCATTAATTATAAGGTATCGTACTATAGTGACCAAACAAAAGAGACACTTTATTCTCTAGGTTTAAATTTAATCAATGGCGAACTTGTAAATAACTTTCAAGAAACAATTCGTACTCTCAAATTAGACAAAGATGTTTCAAATAACACATTCAACTTACCCTATGTTATCAAACCAATACGCGCTTTGGAACGATTGGATTCAACCGTAGAAAAAATCATACAAGAAGATGATCACTCATGGGCTGAGGAAGCAAAAATCAGACGGCAAAAAGATGAGAAAACATTGGAGTATTTCTATGCAGAAGTGGAAAATAAGCCAGAGTGTTATGAGATTGAAAAAGAAGCAATGAAACAACAATACGAATCACGAATAAAAATTGAAATCATAAATGGCGGTTTATTTTACTTGAAAAATGTAAAAGAATTTCTTTCAAAAAATAAAAATGAAGGAGTATTGGAAAGTATGTATCGATAGAATTTCTGGTGTGACTATACACCAAGGCCAAACCTTCACCACTTACCGTTGTATAGGTAGGTGGTGTTTTTTAATATGTTTAAGGCCTGTTAACAAAAGGAATATAACTTATTATTAGGTTCAACTGAATGATTATATACATATTCAGAATTTAAATGAATAGAATGGGAATAACATAACAATCGTATAGTCATATTAAAAGGGAGGGTTCTCATTGGTGAAAAATGATACAAGAACATCTATTAAGATCATTGTGACGGTAACATTTTTGATGATGGTAACAATGAATATATTAGCGAATGTTTTACCAATAAACGGCATAACAACAGGTGAAGTATCGGATAAGTACAGCAATTTATTTGCGCCAGCAGGATATACCTTTGCAATTTTGGGGCTAATCTATATTCTCTTGGCAGGTTATACAGTGTACCAACTTGGAATTTTTCAAAAAGTAAATGAGAATTATTTATTGTTGAATAAAATTGGCGTATACTTTTCAATATCTTCTATTGCGAATGTATTATGGATATTGTCATGGCATTTTGACAAGATTGGCTACTCAGTAATTTTGATGGTGGCCATACTTCTATGCTTGATCCAAATAAATCGCATGACATCCAATGAAATCCTTTCACCGATAGAGAAGTTATTCATCCGCCTTCCATTTAGTATCTACTTTGGATGGATCACGGTTGCTTTGATTGCCAATATTACTACTTACTTGGTGAGTATTGGTTGGAGTGGTTTTGGCATTTCTGAAGTGGTGTGGACAATACTCATTCTTTTGGTCGGGGTTATAATCGGAACTATTACAATGTTAACAAATAGAGATGTCGCTTATGGACTTGTATTTGTATGGGCTTATCTAGGCATATTAGTTAAGCATGTATCTGTAAATGGCTATAATGGAGAGTACCTGTCTATAATTGTAATGGCCGCAAGTTGCATACTTTTTTTGATTGTTGAGCTCCTTTATTTATTCAAAGCCAATCGTATTGAACTATAATATGAAAGGCTTTATTCTTTATTTAAGATGAGTTTTCACAGCTATACAAATCTAGGAACCGTATTTTGAAATGAGGTCCACTATATGAGCGAAAACACCTTTGACAACTACCAGTTTGACGACGAAATTAAAAGAGCCCTAGCTTTATTAAAATATGAAATCCCAACAAAAGTTCAAATAGAAGTCATACCAAAAGTATTCGAAAACCGAGATCTTATTGTGAAGTCTCAAACTGGAAGTGGAAAAACAGCATCTTTTGGTATTCCAATTTGCCAAATCATAGAATCAGATTGCATAAATCCGCAAGCCTTAATTTTAACACCAACTCGTGAACTAGCAACTCAAGTACGCGATAACATATCAGATATTGGACGTTTTAAACGTATTAAAACAGTAGCTCTTTATGGTAAAGAACCGATTTCACAACAAATAGAGGAATTCGAACAAAAAATACATATTATCGTAGGAACGCCTGGACGCTTGAAAGACCATATCGAAAGAGGAACCTTTATACTCGATGAAATAAAATACCTGATAATAGATGAAGCAGATGAAATGCTGAATATGGGGTTTTTAAAAGATGTAGAAGCTATTCTTACAAAACTCCCTATAGATAGAAGAACAATGGTTTTTTCAGCAACATATCCTAAAAAGGTTGAAAATATCTGTCGTCAATATATGACAGATCCTATCAATATTTCAATTGCTTCTGAAAATATCCTAACAAATAAAATCGAACAACAAATAATTGAAGTCAATGAAGCAGGGAAGATATCAATGCTTAAGGATATCACAATTGTTGAGAATCCGGATAGTTGTATTATTTTCTGTAAAACTAAAGGACGTGTTGATAAAGTATTTGCCGAATTGGAGAAGTCCAATTATTCATGTGAAAAGATTCATGGTAGTATCAAACAAAATGATCGTTTTTCGGTAATGGAAGGTTTTAAAATAGGGAACTTTCGATATCTTGTAGCGACGGATGTTGCAGCGAGAGGAATTGATGTTAATAATATATCCTTGGTGGTCAATTTTGATATTCCTATTGAAAAAGAGAGCTATGTTCATCGAATAGGTAGAACGGGTCGTGCAGGGAAAACTGGCAAAGCAATTTCTTTTAAAACACCAAGTGACGGCGAAAATTTAAAAGCTATTGAAAAGTACATTGACTATGAAATACCTGTTAGAGTACCGCCAACCACACAAGAAATAGTAAAGATGAAAAATCTTTTCGAGAAAAAAGTTCGAGGTCGCAGAAACGGTATTTAAAATGGGGAAAAAGGTGTAGATGGTATGGGGAAATGGTTTCCACGTTTGTATGATGTAGCAATGAAGCCTTTAGAAAAAACACGGTTTAATAAAATTAGAACCGAGCTTGTTGGCGAAGCAAAGGGAAGAGTCTTGGAAATTGGTTCAGGGACGGGTGTTAATTTTCCGTATTATAAGAACGCTATCCGAGTCGATGCAATCGAACCAAATCCTCTAATGAGTAAGCAAGCCCTAAAACGCATCCAGGAATCACACGTACCGATTGAATTATATTCAGCATCAGCTGAAGAACTTCCATTTGCAGACTCTACATTTGATACCGTCGTTTCAACTCTCGTTTTTTGTACCATTCCTGATCCAGTTAAAGCGTTAAAGGAAATCAGACGGGTTAGTAAAACAGACGCTGAAATAGTGTTTTTTGAACATGTACGAATGGATCAACAAGTATTGGGGAAAGCACAAGACTTATTAACACCACTATGGAAAAAAGGGTTTGACGGATGTCATTTAAACCGCAACACATTAGAAGTAATAAAAGAGTCTGGCTTAGAAATTGAGGGTGTCGATTCTAATTATGGAGGACTATTTCTCACAATTAAGTGTTTGAACTAAAATAATGCAGAAGAGATTTTTTTAAACGAGATAGAGAATAAATGTTTTATCTGAAGAATTAAACATAATACGGTTTCGAAGTTACCTGTCGACTTATTTAGACTTTTTTATTACGGTTCAAAGAAAAACACACAGTCTATAAAATATGGATAGACTGTGTGTACATATTAAGTTAAACACGATGATAATCGGAACGCCAATCAACTATAGATTTTTTTATTGAGTCTGGAGTCATACCTTCTTCAGCAGCTTTCTTTGCCAAAACTGGGAGTTCGGCATCAGATGCAAAACGAAGTGCAATCAGCTGTTGTATTGTTAATCTTGGGTCGATAGGTTCCTTTGTTAAAATAAAATATCTAAATTGTTCTTCTGTGCGAATTAATCGGTCTTGCATTTTTAGTGCATAACTGCGTGCTAAGACACCTGGAATAATACTTAATACAACCAATCCGACTAATAAAAGAGTTTCAAATGTGAAGCTACCATTAATTAACTGCATTACTAGATAAACAATTGTTCCAATAAGCATCAGGAAACTAAGTGGTAACCAGATATAATGCTGTAATGGATAGTATCGTGAGTGATTTTCGTACGATTGTTCTTTCATTTCATACATTCCTCCAAATGGTATAATACCTATAGAGGTATTATACCTCCTATTAAGAAATAGTACATTTCTTTGCTTAGATAATAAAAAATATCATTGCATATAAGATGAAAACATTTTATTAAGTGAGGATAAGGGTATAATGTATTAAAAGTGGTAGACACTGAGTCGGTGAACCTTGAAAAAAAGAAAGAAGAAAGGAGTATTTATGACTAAAATAAATAATATAGACGAAGCAGGATGGAATCTTGAAAACAGCTATAGTCGTTTATCAGAATCCTTTTTTTCTATCGTCAAACCCAACCTTGTGCAATCACCTAAACTTGTTATATTTAATAACTCCTTAGCTGAATCGTTAGGTTTCAATATAGAGCATTTTAAAAGTGAAAAAGGTGTAGCAATTTTAGGTGGAAACGAACTTCCTGAGGGTGCTGTTGGTTTAGCTCAAGCTTATGCAGGCCATCAATTTGGTCATTTTGCGATGCTTGGTGATGGACGTGCTTTGTTAATCGGAGAGCAAGTCACTCCTACAGGCGAGCGTTTTGACATTCAGCTTAAAGGGTCAGGTTTAACACCATATTCTAGAGGAGGGGATGGCCGAGCTGGGCTTGGGCCTATGTTGCGTGAGTACATAATTAGTGAAGCCATGAATGCACTAGGGATTCCGACTACTCGTAGTCTTGCGGTTGTTACAACTGGGGAATCCATTGCGCGCGAAACGTATCTTCCGGGGGCAATACTAACCCGCGTTGCTTCAAGTCATTTGCGTTTTGGTACATTTCAATACGTCGCAAAATGGTGCACACTCGACGAACTTAAATCTTTAGCAGACTATGCAATTAAACGTCATTATCCAGAAATTGAACTGGATGAAAATAGATATCTTTCATTCATTCAAGAAGTCATCAAACGACATGCTTCTCTAGTTGCAAAATGGCAACTGGTTGGTTTTATTCATGGTGTTATGAATACCGATAATATGACTATAAGCGGAGAGACCATCGATTATGGCCCATGCGCTTTTATGGATGATTACAGTCCAACAACTGTTTTCAGTTCAATTGATGTACAGGGAAGATACGCTTACGGCAATCAGCCACATATTGTTGGTTGGAATCTTGCACGATTCGCGGAAACTTTAATTCCATTACTGGATGAAGATGATGCCGAAGCTATTAAGCTGGCACAAGAAGCAATCTCAGAGTATCCAGGACTTTATCGTAGCAACTGGCTAGAAGGCATGAGACACAAGCTCGGCCTATTTAATGAAGAAGCTGAGGATGAAGATCTTTTTAATGAATTGCTTACTGTAATGGATAATAATAGTTCAGATTATACAAATACTTTTGTTGCACTTTCATTCGATAAGTTGCAAGGGATTTCTCTTTTTGACACAGTAGAGTTTACCGAGTGGCATGAAAAATGGCAGGTAAGATTGAGTAGACAATCAGAAACAATTGAGTTGTCTCAGCAATTGATGAAAGCTAATAACCCTGCACTAATTCCACGAAATCATCAGGTAGAACACGCTTTAGAATCTGCAGTTAATAATGGTGATTACGGAGTGATGGAGGATTTGCTTAAAGTTCTTTCGGTCCCTTATGCTCATACAGCCGATCAAGTTAAGTATTCCAAGCCCGTACAGAATTCAGTTCCTTATCAAACCTTTTGTGGTACTTAATTGTTTTTATAGAAAAAGAAATCACCAATTACCTGGTTAAAGGTAATTGGTGATATTTTATTTGGGACAGTATTATTATATGTTTAACTAACATATAACAATGATTTTAAAAGGAGTTGTTTGTGCAGGTATGCTTCTTGTGGTGGGGCCATAGGTGACGATTAAGTTGCGGTTAATAGGATTATGATTAAAGGATTGACCATTTTCTAAAACAATTTCAGTGCCGGAAGATATATTTAACATTAAACTTCCATCGCTACTGATTAACTGACTGTTAAAAAAGTCTACTTTCACATTTTGATAGGGATGTTCTTTGGTCATAACGATTGCTCGATACTGTGGTGGATAGATTAATGGAACAGGAGCATTGGCGTCATAAAACCCGGTTACACGATCTCCAACAGCCACCATTTCATGGTCAATGAAATAAGTCTCTGGTTCAATGACAAAATTCACTACATTTCCATAGCCACTATCTACTGAGAACAGTTGGTAACAACCTCTATTTTCATCGTTTGTACTTATTTGGAAATCACTAATTGATGTAACAGTCCCACTGAATTGTTGAAAGTTCATAAAACCATTTCCTTCCTAATGAAAGAATATTCACCTCATCTAGCCTATGCTTTACTGGGACTGTATGTTAATGTCTTGAGAACAAAAAGAGTCAGCTTTAATGAGCTGACTCTTTTTGATGCTATTTGTTTTAAAGGCATAGAGTGTTCAAATAGTATAGTCTATTCCGAACTTGTTTACTGCTTAAGAAAAGTCTTTATTCCGTGATTTTTCTTCCTCTTTTATAACGTGTTGCAAGTCCTTGATACTTTCTTCACGACGTTCATTTTTTTCTTTAATTGTTTTATGTTCTTTTCCAACTGCAAATTCCGCCGCAGCTTCTGCGGCTTCCATATTACTAATTGTTTTCTTTAGTATATTTACATTCGAATCGGAGTCATTGGGTTTTGGTTTAACCGGGGACATTTTCTTTCCTCCTTTTATTCAATTAAAAGTTAGTATGTCCCAATCTAATTAGATTATGTATAGGCAGTTGGTTGCGCCTATTTTTCTGTTTCATTCACAATTATTTTTGTTATGTATTTCATCGTCATTTTTAAAGCTTCATCGATATCATAATTTGTTCGATTATTTAAAACGGTAGTTAGCATTCCTTGCCATACTAAATTTGTCATTTCGTTAATATCTTCCGCTTGGTTTTTGTTAATAAGACCATTATTGACTGCGATATTCAACATTGATTCTCCTCTTTTAAAGACGCTTCGTTGCAGCAGTATAGGTTTGATACTTTCAGGAATATTAATAAGATCCGATGGATAAATTTCATAGTATTCTTCCAATAATTTTTCGGGTTGAGCACCCAAATCCATTATGAAAACAGTGTGAAAAATTTCGGGTTGTGAAAAAGAGTATTTGGAAAAACATTCCCATGCTAGTTTATATTTATCTAAGGGAGTATCTCCTAATTTAATATAAGACGCTAATTCATTTGTATAATCTTTCAGTAGAGTCATAGATGCAAAGAAGGTTAAATGTGATAGATCTTTAAAATAATTATATATCGTTGAACTATTATAACCTGCACGATCTGCAACTTTACGTATCGTGACCTGATCCATTCCTTCTTCTTGTATTATGTTTACTGTTGCTTCAATGAAATACTTCCACATTCGACTTTTTTGTATTATTTTATTGGGCATGATTGTTCTTCCTTTCTTAAACTATGAATAAAGTATACATTAATTTCTGCAATAGACTAATAATTATGTATCGTTGTTTAAATTTGAGTATTACACCACCATCGGATAGAGATGGGATTTTACAAGATATTCATTGGTCGAGTGGTGATTTTGGATATTTTCCTTCATACACACTTGGGTACATGTATGCCACACAATTACATAATTCATTAAAGAAAGAAATGGACTTTGATGAACGTATAAGTTATAAAAGTAGCGAGTCATTCACTAATGGAATGTCTCGCTACTTTTTTTGCTTATTTTTATCATGAATTGAATCTGAAATATATGATTCATTTTATTTTCAAATATAATAGCTAGTTTTGTACACCTTTCTTACGATTGACCTTTACAATGTCTTCATATGGGTTTTTTTTATTGTTTATTAAATCATTCAATATTAAAGCACCAGCCATTGAATAACATGTTCCGTTTCCTTCATAGCCTAATAAATAATATACTGATTTCATTTGTGGATCCCTTCCGATAAAAGGAAGTCCATCTACAGAGGATCCAAATAAAGCATTCCAAGCATAGGAGATTTCAATGTCGATTTCCGGGAAAATGGATTGAATTTGATTTTTTATATCATTTGCTTTTGCTAAAATGAAGTTCTGATTTTCTTCAACATAATCTATTTCCTCGTCTAATCCACCAGCGATGATTCGATGATCTTTTGTTGTGCGAAAGTATAGATAAGGATTTTTAGTTTCCCAAATCATGACTTCATCTTTCCACGGTGAAGAAGATAAAGGTTTAGAGCAAAAAGCATAGGTACGATTTATTTTGCTTTTGTTATGAATAGCGGGATATTGTTTTACATATCCTGTAGTCAATATGAGATGTTCGCATGTAATTGAATGGCCATCAATAGTGAATACCTTATTTTCTATCAAGTTATCCAAATCAATTTCCGTATGTTCATAATAGCGAACACCTAGTTCGTCATTCATTTGTGTCAATGCTTGAATAAATTTGAAAGGATTTACTTCGGCATCACCACATGTTTTTATAGCACACGGCTTGTCAATTGAGTATCTTTTTATTAATTCTTCATTTGTAAGAAATTCCACTGGGAACTGATACTTCTTTAAATATTCGAATTCCACCTTCAACTTTTGAACATCTTCATCACTTGAGGCATAGTAGATGCTATCTTTATTAATGTATTCCGTATCATCGCTTAGCTGTGCATTGATTGAGTCTAGATGCTTCATGGCATTCAAACACATTTTATAAAATAATACAGCTTGTTCTTCGCCTATATCATCTACAAAATCACTGAGCATTTTATCGCTCGTATATTGCAATAAACCAGTATTCGCGGCGCTGCTGCCTTCTCCAATTCGATGACGTTCAACTACTGTTACTTCCATTCCGTTAGCTGCTAGTACATGTGCAGTTAAAGCTGCTGACATACCTCCACCAACAATAAGAATTTCTGTATGAAAAGATTTTGTAATTTTATCAAACTTAGAATTTGCATCCATTGTTTTATTCCAGTAAAGATCACCACTATGTAGCTTCATAAAACTTCCTTCTTTCCCAAATGTTTTATTAACTTTTACTTTCCCCTAATTGAAAACTTAAAAACAATATTCACGTAATTCTTCAATTAAACATGGAATCGAGTTAACAAATTTCACGAAGATCACATAGAAATGCTGTTCAAATGAACTGAACAATGAAGCAGAGTAGTTCTAAAGATATTAGAGTAATGTGAAACGGGGGACATCCAATGTTCTCCGTTTTTTATATTTAGTATCATTACATATAAAGTTGTGAGAAGATTACGTATAATGGTTCATTTAAATCGATAAAGGGGGTCCAAGAGATGTTTTTATCGATCAAAGATATTATGGAGTTGGAATTGTTAGCGAATGCAACGATTAAAGCTGGAAAAGAGATAATAACAGACAAAGTGGTGGAGTGGATCTCAGTGATTGAAAGCCCAGTAGAAAACTTTGTTCGTGAAAATGAACTCGTTCTAACTACGGGAATAGGATGCTTTAAAGACTCGGAAGAATTAATGGGATTTGTCCATGATGTATATGAATCGGGCGCATCTGCTTTAGCGTTCGCAACGGGAAGATATATTTTTGAAATTCCTGGAGAAATTATTCACTATGCTGAAGAAAGATCTTTTCCTATAATTGATATTCCGTGGGAAGTGCGGTTCGCTGATATTATTCATGAAGTGCTGTTTAAATTAAAAGATTTGAAGAAAGATGAAATGAAACGGAGTGAAAAAGCACAACAGCTTCTTATACAAATGATTATTCAAGGTAAAACGTTAGAACAAATTACTGCATATATAGAAAAGGAATTAGGAAAACCAGTAATCATTCGCAATCGGCTCGGTGAAGTAGTTGCAGGAACTAACATATCACCTGATATATTTAAAGTTTTAAATGAAGTGAACACTGAAATTGAAATTCAACAGTCACATCACCCGATTCATTCAGAAATAAAGAAAATAGAAAGTGCCACTCATCAATATTTACACTTTGCTATTCAGTCGAATGGTAATTATGACGGAGATTTCTTCATTCAACTAAAATTCGAGGAAAATCTAACTGAACAGGATATCGTAATTGTCGAACAGGCGGTGGTTGCGACCGCTTTGTGGTTTTCACGGACAAGTGCTGTCATGGAAGCGGAAAGCCGCATGCAGAATGAGTATATTTTGAGGTTAGCAAAAGAATCCGAAATGACAGATGAGTATGTAGAATCTCATGCTGCTTTTTTCGGATTTAATCTATCACTACCTTATGTATGTATCGTTGGTCATCCGCAAAATTTATCAGATTTAATTGAACACAAAAAAAATGTCAACGACTCTGCTAAAACTCATTTGAAGCAGATAAGTATATACGTCCGGGAAGGATTTACTTATGCCGGAGAAAATGTTCAACGCGAAATATTAATAGGAATCGATACAAACGAAGTAATCTTATTTTTAGAAGTGGATGAAGATTCGAAGCAAGAAACAGTAAATCAATATCTTGATTTAGTGGAACGAAGATTTAGTCATTTATTACCTGGCGCTACATTTTCATGGGGGATAGGGAGGCATAAGACTGGTTTAAAAGATTTCAATAAAAGCTATCAAAAGGCTAAATCCGCCCTGGACATGGGGATGAAACAGCGAGGAATTGGACTTCGCATACATTTTGAAGAAACAAAATTCAATCGTTTATTATTAAATCTGTCACTTAATAAGGAAGTGAGGGAAATTGTTACATCAACAATTTCTCCAATAGTAAAATACGATTTTAATAGAGATATGGAATTAGTGAAAACAATTACCGCATATACACGTAATAACGGAAATATCAGCCAAACTGCGAGAGACTTAAATTTGCATAGACAATCTCTGTTGTATCGATTGAGAAAAATAGAGTCATTAACAGATCTTTCACTTGTAGATCCAGATGACTATTTTTTAATGGATTTTAGTGCAAAAATTTGGACAGCGGGGATACTTGAAGAATAATACAATCACAATATTAAACACTCAAGAAGGTTTGGAAATGATTCATTTTCAAACCTTTTTTTTATGATTGAAAATGTGTATGAACTAATTCTTGAAAAGTTCATACACAATTGACGGTGTATTTAAATTATTCAGAATATATAATGATAGTTACCAACAAGAACTAGTTTAGCGAACCGAATTCAATTTAAAAAATAGGGAGGGGTTTAAATGTTGCAATTTAACATGAGTGAATTTATGGAAAGAATGAGTCAAACGAAAAAAAGCATGTATGAAAAAGGAATAGATGTTCTGTTAATTACAGATCCTGCAAATATGAATTATTTATCAGGTTACGATGGATGGTCTTTTTATGTAGACCAAATGCTTGTTGTTATCGCTGATGAAAATCAACCAATATGGATTGGACGGAAAATGGATGCCAAAGCCGCGCAATTGACAACTTGGTTATATCAAGAAAACATCATACCTTATCCAGAAGACCACGTCCAATCGAATCAGAAGCATCCAATGGATTTCGTCGCTAAAATACTTACACAAATAGGTCAATCAAATCGTCGCATTGGTACTGAAATGAGTTCCTATTATTTTTCAGCCTTAGCATATGAAAAATTAAGAGTAAATCTACCTAACGCTATTTTTTCCGATGCAAGTTTGCTCGTAAATTATGTTCGAATAATTAAATCCGATCAAGAAATTGATTATATGAAAAAAGCAGCTAAAATAGCAGAGCTTGGAATGGATATGGCTGTATCTTCAATTCAAGAAGGCGTAAGGGAATGTGATGTAGCTGCAAATATTTATCATTCGCTAATAAGTGGGACTACAGAATACGGCGGAGATTATCCTTCGATTGTCCCTTTATTGCCTGCAGGTGAAAATACATCTACTCCACATTTAACGTGGACTGATCGTAAATATACAAATAATGAATTGGTCATTATTGAACTAGCGGGCTGTCATAAACGATATCATTCTCCTATGTCAAGAACGGTTTCGCTTGGTAAACCAACAGAGGAGGCAACGGAGGCTGCAAGCGTATTAGTGGAAGGCATCAATTCCGTCATTGAATTTGTGAGACCAGGGGTGACATGTGAAGAAGTCGAAAAGGTATGGAATGATATAATCTCGAAATATGGAATTGTGAAAGAATCTAGAATAGGTTACTCCATTGGCATGAGCTATCCACCTGATTGGGGCGAGCGGACTCTGAGCATTCGAAAAGGGGATTTGACTATACTGCAACCAAACATGACGTTTCACCTCATGCCTGCGCTTTGGTTCGATAATTATGGTATAGAAATTAGTGAATCAATCCGAGTGACAGGTAATGGCTGCGAAGCCTTAGCAGATTATAAACGTGAACTCATTATAAAGGATCAACTTCATATTGCGTTATAGTTTATCGGGATATACACACGAGTCATTTTGACCTGGACGAGAAATGTCTGTTAATTGGGGTGACAATTCTTGTGGAATCGGCTTTAAATCTCTTAATTGAATAAGAGTTTTGGAAGGCCATCCGATTTGAAAGAGGAAGGCGTGATAAAAGATGAAAGTACAAGAGGCAAACAACTTTACTCGGATCGAAGTACTTAATCCACAGGACAATTCAATTATAGGTACAGTTCCTTCAGCGACGAAAGAAGATTTGCATCGGATAATCGAAGGTGCTAGGGAAGGTGCGAAAACAGCAGCTAAAATGACCGTTCATTTCAGAATGGAAGTGTTAAATAAAGCAGCAAATTACATTGCTGAAAATCATGAGAAATATGCAATAATGATTTCAAGAGAAGGCAGTAAAACAATAAGGGAAGCTAGATCCGAAGTGAAGCGCTGTATTCAAACATTGAAAATCAGCGCGGAAGAAGCAAGAAGAATAAACGGAGAAACGATTCCTTTCAGCCAATCCGAAGGGAATGAAAATAGAGTGGGTTATTATTACAAGGTGCCGATAGGAATTATCGCTGCAATCACTCCTTTCAACGATCCCTTAAATTTGGTGGCGCATAAGGTTGGTCCGGCGATAGCATCTGGAAATGCAATTATCGTCAAACCCTCGTCTGCTACACCTCTAAGCGCAATTCTATTGGCAGAAGCTTTTGAAAATGCTGGACTACCAGAGAAAGTGCTTTCGATAATTACAGGTAACGGGAACGTCATAGGAGATTTACTTGTATCACATCCCGCCATTCGAATGGTTTCATTCACTGGGGGTCTAGAGACAGGAGAAAAGATTGCACATAAAGTTGGTTTGAAAAAATTAAGTATGGAACTAGGATCCAATTCCCCAGTAATTGTGCTAAAAGATGCAGATTTGGAAGCCGCTGTGAAAGCCAGTGTTTCTGGCGCGTTTTATGCGGCTGGACAGAACTGCTTGGGTGTTCAAAGGGTTTTTATAGAAGAAGAAGTCTTCGATACATTTAGCGATTCGTTTGTTGAAATGACAAAAAGATATAAAGTTGGAGATAAAATGTTAGAAGCTACGGATATGGGCCCCCTCATTAATGAAAAAGAAGCGATTCGGATTGAAACTTGGGTTAATGAAGCGGTATCTAAAGGAGCAAAATTACTCACCGGTGGAATGCGTGATGGTGCATTTTACTCTCCTACGGTATTAACTGAGGTGCCTTCTAATAGCGTTATTGCCTATGAAGAAGTTTTTGGACCTGTTGTCTTACTCTATTCTATAGCTGACTTAGATGAAGCAATTGAAAAATCTAATGATGTGAACTACGGATTGCAAGCGGGAATATTTACAAAAGACTTGGAAAAAGCATTTGCTGCTATTCATAAAATGGATGTGGGTGGATTGATGATTAACGATAGCAGCGATTTCCGTATTGATAGTATGCCGTTTGGTGGGGTAAAAGGTTCTGGGCTTGGAAGAGAAGGAGTGAAATTCGCAATACAGGAAATGACAGAACCAAAAGTCGTGTGCTTTAACCTTAAATAATTTACTTCCAAAAATGAAAGACTTGAAAAGCTATTTAATTAAAAAGATGGAGGGAATATTTATGATTTTGAAAAAAAATGAGGATTTACAAAGCAAATATGAAGAATTGGCGGCTATTGATAAAAGACATTTTATGCATCCGACAACTTCTTTTAAACAACAACAAGAGCAAGGTCCTAAATTTATTTTTACAGAGGGAAAAGGTATCTATTTGAAAGATATAAGAGGGAATTGGATCATTGACGGATTATCCTCATTATGGAACGTAAATATTGGACATGGTAGACCGGAGCTTGGTATTGCAGCAATGGAACAGATGAAAAAGCTCGCCTTTAGTTCAACATTTGCTACGAATAGTCATGAACCGGTCATAAGACTTTCTGAAAAAGTTGCTGAGATGATGCCAGGAGATTTGTCGATGACTTTCTTCACTTCCGGTGGGTCTGAAGCAAATGATACTGCATTTAAAACAGTTCGACATTACTGGGAATTAAAAGGTTGTTTTGGTAAAAAGAAAATCATTTCACGGAAGAAATCGTATCATGGAGTTTCGGTTGGTGCGTCAAGTGCAACAGGATTACCTGCATTCAGAGCATTTCCTTCTTTAGCACCTGATTTTTATTACGTAGATTCACAAATAGAGTCCCTAAAAAATCTAATTAAAGAAGAAGGAGCAGATACAATTGCGGCATTCATCTCGGAGCCAATTCAAGGGTCCGGGGGAGTAAATTTACCACCTGAAAATTATTTCAAAGAGGTTCGTGAAATTTGTGATCAAAACAACATCCTGTTTATTGCCGATGAGGTGATTACTGGATTTGGTCGAACAGGAAAAAATTTCGGAATGGAAAATTTCGATGCAGTTCCAGATATCATGGTCATTGCGAAAGGAATCTCTAGTGGCTATGCTCCCATAGGTGGAATGGTAATTTCCGAAAAACTGAAGAACGAACTCATAGAATTGTCTGAAGGTGTCTTCATGCACGGTTATACGTATAGTGGTCACCCAATGTGTTGTGCAGTCGCATTAAAAAACTTAGAAATTATTGAAGAAGAAAATTTGATTGGAAATGTACGAAACATGGGTGATAAAATGCAAGAAGGCTTTAAATGGTTGAAAGATCGTCACGAAGTGATTTCGGATGTTCGAGGTATGGGATTATTAGGAGCTATCGAACTAATGAAAGACAAAGATACAAATACATCTTTTGAACAGCCTCTCTCAGTAAAAGTAGTGGAAGAAGCTTTAAATCATGGGTTGTTAGGACGAAGTATTATTTATGAAGGTCAGGATACTCTGGCTTTTGCACCACCATTTTGTATAAATAAAGAACAAGTAGAGAAGATCATTTCAATTATCGATACGTCTTTAACGAAGGTTTTAAAAGGATAAGTTATTCACGCTCAAATTTTCCTATAAAAATGACTAGGAACAGCAAAAACACTTCATATGTATTGTTATTCCACAATCCAATTTCAGATTTGAATACGGTTTAGGAGGGAAACAATGAGGAAAATATCACTATTAGTTATGCTTTTTGGAATTCTGTTATTGCTAGCAGCTTGTGGTTCTGAAGAAAAGGTGGAAACCGATGAAAAGAATGTTTTAGAACAACTTCAAAAAGCAGGGAAAGTTAAAGTTGGCTTTGCAAATGAAAAACCATACGCTTACGAAGATGATGATGGCGAGTTAAAAGGTGCTGCTGTTGAGATTGCAAAACAAGTACTTCATAATCTGGGTATTAAAGAAGTTGAAGGGCATCTTTCGGATTTTGGAAACTTAATTCCAGGTTTGAATGCGGGGAAATTCGATTTAATTACAGCGGGTATGGCAATTACTCCAGATAGATGTAAAAATGCGGCTTTTGGCGAACCTGAAATTCAATATGGTGAAGGATTGATTGTTGCTACAGGAAATCCCATGAATCTTCGAAGTTATAAAGATGTAGCAGATAATCCCGATATAAAAATTGCAGTTATGAGTGGAGCTACGGAAATAGACTTTTTACTTCGTGAAGGTGTAGCCGAGAATCAAATTATGAAAGTTCCTGATATTCCAGCATCCTTTTCAGCAGTTGAATCCGGAAGGGCACATGCGACAACTGGTACTGAAATGACAATTAAAATGGCATTGGAATCCGCGAATAAGGATAAGTTGGAGTTCGTAAATGATTTTGAACAACCTAAAATTGAAGGGAATCCAAGTTTTGGTGCAGCAGCTTTCCGTATTGACAATGTTGAACTAAGAGAAGCATACAATGCAGAGTTAACCAAATTGAAAAAAGAAGGTAAAATTGCTGCTTTAATTGAACCTTCAGGCTTCAGCGCTGAAATGAATGTTGTTGATGTTGATCTTACGACAGCCAGCATTTGTAGTGGTGAAAATTATTAAATTCAATTTGTGGTCATACCTTGCTGGGTTTGGCCATTTTTTTATAATTAGAATCCTAAAATGGAGTTGTTGAAATGAACTCAACAATCGATATTTCTCTTGTCTTGTTAAAAGGAATAAAAGTGACATTAATTGTTTTAGTATTTTCCGTTGTTTTATCAACTATTATTGCATTTGTGGCTGGTCTTTCAAGAGGATCTAACTCGGTGGTATTAAGCAGATTCACAGGGCTTTATGTGGAACTATTTAGAGGAACCTCTTTGATCGTCCAACTTTTTTGGTTTTCCTATGCTTTGCCAGGATTATTTAATATCCATTTAGGTAGTGATATTTGGGCGGGAATATTAGCAATATCTTTAAATTACGGTGCCTATATGTCTGAAATTGTGCGTGGTTCGATTCGCTCGGTACCAGAAGGCCAAACAGAAGCATCGATTGCGCTAAATTTGTCTGGATTTCAACGGATGCGCCTCATAATATTGCCACAGGCCGTCCGTATGATGCTGCCGGAATATGGAAATTACTTAATTCAAATTTTGAAAGGAACATCCCTTGTTTCGTTAATTGGATTGACGGACATCTTATATTACGGAAATATCTATAAAAGTACACATATATCAGAAACACCATTGGTTTATTTCGTAGTACTTATTTTTTATTTTCTTTTGGCATTACCACTTATTGCATTTACGCGTAAAATGGAAAAGGTTTCAAAGAAAGGAGTTGAACAAGGATGACATGGAGCTGGGAAGTGTTTTTCGAAGTAATTCCAATTATATTTAAAGGACTATGGATTACTCTCGGTTTAACCATCGCATGCTATCTCTTTGCAGTAGTTTTCGGTTTCTTTTGGTTACTCCTTAATGCAGTCCCCTCAAAGATTCTTCGTTGGCTTGCAAGGTGGGTTGCTGAATTCATCCGCTCAACTCCACCACTTGTTCAGCTGTTCTTTATTTACTATGCATTTCCAATGGTTCCAGTTGTCGGAATTTCACTGAATCCGTTTGCAGCAGCTATTATTGGGCTTGGTTTACATTTTAGTACGTACTTATCTGAAGTGTATCGTTCAGGAATTGAATCGGTTGAAAAAGGCCAATGGGAGGCTTCTACAGCGCTTAATTTATCTACAAAAGATAAATGGCTAAAAGTGATTTTACCGCAAGCCATTCCACCAGTGATTCCAATGCTCGGAAATTACCTGATTATCATGTTCAAAGAAGTTCCGCTTGCTTCCACAATTGGAGTAGTTGCTATGCTTCACTTGGCAAATGATTATGGTGCACAGCATTGGAAATATGTAGAACCTCTCACTGTAGTGGCACTCTTTTTCTTACTTTTAAGTTATCCGGCAGCTCTTCTTATTAATAAACTGGAAGTAAAATACAATCGGAATTACAACAAGAATTCAGTTAGTAAAACATAAGGGGGATGAACTATGGGAGAATTCGTTGCCAAATATCGGGATGTGCATAAATCTTTTGGAGATGTAAAAGTACTAAGAGGAATCGATTTAGATATTTCCCCATCTGAAAAAGTAGCATTAATAGGACCCAGTGGTTCTGGTAAAACGACAATTATTCGGATGTTGATGACTTTAGATACACCTACATCTGGTACTATTGAGGTCAACGGAAGAAATCTATGGCATATGGAAAAAAACAACGAACTTCTCCCAGCAAATGAAAAGCATTTGCGTGAAGTTCGTGGGGATATCGGGATGGTCTTTCAACATTTTAACTTATTTCCGCATTTAACTGTTTTAAAAAACTGTATGACTGCACCAATTAACGTTAGAAAAGAGAGTAAAGAAACAGCAAAACAACGATCTATAGAAATGTTGGAAAAGGTGGGCCTTGGTGATAAATTAAATCATTATCCAAGTCAATTATCAGGTGGTCAAAAACAACGTGTGGCAATGGCAAGGGCGTTAGTGATGCGACCCAAAATCATGCTGTTTGATGAGGTCACATCGGCATTAGACCCTGAGCTTGTAGGTGAAGTGCTTGAAGTAATTCGGGACCTTGCTGAGGAAGGGGAGATGGCAATGATCCTTGTGACACATGAGATGGATTTCGCACTGGATATTGCAGACCGAGTACTTTTCTTAAATGATGGTGTTATTGAAGCGGAAGGGCCACCGTCGGAAATACTTAAAAATCCAGAAAGTAAGAGATTGAAGGATTTTTTAAGCCGTTTTACATCCAGTTGATAGTGGTGTTTAGTCTACAGTAAAACCCGTTAATGTGCGCAAACACATCAACGGGTTTTAAGTGTTTTTATAATTCAAGCTAGGGATTCAACTACATAGTTCGTAAATTTATTTAAATCGAAAATGGGTAAGTCTGTAACTTCTCTCATTGCATGAATATAGGGTGGCATATTTGTACATTCCAATAGGATTGCTTTTATCTCGGGGTGACTATTGATCATTCGTTTTGTGACAGTCTTTATCTCGATAGCAACTTGTTCCATATTTAAGGGTTTACTTTGATCAATTATCGCGTCCGTAAAGTTGGGCATATCATCCATACCTTCAATAACTACGGGAATATTTCCAGCATCTACACCTAACAGATGCTGTTTCGTTAGGCTTGCTTTTCGTGCGGTTATAATCCCGACAGGTCTACCAGTAAGTGCATATGCAATTGGGATTTGCAGTAAACTAGAAGCATAAAAAGGCACATCAAGTTCACGTTGTATTTCTTTTTGAAAAAGAGCGAGAAAGCCACAACTCGTAGTAATGGCTTTAACTTCTCGTTCTTGTAATCTTTTCGCAGCAGCAATAAAGTGTTGAATTAGATTCGAGTCACCAACTTTTACTACACGTTCAATAGTTGCTGCTTCAATCCTTTCGTACGCAACAGGAAAAGTAAATGTAGATGGATTTCCGATATCACCAATAGGTCTATGAAACGAAGTATTCAGCATTAAAATTCCAATGACGGGTTTACTCAAAACACAATAAACCAAGCGGCTAATCCAACACCTAAGAAATAAAGTGAGTTAGGTAGAGCCAATACCATTACTTTTATAGGATCTACTTTTGTATTTAATATACCACCGATTAGCCCACATATAACAAAAGCTGTTAATCCGACAGGTGGCATATTTTGTCCTGCTGCTGCAATATGTGATGCACCTAAAGCAATAAGTGTTGGATCGACATTCAATTTTTCTAGTATAGGTCCTAGAAAGGTAACGTTCACTGATTGGGCAGTAGTTTGAGAACCAGTCATCATTCCAACAACAACTATTGATAAGGCACCACCGAGCTTTACGAAAGACTCAGATAGCCCTTCAGCCATTAATGCAACTTTATCAATCAATCCAGATGCATAAAATACTCCTACCATAATCCCTGCACTTAGTTGAATTTGAACCGTTTGACTTACTTTTCCAAATCCCCCTTTAAGTACGCCTTTCGATTGTTTCCAAACAGATGGGAAAAGAAAACTAACGAAAATGGCCACAATAATTGCCAACACCACAGGAAATGTAATTCCTTTGATAATGGGAATTTCTTTTAATGGATCTAGAACAAATGCTAGGAATTTAATTTCTGTGAAAATATTATATTTAAATATAGTATTAGTCAATACAATTGCAATGAGGACAATTAGAGGTATTAATGTTTTCCAACGTTCTCTCAAGATTTGAAAAATCGATTCAGTTGGAATTAATTCCTGTGGCATCATTTTTCCACGGACAAAACGGAAAGATTCCAATATCGCGAGAATTGCGCCGATGCTTACAGTTATATAAGCTAAATTAATTACTGGACTAGGGTCTATGCCAACTAAAGAAGCGGACAAAAATACGCCTTGCGTAATAGGAGGCATTATGGATCCAATAGAAGCACCGAGTAAAATTATCATTCCTATTTGCTCCGGTTTTAACTTAAGTTCTGTTAGAGAGTTAATAACAAGGAAGCCTATAACAGTAGCAGATGCAATTGCGTCACCAAGTAGGGAGCCTGCCAAAATAAGAGTGAGAAATATCGCAACAATTAATCCTCGTGGTGATTTACCGAATACTGCTCGAAAGCTATTGAGTGTTGTATCCATTGCACCTATCTTTACTTGCGATTCTGCATACAGACTTCCAAATATAGAAAGCATAATCACCCATGATAATCGATCAATTCCATCGATGAAACCAAGAAGTGTCTCTAATGGTGTTAGCCCAGATAGAATTGCGGAAGTTATTGCTGCAACAATCAGTGCAACACGAATATCTCCACCGATTTTTGGGATCTTTTTAACCAATACGATAATGAACAATAAAGCCAACGGTAAAATGATTTGAAACAAATTCTCATCCTTTCATTATAGTTTTTAATTATTTAGTCAATAAACGATCATAACTTAAAGGCTTTAGGAAGTTTTTATACTTTGAATGATTGTCTAATAAAGCTGTTACTAAATGACCTGTAATAGGAGCTAAGGCGATGCCATCACCTTCATGTCCAGCGGCAATTATATATCCTTTTATTCCGGGAACAAAATCGATTACTGGGAGACCATCACCGGTATAGGGTCTAAATCCAACCATCGAACGAATAATTCGAACAGAACTTAATGAGGGTACGATTCGTATTGCGTGTGCAGCGATAGCTTTTAGTAGATCAGAGGATACAGACTTATCAAACCCAACAAATTCTCGACTACCACCGATTAATAAATTACCGCTATCCGTTTGTCCAAGTGAAAGCCCAATACCGAATGGTGGGAGTTCATCTTCGTCAAGATTGGTTAAATGTTTTGCAACAATGTATTGTGAACATAATACATTTCCTGAAACGATTGGTTGTATTTTTTCTGAGATAAGAATGACACCTCGACGCGGTTGTATAGGCAGATGAACTCCTACCATTTTTGCTAAACTTGGGGAAAATGGACCTCCAGCATTAATAACGAGTTCAGTACCAATAAAACCATTATTCGTTTGAAGTCCTATAACTTTCCCATCATTCACTTCAATGGATTGTACTTCTGTATGTGTTTGTATTTCTACACCATATTGTTTAGCAGCTGAGGCAAATGCTTGACTGAGTAATAAGGGATTTACTTCAGCATCTTCACTGCTGTAAGTTGAGCCAATCGTGCGAGGTGAGAGACACGGTTGGATTTCCAACGTATCTTTTTGATTTAACAAATGTATATCCATACCAGCTGCCTTTTGAATATCAACAAAGTTTTTCATGAATTCTAAATGTGCTTCTGATTGAATTACAATCATTCCACCTGCACGTTTGAATTCAAAAGATACACCTAATTCTTCTTCTAAATTCTCATAGACTTTGCGACTGGCTTTTGCTAACTGACTTGGGAAGCCTGGTTTCTTTGATTGTAGAAATATGGCTTTATCGCAAGACGCAGAGGTTTCAGCTCCAATTCCTCCTTTTTCTATTAAAATGACTCGCCTTCCTGTAGCGCCTAATCTATAGGCGATTGATGTACCAATGACACCACCGCCAATAACGACTACATCCGCAGAATTCATAAAGGATAGCCCCCAAAGTTATAGTTTGAAATGTTTATTCCAAAGAATATCTGCTTTTTCCCTGCCGATTTCGATATGTTGTTGAAATGTGATAGGGGAGTTTTTACGTGTCTTTTTGACTTTTTCTTGAGCTTGTTTAATTAAATAAACAGAATTCTTTTTTATTAAACCCAATCGCTGACTAATAACTACACCAGCTAGTTCGCCTTGAGCCATTGCAATTTTGGCACCTTCAATTCCTGTACAATTTCCAGCGACAAAAATTCCTTGCTGAGTCGTTTCCATTTCGGGACTGTATAGAGGAACATGTCCACCGAGCTCTTCAATATAGATAAAATCACATTTTGCGGCTGCAGCCAGTTCAACTAAAGGGTATAAGCCACCCGAGATACAAACGCAATCAACGTCAATTTTATATTGTGAATTTTCAACAAGTCTGCCATCAGTGGTTACATTGGCAATTTGAATCTGTTCGACCTGATTGTCACCCTTTATTTCAATAATAGTCTTTTTCAAATAGAGAGGAATCCCCCAAACTTTAATTCCTTTTTGGGGATAATAGCGTGCGCCCATTGTTTGAATGAAGTTCGTTTTGGCCAAGTTTCCGGATAGCTTCAGCAGAGGACTGGGTGCTAAATTGGCCATAGTGGATAAATAGGAAATTATGTTTTTGGGATTGGATAGTCTATGAATATAATCTATAGGCGGAGGAATAAAAATACCAACTACATCAACACCGACTGTTTTCAATTCGTTTGCAGTAATTAGGGAAAGGGGATCAATTCCAATTATAGCAACCTTCTTTCCTGGCTTGACACGGTGATAATTGGTTAACATTTGTGCGGCGCCGATTGCCATAACGCCTGGGATTGTCCACCCTGGAATCGGAATTGCTTTTTCAACTGCTCCAGAGGCTATAAGGACATGATTTGTCTGAAGTTCCATACTGTTATTTAACAACACTCTCCACTTGGGAAAAATACCCCATACTTCAGTATTCTGAAAGATTGTGATGTTTAATTGTTTCATAGTTTTCTCTAGTTCATGTGCAATATCTTTGCCAATCCACCAACTATTTTTTGATTCTTTATGAAGCTGAGCTAATAGTTTGCCTCCTGCAACGGGATTTTCATCTACGACTGCAACCGTTGCTCCATTTTTCGAAAGTGTAATGGCTGCACTCATACCAGCGGGTCCAGAACCAATCACGACAGCGTCATATTTCATGAATTTTCCTGGCCTTGTGTGTGTATTTGCATATGTTCTTCTACATTTGTTATGCAAGTGCGAACACTTCTTTGTCCATTCACAGTCGCCCTGCATTCATAACAGTTACCGATACCGCAATATATACCTCTGGGCATATTTAGTTTTTCAGAATAACGAATAGTTCTAATATTATTTGCAAGTAATGCGGCAGCAATGGATTCGCCTTCTATTGCCTCATAGTTTACTTCGTTAAAAGTAAATGTGATTCGTTCTTTTCTTAAAGATCCAAATAAGGGATGTGTAAGTATTCTCATGAGAGCAGCTCCTTTCTAGTAGTTTTTGGCAAGTTCCGCTATTGTAAGCGGGCGGATTGGTATGTTATGTGTTAAGTGAGTTTTCTCGGGTAATTCTGAATTCGTATAAAATGAAATAACTTGTTCTAAAAGGGGGCGACATGTTTTAGACTGACAAATTCCCATAGCCGCTCTTGTTCGTAGTTTTACATCTTTTGAAGTTATTGCTCCACATTTTATTGCATCTAAGATATCACTTAGGTAAACCTCTTCACATCTACAAATCATGGTATCTTTAATGACAACTACCTCCTATCGGAAATACATAATCTACTATAATTTATGATTTGTTTATGGTATTTAGAATTGAATGCGTGGTAACAATAAAAGACAAGATTTGAAATAACGCAGCAATTCAACTATCAATACTATTAGATTAAATAATGTTTTTCTCACATCTTTATTTAATGTTAAATCGTGTATAGTATAAGTACATATGAACAAAGCAACGGAGGAAAAGTATGAGAAATATAATAGGTGGGGTTCAGTGGGCGATTTTTCTTATCGCTTCGTCCATTGCAGCTCCGATTGCAATTGCACATGTATTTGAAATGGATACAGGAGATACAACACTATTTATTCAACGAACCATATTTGTATTAGGGGTAGCTTGTATAGTACAAGCGTTTTTCGGTCACCGATTACCGATTAATGAAGGACCTGCGGGATTATGGTGGGGAGTATTCGTTGTGTATGCAGGTATGGTGGGGGTAATGTATCCTACAGCTGCTGATTCCTTAAGGGCATTGCAAAGTGGTATGTTGTACAGTGGTGTATTATTTATATTTTTAGCACTGACGGGCGTCGTCACCAAAATGAAACGATTATTTACACCAGCAATTACATTTACATATTTACTCTTACTTATATTGCAACTGAGTGGAACATTTCTCCAAGGAATGTTTGGCATAGAATCTGCGACAGATAGTATTGATGGAACTGTTGCGTTTGGTAGTATTGTTGTGATTTTTATTACCTTTATTACAATGAACCATAAAAGTAGTTGGGTATCAAAATACTCGGTACTCATTTCGATCGGTCTAGGTTGGTTATTATTTGCTGCACTTGGAAAGGCTTCCCATATAGAATCTAAAGCCACGAAACTCATTGCTTTCCCAGATGTTTTTGTATATGGAAAACCAATTTGGGACAGCGGAATGTTTGTCACTACTCTGTTTATAACATTATTATTAATTGCTAATATGATGGCTTCCATACGAGTTATGGAAAACCTGTACAAACATTCATTTGCTATCGAAGTTCCTGATCGTGTGAAAGAAGGATCTATTGCATCAGGTATTAACCATCTTCTATCAGGTGTTTTCTCCGCAATTGGACCCGTACCAATCTCGGGTGCAGCAGGATTTGTAGGGGCGACAAGAATGATTTCAATTAAGCCTTTTATCATTGGAAGCGTGATTGTTATTGGGATGACTCTTTCTCCAGCGGTTATGAGTTTTTTTGCAACATTACCAGCACCTGTTGCTTATGCAGTAACTTTTGCAATTTTTACTAAAATGGTTGAAATGGCATTTACAGAATTGGCAACAGATAAAAACCAATCACAGGCTTATAAAGTTGTTGCATTTGGATTAATGATTGGTGTTGGATTAATGTTCATGCCGGCAACTAGTATGGCGAGTTTACCAAATATCCTAGCAACGACATTATCGAATGGTCTTGTTACTGGGACAATTATCGCGATGATGATTGAACAGTATTTACTATGGAAAACAAAAGCAAGATAATATAAAACATCCCCTGTAAATGTTGCATTTACAGGGGATGTTTTTATCTACATTTATAAAATTAAAGCATTAAAATTAATTCACGTAATACTTTGCATGCAACGGCAGTTGAGACACCGCTTTGGTCGTAAATAGGGGATAATTCATTCACATCGCATGCGATGATATTAAGCTCACTTACATCGAGCATTGCTTGCAATAACTCAAGGAAACTAACTCCACCAGCTTCAGGTGTGCCTGTACCAGGGAAGACAGAAGGGTCTAATACATCTAAATCGATTGTTAAGTAAATCGGTTTACCCTTTAGTTTTTCAACGATTTCATTCAACCCATCGAAGTTGAATTTGTTTGTATATACATGATCTTTACCCCATTGAAATTCGCTTCGGTCACCTGAACGTATACCAAACTGGTATATTCGACCGTCCCCAAGAATATCCCACACTCTATGTATTACAGAAGCATGAGATAAAGATTCACCTAGATAATCATCTCGTAAATCAGCATGTGCATCAAATTGTATGACATGTAAATCAGGATATTTCTTAGCTGCAGCTCGAACTGCACCTAAAGTAACTAAATGTTCGCCGCCAATCATGCAAGGAATTTTATCGTCTTCTAAAACAAGGGCAGTAAACTCTTCGATTTGTGTAAGCGCCTTTTCGGGATTACCAAAACTGAGCTCTAAATCTCCGCCGTCAAAGACTGTAATATCTTCCAAATCTTTATCTTGGTACGGACTATATGTTTCAATCCCGAATGATTCACTTCTCATTGCCTTACTGGCAAAACGAGTTCCTGGACGGTAGGAAGTTGTTGAATCGAAGGGCGCTCCAAAAATAACGATTTTGGATTCCTCATACTCATTTTCACATCCGAGAAAAGTTTCAATGTTTTTACTCAGCATCTTCTAATTGTTCCTTCACATAATTTGGAAGGGCGAACGAGCCGACATGGATTTCAGTATTGTAATATTTTGTTTTCAGATCTAAAGCGTTCCATGCTGCGACATCCAAGTCTTTAATTGGATCGAATTTCTTTGAAGCGAATCCGAAAAGCCAATGGCCTGATGGATATGTCGGGATATGTGCTTGATATACATGACAGTTCGGGAAAAATTCTACAATGCGATTATGTGCACGTTGCATAGAAAGAGCATACTCAGCATAAAAAGGGCTTTCGTGTTGATTCACAAGAATTCCGTCTTCATTTAAGGCATTATAGCAATTGCCGTAAAATTCTTTTGTGAATAGTCCTTCACCAGGACCAAATGGATCGGTAGAGTCAACGATTATTAAATCGTATTCATTTTCCTTTGTACGAACAAACTTTAGACCATCCTCAAAAAATAGATTTACTCTAGGATCTGTTAGTTTTGAAGCTGTTAGGGGAATGAACTCTTGACAGACATCAACGACCATTTTGTCAATCTCAACCATATCTATTTGCTCAATCGTTTCGTATTTAGTTAGTTCACGAACAGTACCACCATCGCCTGCACCTATAACTAAAACCTTTTTAATATTTGGATTTGTCGCCATTGGAACATGAACAATCATATCATGATAAATGAATTCATCTTTTTCCGTTAACATAACTAAACCATCAAGAGTTAGAAGTTTACCAAACTCTGTTGTTTGTAAGACATCAATTTTTTGAAACTCACTCTGTCCTGAGTAAAGATGTTGTTCTATTTTCATGGATAGTCGGACTCCAGGTGTATGTTCTTCTGTATACCAAACGTTCATTGTGATCACTCCCTAACTATATTAATAAATTCAATTTGATTGTCTTCAGTTCCTGTTAAAAAGCAACCTTTTTCTTTACAATACTCAATATAAGCTAAAATCTCTTCGGTAATCCTTTCGCCAGGCGCGACAATTGGGATTCCGGGGGGATAGCACATTACGAATTCACTAGAAACATTTCCGGCACTTTCTGAAATTGGAAGCCTGTCTTTAGGTGAATAAAATGCTTCCTGTGGAGTCATAACAACTTCTGGATTAATGTATTCTTGATCAAATAAACCATTCTTTTCTTTACCATAACGACGTTTTATTTCCGCCAATGCCGCAACCAGTCGTTCGAGATCTCGATGTCGATCACCGACAGATATATAAGCCAACAAATTGCCTAAATCTCCAAATTCGATTTGAATATCGTACTCATCACGAAGGATATCATATACTTCGACCCCCGCGAGCCCAATATCCAGGGTATGGACAGAGAGTTTGGTAACATCAAAGTCGAAAATGGTATCTCCATTCAGCAATTCTTTCGAAAAGGCGTAATATCCATTGATCTTATTGATTTCATCTCTTGTGTATTGTGCCATATCAGAAACTTTTTGAAATATTTCTTCACCATTTAAGGCAAGGTTTTTTCTTGAAATATCCAATGATGACAATAACAAATAAGAACCACTAGTTGTCTGGGTTAAGTTAATAATTTGTCGAGTGTATCCAACGCTTACATTATTATTAATTAACAAAAACGAACTTTGTGTCAGGGAACCACCAGATTTATGCATACTAACGGAAGCCATATCAGCTCCAACCGACATAGCAGAGGCGGGTAGATCCTTTCCAAAGTAGAAATGTGTGCCATGCGCCTCATCTACGAGGACGAGCATTCCATGCAGATGTGCAAGATCTGTAATGGCTTTCATATTAGAACAAATTCCGTAATAGGTGGGATTGTTAATAAGAATTGCTTTAGCATCTAGATTTTCTTCAATTGCTCGTTTTACGTCGCTTAAACTCATCCCTAAGGGTATGCCTAAATCTTTATCTACTCCAGGATTTACGTATATAGGGATCGCACCGCTGATTATAAGAGAATTGATGGCACTGCGATGCACATTACGGGGCATAATTATCTTTTCACCCGATTTGCAAGCAGTCATAATCATTGCTTGCACGGCAGAAGTTGTCCCGTTCACCATGAAAAAGGCATGTTTTGCCCCAAAGGCTTCAGCGGCCAATACTTCTGCTTCGGCAATGACTGAAACTGGATGACACAGATTGTCCAAAGGCTTCATGGAGTTTACGTCCATAGTGAGACATTCTTCACCTAAAAAATCTGTTAGCTCTTTATTTCCTCGTCCACGCTTATGGCCAGGTACATCAAAAGGAACAACCCGCTTAGATTTATAGCGGGTCAATGCTTCCATAATAGGTGCTTTTTGTTGTGAGAGTTGTGTCATTTTTGTAACTCTAGTTCTTCGTATATATTTGTTCCACTAAAGATTTCAATCATTTCCCTACGTAAATTATTTGTTATTTGTAGCCTTTCTTTAGGGGGGATTTCATAAACATCTAAGTTAAACAAATAATCTTGTAGAACAATCTCTTTTATAAGTAATTTTGTATGAAAGATGTTGGATTGATATACGTTTACGTCGATTGCATCATACTTTTGTAATGTTTGTTTATCGATATAGTCTTGAATCGATGCCATTTTATGATCAATAAAAAGTTTTTTTCCTTTTTCATCACGTGTAAAACCTCTGACGCGGTAATCCGTAGTAATGATATCTGAATCGAAACTTCCTATTAAATAATCCAATGCATTTAAAGGCGAAATCTCTCCACATGTCGATACATCAATATCCACACGGAACGTGGCAATTGAGTTGTCTGGATGATACTCAGGATACGTATGAACAGTGACATGACTTTTATCCAAATGGCCAACAACAGTTTCACGTGTCTTCAAAATATCGATTTCACCACGGTTGCATGATTCGTCAATTAGGCCGACTGGAATAGATTCTTCGGATATGAGAATCGTTACACTTGCTCCTTGTGGATCATAATCTTGTTTGCTCACGTTTAATACAGTTGCGCCGATAATTTCGGTTACATTTACGAGTATATTGGTTAATCGTTCTGAGTTATACTGCTCATCAATATAAGCAATATAGTCTTTTTGCTCCCGCTCACTTTTTGCATAGCTCACATCAAAGATGTTGAAGCTAAGTGTCTTGGTGAGGTTGTTAAAGCCATATAGTTTCAGCTTATTTTCCAACCCTAACTTCACGCCCTTCATACATATTAGTGGATTATAATTTGAAATTTTGTTGGATAAATAAAGCCCGCCAAAATTTGAACTATAGATTCATTATAAAGTATAGCAACTCACAATAAAAGTAATACTCCAAATTTAACAAAAGTATATTAAATGTAACAAATTTGATAAAGAAGAATTTATATTTAACAGCTGCATATAATTAGTTAGAAAGCCCAGAAAAGTTTTTATTGATAAAAGTTCTCAGTTGGAGTATGATTAGGTTGAGAAGAGTTCTCAGTACAGTGCATATTTAAAGATAATGTAGTGGAAGGATGATGGATTGTGATTCGAATCATAATGTTGGCACTAGTAACGGGGAGTGTCCTAGGATTAACAACAAGTACTGTTTTCGGTGGAATTAATATAGATGGGGCTCTATTAGGAATTATGTCCATCATTTTCTTAGTTGTCGTAAGTTCTTCTATTATCTTTATAAATCAAAAGAGAGTACATCATAACGAAATATAATAAAATAAGTGTTTTATAAATTGATCATAAAAAAACGCAACTCTTTTAACAAAAGAGTTGCGTTTTTATTACGATATTCAATCAAACTTCTTTTTGTACTTCTTTTACAGCAGTTTCTACTTCAACCCTTGTCATTTTATCTTTACCGCTTTTTAAGGCTTTTAAAGTTTTATGTGCGAGTACTAAAGGGACTTTACAAAAAAGAACGATTCTTCTATGCTGAATACTTTTAATATATTCATCGGCTTTTGCTAAATTTTCCTCTGCATATGCAAACATGTCTTCTCTTGTCCAACCCTCTGGAAAGAATTGAACACCGCGTTCATTATCTTCATCCTTGTTACGTAATATATTAACCGCTTGCAGTCCGCGACCATAACTAATCGCCAATTCACGATCTGTGACAATATCCGCGTTTTCCTCCCATAAATCGGAAAGCATAATTCCTACAAGTCCAGCAACATAATATGTATATTCATCTAAGTCTTCTTTAGTTTTCACTTGCCAGTCTTTTTCTACCCACTTAGCCATACCGATTGCCATTTCACTTGTAGAAGCTTTTACTTTTGCTAGTGAAACAACCGGACAAAAATCCAACCAATCACCAAGTCGTATTGAAACTTCTGGCAATTGATCTTCGTATTCTGCTATAAGTTGTGCATAAGCAGTTTTATCAAAATCAGTTAGTAACATTTCACTCGTTTTAAGCAATAGATGTTGTTTTACTTCAGCATCTAATGTTTCATGATCTTCGATTTCATCAATAGCGCGCATACATAGATAAGCAGATGCGACAGCATTTTTTAATGTGCTGTCTAAAAAAGTAATGGGAATGTAAAAAGTTCTACTAGTTTCTTTAAGTACCGCCATAGCTTCTTTTTGTAAAGTTTTACTGTTACCCACAATAATGCCTCCAATTCTTACAATCCTTAGCTTGTATTTTATTTTATCTAATTATCAGGTAAAATGGTAGGGAAAACATCTTTCACATTATCCTTTTTATTCAGCAGATGAATTTAATGTCCTTAAATAATAGTCAATTGGAATGAATAAACCCACTTTCCCAAAGTCCTCGTGATTTAATGTGGCAAATATGATTCCAATTACCAACCCATTTTCATTTAATATTGGGCTACCACTATTACCACGATAAACAGGCGCTTTAATCATAATGACTTCTTCTTCCCAATCTTTTAATTGAATAGGCTCAATAATCGTTCCTTCATTGGCGATCCCGTGAAACCGAAGAGGGTTTCCAATAAACTGAATGGGTTCATTTTGTATGAAGGATTTTTCTTCAGAAAGTTTTAGAAAGGGTAAGTTTTTACTGTCTACCTTCAACACGGCAAGATCGATAGATGGGTACTCTTCTATAACCTTGGCCGAATATCGACCATCATCTGGAAAATAAACAGATACCGTTTCATTTCCTTCAATGACATGATAATTCGTTAAGATGGTTCCATCACTGGATATTGAAAAGCCGGTCCCTTTACTGTCTTCTGTTGAAATAACTACAACAGATTTTTTATACAAAGCTATCTTTTCATCACTTGAAAGTTCAGCCGATGTGCGTAAAAAATCAATCGCTGGAATTGAATATATTTCGAAAATAATCGAAAATGTATTTACTCCAAGTACAATAGCCATTAGCCAAAATATCCACTTTGGAAATTTCCGTTTCGTTTTTTGTTGTTCTTTTTCTTGGGCGGCTTTCAGTAATGCTTCGCGCTGTGCTTCCCAAACAAGTTCGTGCATCTCTTCTTCGTCAATATCTTCGTAGAACTCATTATCATGTCCATTATGTTTATCATCTAGGGATTCCTTCAATTATTCTCACATCCTTACGCAACTATACTAATGTTGCCATAGATGTTGTTACAATTCAAAATTTAATGATGGTTACGTTCATTATGATTGAGTGATGTGCTAAGAACTGCCACAAATGACAGGTAAGTTAGATTTAAATTTTTACTATTAGAAAACCGGATTCTGATTAGAATCCGGTTTTTTTCTTGGAGTATCGATTTTTCATCTTTTATTTGTTATTCTAAAATCTTTATTTTAACTGTTTTTCTACCCCAATTAAGTGCATCTTGCCTGTGTTCAATAAAGACATCGATAATATTTCCTTTTATAGCGCTGCCAATATCCCCAGCAATCGCCTCGCCGTAACCCTCGACCCATACCCTAGATCCAAGTGGAATGATTCTCGGATCAACTGCAATTACTTTTTGGTTTGGATTGGCACGTAAGTTAATGCCTGTGTATGTCGTTCCAGAACAGCCTTTACAATAGGCGGTATATGCAGTTGCCGTCATAGTCATTTCTTTACCAGGTCCGTTGTTTATGGTAGCTGCTTGAACTTTAGCTTTAGCAATAGGCTGAGAAGTTGATTTTGTTTTTACTTGAGCGATTTCTTGAGGCTTCTTGGGAATTGAGATTGTTTGTAATGTTGCTTGATGTGAAGGATTATTTATCCCGTTTAATACAAGTTCTTGACCTGGAAGGATTAACTCACTTGAAATTGTATTCCAATTAATCAATTCCTCTATGGATAGGTTGTTTTCTACTGCAATATTAATAAGCGTGTCTCCAGGTTTTACAATGTAGGTTTCCAAATCTTTTTTTACGCTGCTTTCAATTTCATTTCTAAACTTAGAAATTTTATTTACAATTAATTCTTGTGTTGGATGGATTATTGTCGAGTCCAGGTCATTCCACTTTAGTAAGTCATCGATGAGGACATTGTTTTCATTTGCAATTGACCATAAAGTATCACCTGGTTGAACAGTTTGATAAGATGACGACTCAAATTGTACCTCAATTGAATCCTCAATATGAATCGGAAATGGTAACGTCGCAGCAAAGGCTGTAAATCCTCCTGTAAATAGTACAGTGATTATAGCTAAAACTAAAATGTGTTTCTTCATAATAAAGACTTCCTCCTCTTTGTAGGTAAAAGAATGATATTAAGACAAACTCTTATGTCAATAGAATTTAACTATTAAATAGTTAAGAATTATGTCTTTAAGAGTAGTAGTAACCATGTCTTCTAAAATATATACATTCTGACTATCGATACTAGTGATAAGAGTGGCCGATTTAGTAACAGTTCGAGTATAGAAAATTAGTAATAAGTCGTTGTAGCTAAGCTCTTTTAAGTGATGTTTGTAAGTTCTTTATGGAGGGAAGGATAATGAGAAACTTAATTACATGAAGAGGTGTTTTATATGAATCGGATAATTGCAATCCTTGTATTTACAGGTGTTCCACTTGTAATTTTAGGAACAATTTTAAATTGGTCAGATATATTTATGTTTGTGATAAGTTCTTTAAGTATTATTGGACTTGCTGGTTATATAGGAAGAGCTACTGAAAGTTTAGCAATAGTAAGTGGTCCCAGAATTGGAGGATTATTAAATGCGACTTTTGGTAATGCAGTTGAACTACTTATATCAATCTTTACATTAAAGGCGGGAATGGTTGGGATTGTTCTAGCTTCGCTGACGGGATCCGTTCTTGGAAACTTACTATTAGTGCTTGGACTTTCGTTCTTTGCTGGTGGTATTAAGCATAAACGACAGAAATTCAGCTTGCATGATGCGCAATACAACTCTGGTTTATTGATATTCGCTATAATTGTTGCTTTTGTTATACCCGAAGTCTTTTCGATGTCCATGGATACAAAAACAACATTGAACTTAAGTATAGGAATTTCGGTCATACTGATTGCAATTTATCTCGCTGGCCTCTTTTTCAAATTAGTAACGCATCGTGGAGTTTTTTCTGCATCCGATGATTCTGGTCATGAACTCGAAAAGCCAGAATGGACAAAAAAGAAATCTATTCTTATTCTTTTCATTGCAACTATGGCAGTAGCTTTTGTATCGGAACGCCTAGTACATACATTTGAAACGATTGGGGAGCAGTTTGGTTGGACAGAGTTGTTTATTGGTGTAATTATTGTAGCGATTGTTGGAAATGCTGCTGAACACGTGTCAGCCATTACTATGGCTGTTAAAAACAGGGTAGATGTTTCTGTGGAAATTGCCGTCGGTTCGACATTGCAAGTAGCGATGTTTGTTGCGCCAGTTCTTGTACTAATCTCACTTTTTATGCCCGTACAAATGGCTTTGGTTTTTACGATACCAGAACTTGTTGCTATGATAACCGCAACACTTTTAGTCATTAATTTATCCAATGATGGGGAGTCAAATTGGTTCGAAGGTTTAATACTGTTCTCAGCCTATTTAATAATGGGGATAGGATTTTATTTACTTTAATAAAAACAGAAAATGCGGAGTTACAAAACAGTTCGATACTGTTTTGTGATTCAGCATTTTTCATTGTAAAAATATTCTTTCACTTAAGAAGAGAAGTTGTGATAGTATGATAATTAAACTTTTCATTACTAAGGGGAAATTGATATGAAGATTAATGTTTCTAAGAAAATGTCTGTATTCGCACCAGCAATATTTGGAGACTTAAGAAGGGCAGCGGAAGCCAAAAAAGCCGCAGGTTTCGAACTTTATGATTTAAGTTTGGGCAGTCCTGATTTACCTCCAGATGAAAGAGTTCGAAAAGTATTATCAGATAAAAGCTACTTGGCTGATTCATATGGGTATACATTAGGTGGAATAAAACGCTTTAACGAAGCCGTAGTTAATTATTATCAAAGACGATCTAACGTTACATTAAATCCAGAAACGGAAGTAATTCAGACAATGGGCTCACAAGAGGGGCTTGTTCATCTTCCTTTTGCTTTTTGTGACGAGGGAGACTATGTCCTAACGACAAATCCAGCATATGTAGCTTATGATGCAGGAATAAAACTAGCTGGAGCAGTACCTTATTACATGCCTTTATTAGCAGAAAATGATTTCTTGCCTGATTTAGATGCAATACCTAAAGAAATTGCGCTTCAATCAAAATTAATGATCTTAAACTTACCAGGAAACCCTGTCCCAGCAATGCCTGATCTTTCATTCTTTCAAAAAGTAGTGGATTTTGCCCATACATATAATATTATTGTGCTTCATGATGCTGCCTACTCAGAGTATTATTTTACTGGGAATTCGCCGGTTAGTTTTCTGTCTACACCCGGTGCAATGGAGGTGGGGCTCGAAATTAATTCGTTATCGAAGAGCTTTAGTTTAGCAGGTGCTCGAATTGCATATATTGTAGGAAATGCTGAGATGATATCCGTTATTAAGCAGCTGAAGTCTAATTTAGATTACGGTACGTTTGCTCCAATCCAAGAGGCTGCAATTGTTGCATTAGACAATGCAGAAGAAATAACGAATCGGCTTCGAAGTGAGTTTTCAGAACGACATAATGTATTGATGAAAGGCTTAGTAGACATCGGTTGGACACCAACACCTTCAAGCGGTGGAATGTTCGTTTGGGCTAAATATCCATATGAAATGGACGACAAGGAATTTGTGTTTAAATGTATTGAGAAAACAGGGGTTATTATGGTTCCAGGGAGTATTTTTGGTACGAATGGTGTTGGATACGTACGTTTAGCACTTGTTCAAAAAGTAGATGTACTCCAAAATGCAATCAAACAACTAAGAGATTTACAATTGTAATAAAAAAGTACACTACTAAATTCAATTTAGTAGTGTACTTTTTTATAGTGTTTCTCTAAAGAGGCTATAGCTTAACAGTTTAATTTAAGATTTTAATTTTAACTGTTTTATTGCCCCAAATGAGTGCTCGTTTTGTATTCGGAATGAAAACATCTATTTTATTACCTTTTATAGCTCCGCCAATATCTCCAGCAATTGCTTCACCATACCCTTCAACCCAAACGCGTGAGCCAAGTGGAATGACTTTCGGATCTACTGCAATGACTTTTTGATTCGGATTTGCACGTAAATCGATTCCAGTTGACGTTACCCCCGAGCAACCTTTACAAAAGGCTGTGTAAGCCGTAGCCGTTACAGTTATTTCAGCCGAATCTATTGAATTAGATGAGTTTCTAGTGTTTTCTAATACTAATTCTTTGCCTGGTATAATTAAATTGCTTGAAAGGCCATTCCACTCTTTTAAAGTCGCAACAGAGACATTATTGTTTTGAGAAATTGCCCATAGTGTATCACCTTTAACCACTGTATGTATGCTAGACGCTGATGTTTGAAGCGCAGTACCAATAGATAACAACATGGTTACTGAAAGAAATAGAAATATTTTCTTCATAAATAGAGTACCTCCTTTTGATCATTAAGGAATAGCATAGCACTCTAATGTTTCAGCAAGATTACAAAACTATGTGCGGAATAAATCAATATATAATTGCTTTGTAATATATGGAAGGATTCAAAATGTTTGAGGGAATTCTAGATAATAAAGAGACCAATTTTCCGTGTAAAAGTCTCATTCACTGTTCCTTTTGTTGTTTTATTTAGTATTAATAAAATTAAAGTAAGTTCTAATATAAAAAGGAATGTCCATCGCGTAAGTTTTTGTATTCTCGAATGAATTCTTTTGGATTCATGTCGATATCGTATGTGAAAACACCCTGGTTTGTATGTAAATAGAAAAGCCCAGTTCCTCCCGAAAAAGGTTTATATGAAATATCGTGTACATGATCCAGTTGGAATATGTGTTTCGAAGTTGTAATAGTATCTGAATATAAATAAATATGATGGATAGTTTGATGTTGTTTCTGCACAAACCAGTCAATCGTACGCTCAACCGACCGATAAGTTACGGAATGAATAACTGTTTTATTTTGTTCGTTCATTTCTATACCTCCCTAAGAAAAGGATAATAAATAGTATACTTACCCTAACAGTTTTTCATTATTACTTCCAAAAATAATGCTTATAGATTAGAGAAGTTTAAGTGTTCAATTTAAACTTTTATTGAAATATCTTTGATAGGGCGTATTATTACACAGGGTTTTATAATGAGAATATTTATTATGTAAGTGTAAATAATTAGACCATTCAGCAATAATTTTAAAAAAGCATTGAACTTTTTAAATTATGACTCTATAATAATAAAAGACGTTAGAAAGGTGTGAACACTTCTCAAAATAAAAAGCAATATATTGCATACTCTGTAAATGACCTACAATACATACCATGTATACAGGTGGATGTTCTGACGAGCTCAGAAAACAGATAATTCAAAGTCGTGGCACATTTTGCTGTAAAGTGGAAAATGATTTTCAAACTAAAGTACAATCACAGGGGGAATTTAATATGTTTAAGAAGAATATTTTAATCGCTCTAATGGCGGTTATTATGCTTGTATTAGCTGCATGTGGATCGGATAAATCAGATGGTGCGAAAGAAGATGGAGCAAAAGACGATAAAAAGGATGATGAAGTTTTCACGCTACAAGCAGGTCACTCATTGCCGAATGACCATCCTTACCATCTTGGATTTTTGGAAATGGCTGAAAATGTTAAAGAACGTACAGATGGACGAGTTATTATAGAAGTATTCCCGAACAGTGAAATTGGTGCTGAACGTGAACTGACAGAAGGTATGACACTAGGAACAGTGGATTTGGTAATGTCATCTACAGCACCAGTTACGAACTTTGTTCCTGAACTTGGAGTACTTGATGTGCCATTCCTATTCAAAGATCGTGATTCTGCTGTAGAAATATTAAACGGTGAAATTGGCGATGAACTATTTGAAAAATTAAAGGAAAATGGAATCATTGGTTTGTCTTGGGGAGAAAATGGTTACCGTCATATTACAAACAGCAAACACCCAATCAACAAACCTGAAGATTTAAAAGGACTTAAAATTAGAACACAAGAAAATGAAATACACATTGCTGCATTTAAAGAAATGGGTGCTCTAGCGACACCAATGGCATGGACAGAAGCACTAACTGGTTTACAACAAGGAGTTGTAGACGCACAAGAAAACCCAGCAATCGTTGCTGACCAGTTTAAACTTTATGAATCTAAACAAAAATACATGACATTAACAGGTCACGTATATTCAGTTGCTATGTATATGATGAGTCAAAAAACATACGATAAGCTTCCAGCTGACCTCCGAGATATTGTTATTGAAGAAGGTCAAAAAGCTGGTCCTAAAGAACGTGATTTAATCGTTGAAATGGAAAAAGAATCACTTAAAGTACTTAAAGAAAATGGCGTAGAAATCGTGGAAGATGTTGATATTGCACCTTTCCAAGAAGCTGTTAAACCCGTCTATTCGATGATTGAGTACCAAGAGTTATTGAACCGCATTTTAGATGCACAAAAATAAAAATTACAGTAAAAGGGGAGAGATTGTTTCTCCTTTTTTCTATTCAATGGGAGGGATTTAAGTGGATAAGTTTATTGGATATATGAACTTGACATTAAAACATTTACTTAATGTAATCATGGCTGTATTGACATTGTCTGTTTTTGCACAAGTTATATTCCGATTTGTAATTAAACAGCCACTTTCTTGGACAGAAGAATTAGCAGTTTACTGTTTAGTATGGCTGACATTCTTGGGTGCGGCTTATGCAATGTCACTTAAAGCCCATATTGGTGTAGAATTTTTCACAGATTTGTTTCCTTTGAAACTTAGACAGGTATTATTTGTCGTGGCAACAGTAGCTAGTATTTCTTTTTATCTAATCATGGTTATTCAAGGATACGACTTAGTTAGACAATCGTTAACCCAATTAACACCAGTGCTTAGACTCCCAATGGGATATGTATATTCTGTAATTCCAATTAGTGGATTATTTTTAATCATAAACTTAGTTCATCTATTCGTTAAAGAAATTAAGACTGGAGGTAAGACAGTATGACAGCACTATTATTTATCATGCTTCTTGTTCTTTTTCTTATTAATGTGCCTATTGCTGTCGCTTTGGGTTTATCTGCAGCTGTTGTGTTTTTTGTAGATGGACAAGTTTCTTTGATAGTACTTATGCAAAGGATGTTTAATTCAGTAGCATCTTTTCCGCTTTTAGCGATTCCATTTTTTATACTTGCTGGAAAGCTAATGGAGAATGGCGGTATTTCTAAAAGGTTGATTCATTTGGCAAATGTTATGTTTGGTCGCGTGAATGGCGGGTTAGCTATTGTTTCTATAATCGCATGTGCTTTTTTTGCGGCAATTTCGGGATCAGCAGCAGCAACGACCGCTGCAGTAGGTTCGCTCCTTATTCCAGCAATGGTTAAAAAAGGGTATGACAAAAGTTTTTCCACAGCGGTTCAAGCTGCTGGAGGAACTATTGGAGTTATGATTCCCCCAAGTGTTCCATTAGTTTTATATGGTGTAACTGCTGGAGTCTCTATTAGCTCACTATTTATTGCGGGTATTTTACCAGGACTTTTAGTAGTAGGTTCTTTACTAATACTTGTATACGCGATTTCATTAATCAAAGGATACGGTGGCGGGGAAGCTTTTTCTTTTAAAGATTTCCTTAAGGCATTATATGACGCAATCTTAGCTCTTCTTATGCCGGTTATTATATTAGGTGGAATTTATGGTGGTTTTTTTACACCTACAGAAGCCGCTGTTATAGCGGTTATGTATGGCTTAATTGTAGGAATATTTGTGTATAAAGAAATTAAATTTACTGATTTAGTCGAAATATTCTCTTCTTCAGTTGTCATTTCGGCAGTAATCATGTTCATAATAGGTGGTGCTTCTGCATTTGGTTATTATTTAACACGTGCTCGAATTCCTAAAGAACTAACGGAATTAATGCTGGGAGTAACCGATAACTGGATTATTGCTTTGTTGATTATTAACGCTCTACTATTAGTTGTTGGGGTATTCTTGGAAACTTCTGCTGCAATCATTATTTTAACACCAATTTTAGTTCCAATTGTTAGTGCTTTAGGAATAGATCTTGTTCATTTTGGTATAATAATGATTTTCAACTTGGCAATTGGTTTTATAACACCACCTGTTGGTATTAACTTGTTTGTTGCAGCAAATATTGCGGGTACAAAATTTGAAAGTTTAATGAAAGCAATTGTTCCTTTCCTAATAATAATGATTTTAGACATCATTATAATATCATTCATACCAGGGATTAGTTTGTTCCTAGTGGGATTACAAAAGTAAAAGTGGAGGTATATAGATGACTACTTACCGAATTGCGGTTTTACCGGGTGATGGTATCGGACCGGATGTGACTAATGAAGCTATTAAAGTTTTAAATCGATTGGAAAAAATGGATGAAACATTTAAATTAGATTTAGAAACATTCGATTGGAATAGTGAGTATTTCCTGAAACACAATACTATGATGCCAGAGGATGGATTGGACCAACTAAAAAAATTCGATGCAATTCTTTTTGGAGCAATTGGTGATTCTCGTGTTCCAGACGAAATATCAATTTGGCAACTAATCATGCCCATACGAAAACAATTCAAACAATATGTGAATATGCGTCCAATTAAACAGCTACCTGGAATAAAATCACCATTAAAAAGTGATGCTCCGATCGACTTTGTTGTATTTAGGGAGAACGCCGAGGGAGAGTATTCAAATATTGGCGGTAGTCTTTATGATGGACAATCACAAGAAATGGCAATACAAAATACAGTGATTACGGCACAAGGTGTTGAAAGAATTGCAAAGTATGCTTTTGAGTATGCTCAAAAAAACAATGTTAGAAAAGTAACAAGTGCGACGAAATCCAATGCGATTATTCACTCAATGAAATTATGGGATACAGTAGCAGAAAAAGTAGCTAATAATTATGAGGGAATTGAACTCGAAAGTGTTTTCATCGATGCGTTAGCTGCTTATTTTATTCAAAAACCTGAATCTTATGAAGTTGTAATTGCTTCAAATTTATTTGGGGACATATTAACGGATTTAGGAGCAGCACTTGTTGGCGGTTTGGGCGTTTCTCCTTCAGGAAACATCAATCCAGAAAGAGAATTCCCTTCAATGTTTGAAGCGATTCACGGATCTGCACCAGATATTGCAGGAAAAGGCATTGCGAATCCAATTGCCCAAATTTGGTCTGCAGCAATGATGCTTGAACATCTAGGTAGGGAAGACCTGGCCACAGTTGTTATGAATGCTATCGAAAAAGTGATTATGCAAGGCCAAATTGTTACACCAGACCTCGGTGGTACAAGCACTACCGAACAATTAGGGGATGCAATTGCAAATGCAATAGAAGAACAATTTTAACTTAATACAGCGGGAGAATAATCTCGGATGTATTAAGTTGAATAATAGGAGGAATTGCAAATGAACTTGAAAAACAAAGTAGTTGTTATTACAGGTGCTGCTGGAGGTATGGGAAGAGTTACTGTTGAAAAAGTTCTAAACTTCGGTGGAAAAGTAGTGGGCCTGGATATTAACATAGATTCCTTACAAGCTTTAAAAGAACAATACAAAGAAGATCTTCTTGTAATTAAAACGGATATTACATCTGAAGAGAGCGTTAATTCTTCAGTTCAACAAGCTGTAAAAACTTATGGGCAAGTGGATGTATTAGTCAATATTGCTGGTATTGCTCAAGCTGCAACAGAGATTGAAAACGTAACACTTGAAGATTGGTATCGTATTTTAAATATCAATACGACCTCTGTATTTTTAACTTCTCGTGCTGTAGTTCCTTTTATGAAAAAGAAAAGACAAGGTGTGATTATTAATATTGCATCGATTTCGGCTGAAAGACCGAGACCAGGATTAAATGCATATATTGCTTCAAAGGGTGCAACGATATCATTAACAAAAGCTTTGGCAATCGAGTTAGCGCCTTATAATATTCGGGTTAATGCCATTAATCCAGGTCCAGCAGATACGCAAATGCTTGGTGAGTTTACAGCAACCGGTACAAATGTAGAGGAAGCGAAAGAAAACATTTTCAAAAAAAGTGTTCCTCTTGGTAGACTTATTATTCCTGAAGATATAGCGAATAGCATAGTCTATCTAAGTTCCGATTTGGCAACGATGATTACGGGTAGTGTTTTGAATGTTGATGGTGGACGCGGTATTTAACAGTATTCAGCGGTAGTGTTCCGCTTTTATGAATGAGAAAGGTGTTTTACGAGATGAGTGAGAATCATTTGATGTATATTAATGGCGAGTGGGTTGAAAGTGTTAGTAAAGAAGTAATTGAAACGAAAAACCCTGCAACTGGTGAAGTATTAGGATCTATTCCTAGAGGAGTTACAGAAGATATCGAGTATGCTGTGAAAGTTGCCAGGGAGACATTTGAGTCGGAAGAGTGGCATACATTTGCTCCGATTGACCGTGGGCGGATTCTTTATAAAATATCTGAAGAGTTATTGAAAGAGAAAGAGGAAATAGCACTTTTGGAAACATTGGACACTGGTAAACCAATTTCCCAAGCAAGGAAAGATGTGGAAGCCGCGGCTTTGTATTTTGAATATTATGCCGGTGCAGCAGACAAGATGTTCGGCGAAACAATTCCAATACAGGCGGGTATTCTTAACTACACATTACGTGAACCAGTTGGGGTTACAGGACATATTATTCCATGGAATTATCCTCTTCAAATTTTGTCGAGAAGTACAGCGGCTGCAATAGCAACTGGCAACACGGTAGTTGCAAAACCCGCAGAAGATACGCCTTTAACAGCTATCAAGTTGGCAGAAATTATTGATCGTACAAAGTTGCCAAAAGGCGTTTTTAATTTAGTAACAGGGTATGGAAAAGAAGCTGGTCTAGCACTTGCAAATCATCCTGATTTAGATCACATTACGTTTACGGGTTCTGTTCAAACAGGCTCAGCCGTAATGACTTCAGCCGCTAAAAATATCACACCTGTCACGTTAGAACTTGGTGGAAAATCACCGAATATTGTATTTGACGATTGTGATCAAGAAGACGCGGTCGAATGGGTTTTACGTTCCATTATACAAAATGCAGGTCAAACATGTTCAGCGGGGTCGAGACTAATCATTCATGAGTCTATTAAAGATGAATTTGTTAAAAAGCTTGTCCAAAAGATTGAAAAGTTAACGATAGGACATGGCGTAGATGATTCAGACATAGGTCCAATTTTGAATGAAAACCAATACAACCGCATTGAACAATTTATGGAGATTGCACGAAATGAAAATGCTAATTTCTTAGTCGGTGGGGAAAGAGCGACGGACAAGAGACTTGAAAATGGGTTCTTTTTCAAACCGACTGTTCTAGATAATTTACAAGCAGATAGTTATGTTGCTCAAGAAGAAATTTTTGGTCCAGTTGTGTGCGTGTTCACGTTCAAAGATGAGGAAGAAGCGATTCGCCTTGCAAATGGCACAGAATATGGTCTTGTAACAGGTATTTGGACAAAAGATGGTGCTAGATCTCATCGTGTAGCGAGTAAAGTACGCGCCGGTCAAATCTTTATAAACAATTATGGTGCTGGTGGCGGTGTTCAAATGCCTTTCGGCGGATTTAAGAAAAGCGGATTTGGGCGTGAAAAGGGTATCGAAGCACTACGTAACTATACAGCACTCAAAAATATTGCATTAAAATATTAAGCGATTCTAAACAGAATGAACAATCCCTTTCACCTGAAAATCAGGTGAGGGATTTTTTAAAGATTTGTTTTATCGAGATTATGTATTCGGTTATAGCACAGTGTTGAACATTTGAGTTTCAAAGATGTTGTGAAATATAAATTAAAAAGAGTAGGTTAGGATTGGTATAAATGAAAGGCAGTTCACATTTAACATTAGGAATAGCAGCAGGTGTTGGCATTGGGTTATATACTCAAGCGGAGCCCGTTACAATTGGTGTATTTGCAGTTGTTGGAGGGGTAGCAGGTTTATTCCCAGACCTAGATACGAATGGGCTTGCAAGTAATAAGATCACATTATCAAAAAGTCTCATAAAAATGCCTTTAATGATTATGGGGATTTGCGTTATGCTTTATTCCCTTTTTGAATCATTTATGGCAATGAAGATTGATTTTCAAATTTGGGGAGGAATTTTAATCGGTGGTGTAATGATCCTATTATCCTCAGTTATAACTCAGAAAAGGATGTTGTCATTTACCGGTGTGGGAATCATACTAGGTGGAATAGCAGTGGATATGAGTTATTGGATTATATTAGTAGGTATATATATTGTAATTGCATCATTTTTACCACATCGTTCGTATACACATTCTATTATTGGACTCGTTTTTTTTAGTGTGATTTTGTATATGGCTCAAGAAGCATTGAATCTAGAAGGATTGTTTATTGTGGGGATGGTAGGTTACATAAGTCATTTAATAGCAGACATGAAGTGGCTGCCAATGAATCGAAGAGGGGTTAGGCTTTTTGCACCGATTTGGAATAGAGAGTTCTAAAATGCGGCACTACTGAGCAATCCTCAGTTGGATAGGTGTGGTATTGTTTTCCACTTTCCGTCGAATGTGCCCCAGCACGGGATAGAGAAGTGCCGCGTCTCTATGACTTACAGTATATTCATAATTACTTGAAACTATGCACGAGTAGAATAATAAACATAAAAGATGCTATCTATGAGTACGATGTAAAATCGTATCCATTCATAGCATCTTTTAATTTATCTACTTTCTAAGTAGTTTTATCTGTATAGGTAGATTGAACGTTACCTTAGGTCATATCAAAATAATTCATCGACATTTTGATAGACTCTGTCAGTTAATGCAAGGCTCTCAATTGCAAATTGATAGTGTAAAGTTAGCGTTTCTTTTAAGCCAGGTAAATCTTTCTTTTTCAATAAGGAAATAATGAGTGCGTGTCCAATGGGACTTTTGGGAGTAGTTGATAGTTCTTCGAAGAATGAATCAAATAGTATTAAGTAAATATTTGTTTGGTTAATTAATTTCTCGATAAATTCAACTAAATATTTATTTTCCGATCGCTCAGCAATGATCATATGGAATACTTTATTTGACTCAAGATAGTTCATTAAGTGCTTATTTTCTAATGCAATGTTTTCGTCTTTTATCGACTGTTCCATTCTTTTATAGTCATTTTCAGTAAGATAAGTTATAGCATCCCTTACGGCAATGATTTCAAGCTCTTTTCTTAAGTTATACGCTTGAATAATTTCATCTCTAGTCGGATTTACAACAAAAGCCCCTTTATTTGGGATATTGTTTACGAGCCCTTCTGCTGAAAGTTTTCGAATGGCATTTCTAATAGGTGTACGACTTACATTGAGTTGGTTTGAAATAGCCGTTTCTACGAGCTGATTTCCAGGCGCTAGTTTTCGTGAAAGTATTGCTGATTTTAAAGTGTTATATATCAATTGTTCAACAGATTGTTTTCTAGTCATTGATTGGACACCTTCCTTTACTGCGTTTATAAGATAATAGTAATCTTTATAAGATGCATAATAAACCTCGTATAAAAATTAATTATTCTAATACTTATGATGTAGTTTGAATTATACATTGTTCTACAACCTTGAGCAACAACGATTGCGCAGCGTGATATAGAAGTTCGATAAGAAAAGGAGTGAATCGACAATGTTTTCCATAACCATAGTGTTTTCTATACTTAACAGGACAATGTTGGAAATCTGAATATTACTAAGTGCCTGATAAAAAAGACATTGACAATTAAGACTTCGTGGGGGTATGATAACCAATATTGGTCTACAAAATGGAAGTACATTAGTGAGACTGATAGATAAATACCTCAATGTAAATTTTTTACGGAGGGAGTGAGTTTATAAATAATATGAAGACGCTTACAAAACAAAAGAGAATATGGGGAGGTCATGATTTGAAGAAGAAATTATTATTATCAATTTTCACTTTAGTTATTTTAGGAGTTTTGGCAGGTTGTGGAAATACGGATGACAAAGATAAAGAGACGGCAACGGATACTACAACAACACCGGAAACTAAACCAGAAACTGAAACAACAGAAGATACTTTGGGACCAGTATTAACTAGACTGGAAAGTTCTAAGACTTTAAATGTAGCATTTGAAGGTACTTACCCTCCATTCAATTTCTTGAATGATAAAGATGAATTCCAAGGTTTTGATGTTGATATTTCTAACGAAATCGCAAAACGTTTAGGTGTAGAAGCTAAGTTTATTGCCACAAAATGGGATGGTTTAATTGGTGGTCTGAAAGCAGATAAGTTTGATGTAATTATTGGACAAATGACTGTAACAGAGGAACGTAAAAAGAGTGTAGATTTTACGGATCCATATGTAATTACAGGATCAGTACTAATTACACGCGAAGATAACACGGATATTACAAAGCTTGAAGATATTAAAGGTAAAAAAGTTGGTGTTGGCGGCGGTACAACATTTGAAGAAGTTGCAAAAAGCGTAGAAGGTGCAGATGTTAAATTGTACAAAGCTATGAGTGATTATGTACAGGATCTTGCAAACAAACGTTTAGATGTAATTATTAATGATCAATTATTGATCAGTTACAATATCAAAGAACAAAGTTTACCTCTTAAAATTGCAAGTGAAATTGTAAACGTTGACGAAATTGGAATGGCCATTAACAAAGGAAATGAAGACTTTGTTATAAAAATGAATGAAACATTAAGCGAAATGAAAGAAGACGGCACATATAAAGAAATCTACAAAAAATGGTTTGGAACGGATCCATTAGAAAGTTAATTCCTTTTATTATAGGGTAATTCGGAAATATCACGAATTACCCTATAATAAATAATATTCAAATAATAGAGCGGAGGAAATTAAAAATGCACATAGTAGTTTTGGGAACAGGAATGATTGGTACGACGGTTGTGAGTGAACTAGCTAAGTTCGATGGTATTGATAAAATAACTGCAGTAGATGTTAGACAAGAAAGTATTGATAAATGTATCGAAATAGCTAATAGTGAAAAAGTTAGTGGAAGAGTAGCTTCACTTGCTTCTGAAGAAGATATTGCTAAAGTTCTTAAAGATGCGGATGTAGCCGTTGCATGTCTTCCGCACTCATTAAGTCTCCCTGCTATAAAAGCAGCAATTTCACAGAAATGTAACTTAGTAGATCTCGTTGGTTCAAAATACGTCGAGAAAAAAGAATTACATAAGGAAGCACAAGATGCTGGCATCATAATCGTTCCAGGTTGTGGAGTTGCACCGGGAATCACGAACTTTTTAGCTGCGCAGGGTATTGAGTTATTAGATGAAGCAGAAGAAGCAGTAATGATTTGTGGAGGTATTCCTAGACACCCAGTTGAACCTCTTTGGTATCAAGTCGTTTTTAGACTTGAAAGTGTTTTGGGGCTGTATGGTAAACCGGCTCTTGCTGCAGAGAATGGTAACCTCGTAGAATTACCGCCTTTATCAGGTTTGGAAGAATTGACATTTGCTAGTCCTGTAGGTCTTTGTGAGGCCGTAGTAACAGATGCACATAGTACGGCATACACACTTAAAGATAAAGTTACAAAACTGTATGAGAAAACAGTTCGTTATCCTGGCCATTGGAATAAAATGAGGGTACTTGCTGAACTTGGTTACCTAGATGATACTCCATTGGAAATTGAAGGTATTGTTACTACTCCACGTGCGATTTCTGAGAAAATCTTACTACCAAAAATGACTGGAATTTCAAATGAAGATATTACAGTAGTTCGAGTAGAAGTAACAGGTAAGAAAAACGGTAAGAAAGTGAAACATCAATGGGATATGATTGACTTATATGATCATGGTCGTGGAATTACATCAATGGCTAAAACAACAGCTCTTCCAGCAGCTGTGTTTGCAAAATGGATTGCTAATAAAAGTGTTACAGAAACAGGGATTGTCGCAGTTGAAGAAGTTATTATAAATGATAGATTCCAACCATTTATAGACGAACTAGAAGGACTGGGAATTTCATTTGAATATAAAGAAGAAGTACTTGACTAACATTAGCATCTTTTTTTGAAAGGGGGATATTGTATGGACTTCACGATTGTTATTGATTCATTACCATCTCTATTAAAAGCTGCTTTAATGACTATTTTCTTATCGGGCGTATCAATCATTATTTCACTGTTTATTGGATTTTTTACTGCTTTGATAAGAGTTGCAAAAGTGAAAATTGCCTATGGAATAGTTAGTGCATATATTTCTATTATCAGGGGAACTCCGCTTCTTGTTCAGATATTTGTCATCTACTACGGTCTACCGCAAATAGGAATTACTTTGGAACCAATTCCTTCGGGTATCTTAGCACTAAGTTTGAATGCTGGTGCATATTTATCAGAATCCTTTAGAGCTTCAATTCTTGCAGTAGATAAGGGGCAAATGGAAGCATCTATGTCGATGGGAATGACTTATTGGCAAGCGCTAAGAAGAATAATTCTTCCACAAAGTTTGCGGATTGCGATTCCTACACTTTCAAACTCTTTTATTACGCTAATAAAAGATACATCACTTGTCTCTGTCATAACAGTTACAGAATTACTTCAAATGTCAAGTTTAATAATAGCTATCAACTTTGAACCGCTAACAATTTACTTAGTAGCAGCAGCGATTTATTGGGTGATTATTTCGTTCTTTACGGCTTTGCTTGATCGATTGGAAAGAAATAGTTCCAAGCACTTAGCACGCTAAGGAAGTTGTTAGATATAGAAAAAGGAGGTGACTGCTTTGGCTGTTATAGAAATAGAAAATCTGAAAAAAACATTTGGCGATAATCCTGTGTTAAGAGGAATCGATCTTTCTGTAAATGAAAGTGAAGTAGTTGTAATAATGGGGCCAAGCGGTTCAGGAAAATCAACACTTTTGCGATGCATTACGTTTTTAGAAGAACCTAATGAGGGAATCATTAAAATAGGGGACTACAAAGTAGATGCTTCTAAAAAGAATGATAGACATCGTAAAAAAGATATTCGTGAAATGAGAAAGCGGACGGGCTTTGTTTTTCAAAACTTTAATCTTTTTCCTCATAAAACAGCAATTGGAAATGTCATGGAAGGTCCACTAACGATTCATGGTGCGAAAAAAGAGGATGCTCGACAATTGGCAGAAGCACTTTTGATAAAAGTAGGTTTAGGAGATCGTACCAATCATTATCCCGCTCAATTATCAGGTGGACAACAACAACGTGTTGCGATAGCAAGGTCGTTATCGCTAAGTCCCACAGTTATGCTTTATGATGAACCAACGTCTGCACTGGATCCAGAACTTGTTCGTGAAGTTCTTCAAGTTATTAAAGCTTTAGCAGAAGAAGGTATGACAATGGTGGTCGTTACCCACGAAATGAATTTTGCGAAAGAGGTAGCGGATCGTGTGATATTTATGGATGGTGGCGTAATTGTTGAACAAGGAACGTCGAAACAGATATTTGAAAATCCTCAAGAAGAACGCACGAAAAAGTTTTTGAGGCAAGTCGAAGAAGAAGTAATAGAAGTAAAATGAATTTTACGGAATTGTATTTTTATCTCAGAGGTCTGGGATAAAAACACAATTCTTTTTTATTTATTTGTATACTATTGAAAAACCATAAATTCGACATAAGTTAATGACAACAAAACAAATATTAATGCAAAAACGCTTCTTTTTATTATATTGTGATAAACTTATTAAATTGGATAAAAGAAATGTATTGGAGTGTTGAGTTTATGAATGGAAAACCATTTAAAAAGAGAAATTATCGACCACTTATCATACTATTATCAGTCGTACTGATTGGCGCTATCGGTATACTTTCTGGAGTGCCTGGTGTGGAAGACTTTAATGCTTTTGATGTAACGATTTTACCCCTTTTGAATGCAATATTTAATACGTTTACGTTTATCTTTTTAGTTTGTGCACTTGTTGCAATTTTAAAAGGAAAGGTATCAGTACATAAGCGATTCATTTACGCTGCATTTGGAACAACATTTTTATTTCTAGTCTCTTATGTGTCCTTTCATTATCTCGCGCCCTCAACTCCTTTTGGTGGAGACGGATTTTTAGCAGGTTTTTATTACTTTATTTTAATTACCCATATTGTGCTTGCAGCAGCCATTGTTCCGTTAGCTCTTACAACAGTAACACGAGCTTGGAATATGGAAAATGAACGCCATAAAAAAATTGCCCGTTGGACAATGCCGATTTGGCTGTATGTAAGTTTTACGGGTGTTCTTGTTTATATTCTCATTAGTCCATATTACTGAAAATTGAATAGGAACGTTCCAAAAAGATCAGAAAGGATTCTAATCCCCTGGTCTTTTTTGAATTTCAAAACTTTAGATGTATAAAATTTAATGATACAGTTAGAGAAGTATGATTATTGGGGGAGAAAGAAATAGATCTTTTAACATATAGTAAATTAGATGCTATGGATATTGCTCAGTCCATTCAACAAAAAGAAATGAAACCTAGTGAATTTGTTGAATTAAGTTTACAACAACTAAACAAAGTGAATCCGTTGTTAAATATTGTAACGAATACCCGTAAGGATAAAGTTTTAGACGAGGCGAAGACCAGTTTGCTGGGGGAGAGTCCTTTGTCAGGAGTTCCATTATTATTAAAAAATATTTCGCAAACAGTTAAGGGTGAACCAATAACAAGTGGTGCTCAATTATTTAAAAACGTAATAGCTACACATGATTCAAATTTTGTAACACGGCTTAGAAATGCAGGTTTATTGTTCGTTGGCCATACAAACTCACCTGAATTTGGTCTTAAGAACATTACGGAGCCAGTGTTACATGGACAGACTAGAAACCCTTGGAACGCTGATTATTCACCAGGTGGTTCAAGTGGAGGTTCAGCAGCAGCGATTGCATCTGGAGTGGTCCCAGTTGCTGGTGCAAGCGATGGGGGAGGGTCCATTCGTATACCGGCATCTTTCACTAGTTTGTTTGGTTTAAAACCAACACGTGGCCGTACGCCGGTCGGTCCGGGAGTAGGGCGACAGTGGCAAGGTGCGTCGATTGACTTTGTTCTAAGTAAGTCTGTTCGTGATAGTGCTGCAATGCTTGATCTACTTCAAGTAATTCAACCGTCTGCGGCATTTCAGACACCTTTATTTCCAAGAAGTTACAATGAGGTTATGAAAGAATCTTTTGGAAAAAAGTTGAAAATTGCTTTTTCCATTAAATCTCCAGTAGGAACAGAAGTTTCTGAAGATGCAGAGCAAGCTGTTAAAAAAACGATTAAATGGTTAGAAGAATTAGGACATGAGGTTTATGAAGTAGATAATGGAATTGACGGAGTTCAATTAATGGAAGACTATTATCTGATGAATAGCGGTGAAATTGCGACCGTTTTTAATGGTATTGAAAGATCTATAGGCCGTAAAATTCAAGTAGATGATGTTGAGATTGAGAGTTGGTTATTAAACGAGGCTGGGAAATCAGTATCTGCTGCACAGTTTTCAGAAAGCCTTTCCTCATGGGATACTGCTGCTGAAAAAATGGCTATCGTACATGAAACATATGATTTCTACATTACGCCTTCTACGGCATTTACAGCTCCTAAAATCGGGGAGCTTACACATTCACACGAACAACAACATATACTTCGGGATCGAATGAGCAGTGCAACTGAGGATAAGAAGCAGTCTATAATATATGAAATGTTTTTACCAAGTTTAACATATACTCCGTATACACAGCTTGCTAACTTAACAGGACAACCCGCGATGTCTGTCCCGGTCCATATGTCAAAGGATGGTCTACCGCTTGGAGTCCAAGTAATGGCATCTAAAGGAGACGAACACCGTTTGCTACAGCTTGCATATCAACTTGAGCAATCAGAACTTTGGGTAGGTATGAATGGGAATCCATATCTTACTAATTAAATTGAAAACAACCTCCGATTCTTTCTAGTTTCGGAGGTTGTTTTATAAAAATGAATAGATATTAAATTAACTATTCACTTTGTCGTTCTTTATAGCTCCATAATTGACGGTGAAGTTTGAACCAATATTAGGGTCTGTATAACCGGTTTGAAACTCTGTTTTTTGCTGCATAAGTTTAGCGTATTCTTGATCTACATATAACAGAAATCCACCGTTTTTAACTTCATTAAAATATCTTTCTGCTTCTTCTTGTGTGAAACCCATATGGATAAATGCGGATTTTACAGGTTCATCACCACTAAGAAATGAAATAAATCGCTTTAGCCAACCACCTTCAGAAGACCTTAAATCTACATCTGTTAATCCTCGAACGATAGATAATGTGTCCAAGTTATTTGTTATAACATAAATATCATTTTCTTTAAATCCTAAATCCTTCAACTCCGCAATTTTATCGAGTACATCGTTTTCTGTATGTAATGAGCCTACATACTTCTTATTCCCCATCTTAAGCAACCTCCCAATAGTTCAAAAATTCTTTCAGACTTATTATGTGTAAAGTACCCGAAACTTTAGTAATCAAACGTATTCGATTTATTTGTTTTTATTTATATGGGCTGAAAAAGTATTTGAAACAGCAGAAGATGGTACAATAGATAAGAAGAGTGTCTTGAAATGAAAAACATATTTTCAATTGGATTTAAAAAAAGGAGAATGGTTAAAATGAATAAAGCAATAATGAATGAATTACCACCAAATTATGATGAGCTGAAAAAGGCTGCGAATCGCACGTCGAATTGGCGGGAGCGCTTTGATGCAATTGAAGAATTAGGAAAATGGAAACATAAAAGAACAATTGATGTTCTTGTAAATAGAATGGAAAATGACGCAGTATATAAATTACAAGAAGCTGCTTATCGTCATCTAAAGGGTTTTGGTGAAGATGTTTCAATGCCAACTCAGAAAAAAGGTGATTTAATTAAGGATGCATCTAAAGTTTTTGTTAGAATTAAGAAAAGTTTACCTGCAGGACATACGTATGAGGAATATAAGGAAAAGTTGAAAAACATGAGACTGGACTTATACGACACGTATGAAGGTGAAAAGGGAACTGAATTTGATAGCTGGCTTAAGAACATATGGGAAGAAGCAGCTACAAGAAGATAAATATAAAAAGAACGCATGGAGATTTCTCCATGCGTTTCTTTTTATTTAACTACTAATCCATCTTTTACTGTAATAACATGATCCGCATAGCCCAGCATGTCTTCATCATGAGTAACCATTAATGTGGTAATATTCATTGTTTTAGTCAAGTCACGAATTAATAACATCACATCTTTTGATCTTTTAGAATCCAGGCTTGCAGTTGGTTCGTCTGCGAACAACATTTTTGGTTTGTGTATAATTGCACGAGCAATCGCAACTCGTTGCTTTTCTCCTCCTGATAGGGAAGAGGGATATGCATCTTTTCTATGATTCATATCTACTAATTTTAGGATTTTTTCAACTTCTGCTATTTGTGAATGTTTTTTCAATTTCGATTCTGAGACATCTAGCATTAACATCAGTTGTTCTTTAACTGTAAGGAAGGGGACAAGATGAGCAGATTGAAAAACAAAACCAAAATCACTTGATCGTATTTTACGAATCTGTTCTTGATTCATATTTGTTAAGTATTGTCCTTCGAATACTATATCGCCATCTGTTGCTTGCTGAAGCCCTGCCGCAATCGTTAAAATTGTACTTTTACCAGACCCTGAAGCGCCTACTAATGCAGTTATCTCTCCTTCTTTTAATGAAATATTAACCCCTTTTAAAATTTGTTCTTCTACATCACCATTTGTAAATGACTTTTTCATTTCATCTATTCTAAATATGGTCATATTAAACATCTCCTTGTTGAATAGCTTGTAGTGGTTCAACTTTTTTAATTTGTATACCAGAAAGTGTAGCCCCAATAAAGCCAATGATTATGAAAATGATTGATAATTGAATAGTCGTTTCATAAGGCAAATTATAAGGCATTCCCTTAGGAACAATAAAATTAAATCCTTGACTAAGTGCTATTGATAACGTTAAAGCAATCGCTGTTACGAAAAGCATTTGTGTCCACATCATTTTAAATAATGAGCTTGTTTTTACTCCAATCGCTTTAAGAATTCCGTATAATCCTATTTTTTGTACATTCATCATATAGAAGAAAATAGCGAACAACATACCACTAATGACAACTAAAAACCAAACAATCATATTTAGTGACATTTGTTCTGCACTGTAACTAGGAATAGTGTTTAAAAAGCTTTTATTAGAAAAAGATTGAAGCCCAGTGTACGTTTGACCCTTATCTTGTCCTGGAATAAATACCAATTGCATTTCATTAACACGATAGATTTCTTTGTAGTTTTCCATATTAATGTATGCAACAGGCGCATGACTGTATTTTTCTTGATCTACAAAACCTTTTACAATAAATTCACCACTGAACTGATTGTTTGTAAGTACATCGCCAATACTAATTCCTGCATCTTCCAATGATTGATCTAATATTATTTCTCCATCTTTTACTTTTTGGAACAGATTCGATTCAGTCGATGTTACAAACGCAACACTTCGTTGTTTATCTTCTGGATCATTTAAAAATCCCATTTGAATAGAAAATGCCGCTGCATCCTTTTGTTCACTAAGGATTTGGTCTTGCACATTGACATCTATTCGTGAAAGATTGTACGTTTCATCGGCATCTGAATTCATATAAAATTGACCATCAGATAGATTTTTTATTAAGGCGGCATTATCTTGTGATAACCCGTTCGATAATCCTGATATGATAAAGGTTAAAAAGCTAACCAGAAATACAATCGATCCTAATATTATAAAACGTGTCTTATTCTTTTTGATTTCTTTCCATGCAATATACATAAAATCTCCTCCATAAATTAGCTTCTTAATATAGTGTAACGCTCGAGTATGAACGGAACATTAACTTGAGTACACTTTTTCTATGATGAAGAAATATTAAAAAATCGAAAAAGAGATTTAATTATAAGGTTTCCCACTTTTTAAAATTGCTTGACACTTTCAAATGTTACGTGTAATGTGAACATCAATAACTTAATAGAAATTTTCTTATCCAGAGAGGTGAAGGGACTGGCCCTATGATACCTCAGCAACAGACTTTTATAGTACTGTGCTAATTCCAGTAGTTAATAACTTGGAGATGAGAAGAGAAAAACGCGAATTTTGCAAAACCCTCTTCTTTTATAATGAAGGGGATTTTTTATTTAGTAAATTAATTTAGAGAGTTTGGAAATCGATATCTAAAATTGAATAGTTTTCTTATCTAGAGAGGTTTAGGGACTGGCCCGATGACGCCTCAGCAACCCCCATTTATGGAAAGGTGCTAATTCCAGCAAGTCTATCAACGACTTGGAAGATGAGTTTTATTTGGTCATCTTCCTATGCATTTGAGGGAGATGATTTTTTATTTGTAAGATTTTAATTCAAAGGAGGGATTGTTTTTGGTTCATTTTAGTAAACAGACAGAACTCGTACAAATAGGTAATCGAAAAGATGAAAAGCATGGTGCTATAAGTACTCCGATTTATCTTTCAACAGCATATCATCATGATGAAATTGGACTCGGTCAAGGTTATGCTTATTCAAGAACTGGAAGTCCTACGCGAGATGTATTAGAAGAAGCAGTCGCAAGTCTTGAAAGTGGTGACGATGCATTTGCCTGTAGTTCCGGAATGAGTGCAGTTCAACTTGTATTTTCAATGTTTGAAAAAGATTCGCACTTTATTGTCTCTCGAGATCTTTATGGTGGCTCTTATAGAATGTTTGAATTATTTGAGAGGAATTATGGTTTTACTTTTACGTATTGGGACGGGAGAGAAGAAGAGCAACTTAACGAATATATTCAGGAAAATACAAAGGCCGTTTTTCTTGAGACACCGACAAACCCGCTGATGCAGGAAACAGATATAGCGTTAACGGCCAAATTCACTGAGAGACATGAGCTGTTATTAATTGTAGATAATACTTTTTATACTCCTTATATACAACGTCCAATTGAAGAAGGTGCAGATGTTGTGATTCACAGTGCAACTAAATATTTAGGGGGTCATAACGATATACTTGCTGGTCTCGTTATTTCAAAAGGAGAAAAGTTAGGCAAAGAATTAAAGTATTTACACAATGCATGTGGATCTATCCTAGCTCCTTTTGATTGTTGGCTTTTAATTAGAGGCTTAAAGACACTTGCACTGCGTATGAACCAACATGAAAAGAATGCTCTTATCATTCAACAATTTTTAGAAGACCATTCTTCAGTAACGGATGTATTTTATCCTAGAAGAGGAGGTATGGTTAGCTTTTTAATAGCAAAAGAAGAATGGGTGTCGACATTTTTAAAGTCGCTGAAATTGTTTTCATTTGCGGAAAGTTTGGGTGGAGTGGAGAGTTTTATTACGTACCCCGCAACGCAAACGCATGCAGAGATACCTGAAGATATCCGAAAGGAATATGGACTAACCAATTGTTTGCTTCGAATTTCTGTAGGGATAGAAGATGAAATAGATTTGGTTGCAGATTTACAACAGGCATTTCAAGAGTGTGAAAAATTATTGAATCTTGAAGTTTAGGAAAGGGAAGTGAATTGGTTGGATTTACTAAAAACGATGAGGGAACGCATACTAATTGGCGATGGCGCAATGGGAACCCTTCTATATTCTCACGGAGTGGACCGCTGTTTTGAAGAGTTGAACTTGACACACCCAGAACAAGTTCTTCATATACATCAAGCTTATATTCAAGCGGGTGCCGACGTTATTCAAACGAATACATACGGTGCAAATTATATTAAACTTTCAAGATACGGTTTAGAAGATCAAGTGAAAAAAATCAATCAAGCTGCTGTTAAATTAGCAAAACAAGCAGCAAAGGAAGATACATTTATTCTTGGAACAATTGGAGGTATTCACGGCTCCCAAACTGAAATTGGAACTAAAGAGGAAATCAAGAGAAGTTTTAGAGAGCAATTGTATTGCCTTCTTCTTGAAGGGGTGGACGGATTAATTCTTGAAACTTATTATGACTTTGATGAGTTAACAACAGTACTTAAAATTGCTCGTGAAGTATCAGACCTACCAATCATCGCGAACGTTTCAATGCAAGAAGCTGGGGTCTTGCAAAATGGGATGACGCTTGCAGATTCCCTTTTAAAATTGGAGGAATTGGGAGCAGACGTTGTTGGTATCAATTGTAAATTCGGCCCTTATCATATGCTTAAATCATTGGAATTCGTACCCCTCCCAAAACGTGCAATGCTTGCAGTGTATCCAAATGCGAGTTTGCCTAGCTATCAGGATGGGAAATTATTTTATGAGAATAAACCGGAGTATTTTAAAGAGCAGGCAGAGAGTTTCCGTAGTGAAGGGATTCATCTTATCGGTGGATGTTGCGGTACAACACCTGAGCATATTCAGGCATTAGCAGAGGGTTTCATCAACAGAAAGCCTGTTACAGAAAAAATCATTAAAACAGAAGAAATTAAAGTGAATGTTTCAGAGCAAAAGCGATTAACAAAACCCAGTTTACTAGAGATTGTGAAAGAACGACATTCTATTATTGTAGAACTTGATACACCAAAACATTTAGATACTGACCTATATTTTCAAGGTGCAGAAGCATTGCAAAAAGCCGGTGTGGATGCCATTACACTTGCAGATAATTCGCTTGCAAGTCCTAGAATATGTAATGCGTCAATGGGTTCATTAATTCAACAGAAATTTGACGTGTCGCCACTTGTTCACATTACTTGCCGGGATCGAAACTTAATAGGCCTGCAATCACATCTTATGGGTTTGCATACTTTAGGCATAACTGAACTACTAGCGATTACGGGTGATCCTACAAAAATAGGCGATTTCCCTGGAGCAACCTCAGTTTTTGATGTCACATCATTTGGTTTGCTTGAAATGATTCAACAATTTAATGCTGGAATATCACCCTCAGGAAAGTCTTTGAAACAAAAGACGAATTTTACAGTTGCGGCTGCATTTAATCCAAACGTACGTAATCTAGATCGAGCAACACTACGTCTGGAAAAGAAAATTGAAGCAGGTGCGGATTACTTTATTACGCAACCAATTTACAGTCCTGAAAAAATTATTGCTGTCTATGAAGCAACTAAACATTTGAAAGCACCCATTTATATTGGAATTATGCCTTTAACTTCAACTCAAAATGCCGAATTTCTTCATAATGAAGTCCCAGGTATTAAATTAACGGATGAGGTCCGAGCAAGAATGGCTTTGTTTACAAATGACCGTGAACAATCAACACGTGAAGGAATTGAAATATCAAAAGAGCTCATTGATGTTGCACTCGAGTATTTTCATGGAATCTATTTAATCACTCCTTTTACTCGCTATGACATAACGGTTAAATTGACAAATTATATAAAAAGTAAAGTAAATGTAGAGGCAGTAGCGAAAGCATTGGTGACATTGAACTAAAAAACAGAACAACTAAAACATAAAACTGAGGAGATGGATGATATGGTAAAAGTACAAAGTTCAACTATTGGATACCCACGTATTGGTGGAAAGCGCGAATGGAAAAGAGCATTAGAAAGTTTTTGGAGTGGGTCAATTTCAGAAGTCGAATTATTAACGAAGACAAAAGAAATACGTCTAGACAATCTTCGGAAGCAAAAGGAAATCGGTATTGATTTAATCCCTGTAGGTGACTTCTCATTATATGATCATGTACTAGATACATCAATAATGTTCGGAATTGTGCCGACCCGTTTCGAGTATGCTGGTGGGAAAGTTCCATTAGATACCTACTTTGCTATAGCCCGTGGTAATAAAGATGCAATTGCTTCAGAAATGACTAAGTGGTTCAACACAAACTATCATTATATCGTTCCAGAATTGGATAATGTAACGCCAAAATTGGTTGAGAATCGTCCACTAGAATTTTATCGAGAAGCAAAAAAAGAATTAGGGATTAACGGTAAACCAGTTCTTCTGGGCCCAATCACATTTATAAAACTAGCTAAATCATCAGGGGATACTCCTTTCGAAGAGACAGTAGAACAATTTACACCGCTATATATAGAAGTGTTAAAAGAACTTGCAGAAGCAGGCGCGGAGTGGGTTCAAATAGATGAGCCAGTATTTACAAGCGAACTGTCGGCAAATGAACACAAGGCTGTACAGAAGGCCTATACCGCAATTCATGAGGCTGTTCCAAGTTTGAAAATCATAGTCCAAACGTATTTTGAGAAGGTTGCAAATTATGCAGAGGTTTCAGCACTTCCTGTGCATGCGTTAGGTCTTGATTTTGTTCATGGCAATACAATTGAATTGCTCCAAAAGTTTGGATTTCCAAAGGATAAAGTTTTATTAGCAGGTGTCGTTGATGGTAGAAACGTATGGAAATCCGATTTAGATGTAAAACTTTCGCTGTTGGATGAAATTCAATCCCATGTAGAGAAAGATCGTCTGATTATACAACCATCATCTTCATTACTTCATGTTCCAGTAAGTATTGAACTTGAGTCGAAATTGGACAATGTGATCAAAGGCGGACTTTCGTTTGCAGATGAGAAGCTACTTGAAATTGTTCATCTGACAAAAGCGGTTCAAGATGGCAAGGAAACAATTGCAACAGAGCTAGAAGAAAACAAGAACGCTCTTACTACTCTTAACAATTCTAAATATCGTCAAAACGTGGTAGTTAAAGGTAACATTAAAAACTTGACAGAAAGTGATGTAAATCGAGCAGCACCATTTGCTGAAAGAATTCTTGCTCAGCGAAAGCGTTTTAATTTACCACTTCTTCCTACAACTACGATTGGGAGTCTTCCACAAACAGCAGAGGTGCGTAAGCAAAGATCTAAATGGAGGAGAGGAGAGAGCACTGCAGAGCAATATGAACAGTTTATCAAAGATCAGATTTCAAAATGGATAGATATTCAAGAAGAAATTGGTCTAGATGTATTGGTTCATGGTGAATTTGAAAGAACAGATATGGTGGAATATTTCGGGGAGAAGATTGATGGATTCGTTGTTTCCCAATTTGGTTGGGTTCAATCATATGGATCACGTTGTGTAAAACCACCGCTTATTTTGGGTGATGTTGCTTTTAGTCAGCCAATTACGGTGAAAGAAAGTGTCTTTGCACAATCGTTAACGAAAAAACCGGTTAAAGGAATGTTGACAGGTCCAGTAACTATTCTGAATTGGTCATTTGTACGGGATGATATTCCTCGTTTTGAAGTTTTAAATCAAATAGCGTATGCACTACGTCATGAAGTAGAGGAACTCGAAAAGAATGGTATCCACATGATTCAGGTGGATGAGCCAGCACTAAGAGAAGGACTTCCACTTAATCTTTCAGACAGAAAGGGATATTTAGATGCAGCCGTTCATGCTTTTAAAATTTCAACTGCATCTGTTGAAAATGACACGCAAATCCATACACATATGTGTTATTCTGATTTTAACGAAATTATCGACTCGATTAGTGCGCTAGACGCAGATGTAATTTCAATTGAAGTTTCCAGAAGCCATGGAGAACTAATTTCAGCATTTGAGAAAAACACTTATGATAAAGAAATTGGATTAGGAGTATATGATATTCATAGTCCGCGTGTTCCGAGTAAAGATGAGTTAAGACAGAATATAAATCGTGCATTAAAAACGATTAACCCTAATCAGTTTTGGATCAATCCAGATTGCGGACTTAAAACGAGAAATGAAGAAGAAACAATTGCAGCTTTAAAAGTAATGGTCGAAGCTGCTAAAGAAATTAGAGCAGAACAACTTGCACTTGTAAAATAATGTTCTACTACCACTTCTTAATTGAGAAGTGGTTTTTTTATTTCAATAGAATGCACTAACTTTTTGTATTTCGGGTATACCTGTATTATGAAATAATCTTTTTCAATCTTACAGTTAAGAGTTTACTTTAGGAGGTATGAAATGAAGACAAAAGGTCGTAAACGAAGTACTAATGTTGAAGATCGTAGAGGTATGGGAGGTAAAACGTTAATGGGAGGCGGTATTGGTGGAATAATAATTGTTCTTATCATTACCTTTATGGGGGGAGATCCGGGAGAAGTTTTAAATAATATACAACCCAATTCGGACAGTAGTACACCCTATGTAGAATCGGAGGAGGAAAAAGAGTTAGTGGAATTGGTTTCGGTTGTATTATCGGATACTGAAGATGTTTGGACAGATATTTTTGAGGAAAATGGTCTTATTTATGAAGAGCCGGTTCTTGTCATTTATACAGGAAGTGTTCAATCAGCATGTGGTGCAGCAGGTGCATCTGTAGGTCCATTTTATTGTCCTGGGGACCAGAAACTCTATATTGACCTCAGTTTTTATAATGACTTGAAAGAAAAATTTAAGGCACCAGGGGATTTTGCAATGGCGTATGTGGTTGCTCACGAAGTCGGACATCATGTTCAAACTCTGTTAGGTACGACTGATGAAATTATGCCACTTCGACAAAAACTAAGCGAAACAGAATTTAATAAATACCAAGTACGATTTGAATTGCAAGCAGATTATTTTGCTGGAGTTTGGGCCCATCATGCACAAGGGATGGATTTACTTGAGAAAGGGGATCTTGAAGAAGCTTTAACTGCAGCAAGTGCAATCGGTGATGACACTTTACAAAAGAGGGCGCAAGGCTATGTTGTTCCCGAAAGTTTTACGCATGGAACCTCAGAACAAAGGAGGAATTGGTTTTATAAAGGATTTGAAAATGGCACACTTGAAGGCGGGGATACATTTAACTTAATTGATTAAAAGTAACAGAAATATAGACATTAATTGTGTTATCTTATAAGCTTAGGTTATTATCATAAAAGTAATGGAGGGTTTTTGTGAATCTTTTACAAGTTCGAAAAGGTCAGTTCGTTTATTATAAAAATGAATTACACAAGGTATACTCGGTTCGACCACTTTCTAGGTTATCGGTTTTAATGTACCGCATAAAAGACATGGTTCAAGAATCTTGTAAAGCTGAAGACCTAACGCTTTATAAGCCGCAACATATGGATTCATTAATGTTGTTGGGGGTTCGCTACACCTTAAGAAAAGACGTAGGAGCAGAAGAGGGCGGTTATATATTAATTACACGTCCACACCCAAGCCAAATGGATTACTATTCATTGAATGAGTTTGAAAAAGTGGAAAGTCTCATTGATGTTGGTGTATATACAACTTTTCATAACACAGTTCGAAAAAGAGAATACTTGGTGATGGTTCCTGGTGTCGATAGTGACGCCAATGAAATTGATTATCTCGATTATTCAATTGTCACAGAGAGTCAATTAGAAGAGGATATACAATTAGAAAATGAAGCGAAAAAGCTTTCGGTTGCAAAACCTTCTGTTGGAGATATTTATATAAATCTAGACAACGGAATTAAAGCAATGGTAGTCGCTATTATTGACGATGAAGTTGCTCTAGGAACAGGAGAACGAGTGAAAAGTACTGAATTAATTGAATCAAACAGTTGGAACTTAATTTATAAAACTGGGAATGAAAGTTTCTAATAGAAATTCGAAATAAAAATACCGTCACTCAATACATAATCATGTATTGGGTGACGGTATTTTTGAATTTAGCTTTAATATAAAGTTCTTTCGTATAAGCCGATCATGCACCGGTTACATTAAGGTTAATACTATATTATTGATGTGAAAAGAGGATTGAAATTTTGAAAAGTAAAATAGCACATTATATTTTATTACTAATGATTACGTTACTCATATGTGGTGCCTGTGGAAATAAAAATAAAGTGACAAAGTTTCCAGATGGGACGAAGGAAAAGGATAACGAACCTGGCGAAGTTTACGGATATTCTGAATATAATATGACAATAGATATTAAGGAATTGAAGGAAGCCATAATTGTTGAATTCAAAGAGGGGCAAAATAAAACGGAAGCGCTTTATGAAAACAAAATCGACAATATTTATTTACATGGCAATAAAGCTTTGGAAAAGATAGGTCCCTTATTTGAAAATCTTGATTTTGATCCAACTATGGATGATCTAGATATGATTAAGAAAGCATCCGATGTATTTGAAATAAATGATTACACAAGTTTGAAACTGGATATTAAATTTAAAGGATACGATAAAAAACAATTAAAATTTATGAAGTAATCTATCGTGCTGATCATCCATGATTTTTATGGGTGATTTTTTTATACACGAAAATACAGACGATGCATACAAATGATAGTAGTGACAATTCTATTTTCACGAAAGAGTGAGGATAAATGAAATCAATTGTATTTATTGAAACGACTAAAACAGGCTCTGGTCATGAAGGGATAAAAACGGTATTTCGATTGGGCTATGCACCTATCTTAGTTACGGATCGAAGGGGCCTTTTTGAAAACCAAGAAGAGTTTCCTGAAGTTTCTCGGATAATATTTGTATCTGAAATTGTAGAAGAATTGATTGGTATAGAAATTGAAATTCTTCAAAAAGAAGGTTGTGAGATAGCCGCGATTATTAGCTTTGTCGATCCTTATGTTTCACTGGCAACTAATTTATCAAATGCGTTTTGTGGTTCGAATATCTCAGCAGGTGCACTAAGAATTATGGAGAACAAAGCGATTACAAGAGAATTTCTTGAAAAAGATAGGATGAATGCTCGTTATGAAATATATGATGCGAAAATAGGGGTTGCTAAAATGAGAAATTGCTATCCATTTGTTATTAAAGCAGCCGTTTCAAAAGCATCAAGGGATGTCTACTTGGTTGAAAATAATTTTGAAGCAGAAAATGTTGTAAATAAATTAGTAAGACTTTATCCAAATCAAGAAATAATTCTAGAGGAGTATCTGAATGGACCCCAGTATTTAGTAGAGGTTGTTATTTATAATGGGAAAGTAAACATTGTCGCAATTATCAAGCAGGAAATTGAAAAAGAGGTTAAGTTTATTGTTACGGGATATATGGTTTTATTAAATGTAGAGGAATCGATGTATGCAAAAATTTATGATGCCGTTACATCCATTCAGGAAACATTAAAGATTTCCAATGCTGCATTTCATATAGAAATAAGAATCATAAATGGATGTGTGAAACTTGTTGAACTGAATCCGAGGATATCTGGCGGAGCGATGAACCGAATGATTGAAGAATCTTTTGGAATTAGTTTGGTGGAACAAACGATTAAGATATATCTTGGGTTGGAGCCCGATTTAATTAATACACATGAAAAAAACATTTATGTTCATTATATAACAATTCATTCATATGGTTATTTACTAAAGATTACTGGTATTGATAGTGCAAAGAAATCTGAAGGGGTCCGGGAAGTATTTGTGAAACCGATAGTAGGATCAATAATCATTCCTCCAATTTCGATGGGACATCGATATGGATATGTAATTGCAACTGGGGATACTGTAAGTGAGGCAAAGAGGAATGCGATGCAAGCTGCGAGTAAAATTAAGTTTTATATAGAACCACTGGATTAGGCTTGGAACTTTTTTAAAAACCCATTCCTGTAAAAAGTCCAAACATATACTAGAAAAGGAGTAGATGTTTTTGGAGGGAGGGGACAAGTCGGGATGCATCAAGAAAACACTATTTGTAAAGCAATGAAAAGACTTTTAGAAGAACAAGACATTATTGCAATGAAGGATATTGAATTTCAATTTATATGCAATTTAAAAAAGTATGATACCATTCCGTTTATGATGATTTCTTCAGAATATAAGGAGCCATTTTCAGTTCACTATAAATGTATTACTACATCTCATTTTAGATTGGAAAAAATAGATGCAGAAACAAGTTGTGCAACATTATCATTGCTTGTACCAGTAGATATTGAAGGAAACTTTATAAATTCGAGTGATGAGTTTTATGCACTACGAAAAACAAAAACATGTGTAATTATCAATTTAAATTGTTTTTGTGCAATCAATCCACTTCCTCCAGAATTAGTTAACCGACCCCAACCCATTGTTTTTCCAAAATGATAAAATAGTATCTTTTATACATTACACCGCAGCATATGCAGTTGCGGTTTTTTACAATTAAAATAAATTCGCACAACCTGAACGTTTGTCCTTATCAAAAGCACTGTTCATTGAATGTAATAGAGAAGAAACAGAGATGAAAAGGAGATTATTAAATGATATTGATAGGAATGTTACATCATAGAAAAGACCCCACGACAGTTCTAAAGTCTTACGCGTACGCAGCAGTTGCCAAAGTAGAAGGAGCTACTTTTTTTTATTTTACACCTGGAGAGGTGAATTTTACAAACCGCACAATTAGCGGACAAGTTTATGAGGATGGGAAATGGATAGTGAAAAAAATGGCCTTTCCTGATGTAATTTACAATGCTGGAAGTCCTGAAAAATTAGCGAAATCGAAAGAAATAATTAAAAGATTGAAAAGGGAAATCCCTTTTACGACGTATTCGATAGGAAATAAGTGGAATATTACTGAACGGCTGAATGAAGCGGGAAAATTCTCGACATATTTAATTCCGACTGAAATTATTAGAAGCACAAGTCAGTTTTTTAAATTTAGTAGTGCTTTTGAAAGAATTGTATTAAAGCCAATTGACGGTAGAAAAGGAATAGGAATATTGTTTATTTCAAGAAAAGGTTCAAGTTTTACTGTCGGAAGTAATGCTGTAACGACAATCTTTACAAAACAACAGCTAGCTGAATTAATAACAGAGAAACTTAAAACCGGAAAATATATAGGTCAGCCATACATTCAATCTAGAACAAACTCTGGCCAAGTATTTGACTTTAGACTACATGTTCAAAAAAACGGTGAGGGCAAGTGGGTGATTACGACCATTTATCCACGAGTTGCGCCACTTGGATCAATCATCCCTAATATCAATAGTGGCGGTTTTACAAATTACTTAGAACCATTCTTAAATCAAGAATTCAAAAAGGATGCGTTCAATATTAAAAGAACATTGGAGTACTTCTCCTTATCTTTAGCAAGTCATTTGGATGAACTTCAAATGATTCAATATGGTGAGGTCATTGACGAAATAGGAATTGATATCGGTCTTGATGAGAATCAGAAACTGTGGATTTACGAAGTAAATTGGCGACCCGGTTGCCCTCCTGCATTTTATTTGGAATTGGATGTCGTTAAAAACGGGATTAAATATGCTATCTATTTAGCGGAAAATCAAGAAAAGATAAAAAGAGAAATAATGGAGTTGAAACAAAAAAGCATTGGAAATAAAATGAATACGCCAATTATTGCAATCACAGGTAGTGCAGGTAAGACGACTTCCAAAGCATTTCTCGCCTCTATCTTAGCAAAAAAGTGGAAAGTATTTGAATCTAAGGATTATTGGAATACAACTGACCATACAAAAAAACACGTTACAGAAATTAAGCCAGATCATGAAGCGGTCGTTTTGGAGTACGGTATGGCTTATCCTGGTGTGATTACACATCATTGCGGCATCATAAAGCCTACTATTAGTATCGTTACGAATATTGGAATGGCGCATGTCGGCAATTTCGGTGGAGATGTTAAAAAAATTGCAGCAGCAAAATCCGAACTTATACACGGTATGGATCAAAAAGGCCTGTTGTTCCTTAACAATGATGATTCGAATTCAAAGTATTTGGAAACGAAGAATTTCAAAGGAACTATTATTACAATTGGCATCAAATCGGAAGCAGATTATATGGCATATGATATTACTTATGTAGATGGTGGAATGAGTTTTAAAATGAATTTACAAAATCAAGAAATGACATTATTTATACCGATTTTAGGTGAGCATCACGTATATAATGCGTTGAACGCTATTGCTGTAGCTGATCAATTGGGATTTAGTCCTATGGATATTAAGTTAGGTTTACTTTTTCGGAAACCGCCTAGAAGAATGACGATATATAATTGTAGTAAAAGTATTACTGTAATCGATGATACCGTACACTCACATCCTGAAGGGGTAAAAGCGGCTATAGATGTCTTAACAAACATTGGGAAATACCGTAAACTGGCAATAATAGGCCAAATGCGAGAACTGGGAGAGTTACGAGAAAAATCATATGAATTGTTGGGGAATTATCTTTCTGAGTCAGACGTAGATGTACTCATCACCTATGGTTTCCGAACAGAAGAAATTGGACAGCAGGCAATACGGAATGGATTCCCAGAAAACAACATATATCATTTTACAAACCGTGAAAAATTACATGAGTTGTTAAAAAAATTACTTCAAGAGAACGACACAGTATTAGTTAAAGGTGCTAGTAAAACAAATATGTTCGATACCGTAAAATTCATTGACACGCATTTTTCTAATGAATAATAGAAAGGACACCTGCTCATCGCAGATGTCCTTTTATTATTCTTCTTCATCCTTTATATGGAAGATGATTTCATTTGCACCATTTTTAGCATTCAATTGAGCCTCTTCCATACTGTCACCGGTTGCGATTACATAAGCATACCTATGACCCATTGAAAGTGGAGGAGTTAGGTTTGTGCCTTTCTTCGTTTTTACAAATACTTCTAAAACACCAGGTGATTTTAGAGCCCTTCCTTTACCAGTCACTTTTTCTAAAACCCCTTTTTTGGATACAACAATATATTGCGTAAATACATCCTTTTCATATTTGTTTTGAATTGAAGGGGTATCTCCAAGATAAAGTTTTAACGTTTCTTCTACCAAATTATAACCAAATGCTGCTTGGATCATTTTATTCATTGCGCCTCCAGATATTCTTGGATTTACTTCGATGAGTTTCCAACCCTTCGTAGATAATCGTAATTCGAGGTGAAGGGAACCATACTGAATTCCTAACTGTGATGTGACAGAATGGAGCACTTCTTCAAGTCCTACCTTAAGTTCAGTTGGTATTTCCAAGAGTACACCATAACCAGTAATGATGAACCGCTTGTCATGTGTGATTTCTTGTTTAATGATTGCTGCTATTTGGACCGCACTGTCGGAAACAATAGCTTCGACTAAATATTGATCACCGACTATATATTCTTCAATAATAATCGTTTCATTTGGATCTCTTTTTCTTAATTTGGCAATTTGTTTTTTTAATTGTTTTTTTCCAGTTGCAAATAATACATCTTTGGAACCGGTAGACTTTGGTGATTTAGCAATAACAGGAAATACAAGTTCAGAACGGATTTTTTTAAAGGAAGGCTTTTGGCCCGCTTGAATGATATGAAATTTCGGTGTATATTGTTGGTTTTGAAAAAAGGTTCTTGTTTTCTCTTTGTTTTCCATTATTTCTATAGCTTTGGACGATGCGATATTTCGGCAAAATTCATCACATAGAATTGAAGCTATATGGACATTGGAATCAATGAAGCTAATAATAATTTTGATATCCATTCCTCTGGATTTTAGTGCGTCTATCACATTCCTCATGTCAGTAATACTAGTTGTATCAACGGAAATCATTTCATGTACATTTGTGTATTCCTCTCTTTGCCGTAATTGTTTCTCATTATTAGTAAAAACAACTGTAAAGTATCCAAGTTGTTCAGCGGAGTGAATTGCATCTCTACTGGACCCAGATTTATTGGTGTTTATAAAGATAATTGTTTTCAAATAACCCACTCCCAAAATAGTTTCGAGTAAGACAACTCTCTATATATATGTATGAATTAATTCATTCCCAGCTTGGTTCCGTATCACGATAGAAAAAAACTTGCGGTAATAGTTGATTGTACAAGCGAAGTATCGAAATACGCATATGATAGGGAATATGAAGGGAGTGAACAGTTCACAATGAAGCCACTCTCAGTAAAAGAGCTGAAAGCTGTGATTGCTGGTGAATTGACGCAAGGGCATGATGACATGATTATTGAACAAGGTGCCTATCGAATTAAACAAGTGAAAAAAAAGAATACGGTTCTCTTTTCGAAAATAAAGATTTTAAACTGGAATGATTTAAAAGAATTTTTCCCATTAGTCCTTGTTACGAATCAAGAATTAACCGAACGCGATCAAATTGATCAATTATCAGTTATTACAGTTCAGGATGTTGACGTAGCGTATTGGAAATTTATTAATTACTACCGAGATTTGTTTGAAATTCCTGTAATTGCAGTAACCGGAACTTCTGGAAAAACAACTACAAAAGAAATGATTAAGCATATTCTTTCGAAAAGTAAAAGTACTGTTTCAACGGACAGTACAAATAACTCTCGTACGGCTCATTTACACTATCTTTTAAGCATTGATGATACTACGGAAGCTGCTGTTTTCGAAACGGCTGTAGGTGCTCCAGGAGACGTATTAATTGCAGGGAAAATATTTAAGCCAACAATAGGTATTATTACAAATATTGGTGCACATCATTTGAATTATTGTAAGACAATCGAGGCATATATTAGTGCGAAGGGAGAAATGTTGCAAGCGCTGAATAATGAGGGTGTGCTAATAATTAATTCAAATGATGAAAACAGCAAGAAAGTAGAATTAGAAAAGTATAATGGTCGTGTGATCCGTGTGGGTATGGATTCATATTGTGATTATTATGCAAAAGATATTAAATACATTAATAACGGAATGCAATTCGTTCTTAGACATAAAAGAAAAAGATATAAGACGTTTGTGCCGGGTCTAGGAAGACACCAAGTATTTAACGCATTAGCAGCAATTGCTGCAGCCCATGAAGTCGGGATTAGCTTGAAAAAAGCTAGAAAACAATTGAAAACATTTCAAACCTTTAATAAACAACTTCAAGTATTTCCGGGGATTAATAACAGCATTATTCTGGATGATACATGGAGTATAACAACGACTTCTTTGGAGGCGGCTTTAAAAGTTTTAAAGGATCTTGGAAAAGGAAAAAAAACGATAGCGATTGTGGGAACGATAACAGATTTAGGATCCTGGGGTAATATTGTTCATAAACAAGCAGGGACGCTGATTTATGAAATTGGTGTAGACGTTTTAATAACAATTGGAGAGCATGCACGGATAATGGCCGAACAAGCACTGGCATGTGGAATGACATCTTCAGTTTATTCGTTTAATAACAGTATACTTGCAAATAAACTGTTAAAAAATATTGTTGATGAGAACACAATTATTCTAATCAAAGGTGACATGTACAGTCAGGCAATTGTTGATTTAGCCTATAGTTTACGAAGAGAGAAATAGTTCTTCTTCAACAAAAGAGAAGGAATATTATTGAGACCTTTATTAGTAAGTTATTTTTGGAAATTACTTATGGGAAATTAGCATGTTTCAGAGGCGATTTACTAAAATAACGATAGCATTCATATTTAATCTGATGCAAAAATATTATTGAAAGGAATAAGTTTTTTAATAAATAACATAAAACCTCCTTTTATGGATACTCTAAGTTAGTAACCAAAAAGGAGGAAAATATATTGAAACGATTTGGGTTAATTACAATGGCGTTAATCATTTCTGTTTTACTTTTAGGATGCGGAATGAACAAGAATAAAACGGAGACAGATAAAACATCAACAGATACAACGACAGACACAGTGCCGGCAGAAAACTCAACGCCTTCAGAGGTTGAAGACAAAGTTACAGATGAAGTAGGTGACAATGAATCCAAGCTGGAAGTTGCTAAGGATGCAGCGAACCTTATTACAGAATTAGATGAAGTCCAAAGCGCTACAGTTATTGTAACGAATAACAATGCATATGCCGCTATTGTTTTACATGATCAAGCTAGCGAAGAACTATCACCGAATGTAGAAGATAAAATAGCGGATAAAGTACGATCTGCAAATAGTACTATTGAGAATGTCTATGTGTCATTAAATCCGGATTTTGTTAAGCAAATGAATGACTATGGTGATAAAATTAATGAAGGGAAGCCAGTAGAAGGATTTTTCGAAGAATTTTCAGAAGCGATGAAAAGGGTATTTCCTGATGCTCATTAATGTTAGATAAAAACAAGTAATAATCAGCTATTTTCAAATAGCTGATTATTACTTGTTTTATTATTTTGTGAGTACCCAAAAAACAATAAATACAATTCCGAACGTCACCCATATTAAGGATAAGTAGAGTTCTCTTTTTCTTTTATCCTCCATACCCCGTGTGAAATAACGTGTTACAATCTCAATAATAATTGCAAATAAAATTAATAGAATCCATTGTATGATTTTCAAACCCCCCGCATTTGTTATTAGAAACAAGAGCCTACTGCTCCTCATCGATGATTGTACCAAACACAGCTTAAACAAACAATTTAATAAATACATTACATCGATTGTGTAAAATTCATCATAGCTTCTCTTAGTGATATACTAGAAAGAGAACTTAAAGAAAGAAGTAGACTACATATAAATTTAATCTAAGTGGGGGGAAATCATGTTTAAGTCTGTTACGTTTTATACAAACAAATTAAAAGCACTAAAACGTTTCTACGGTGATGTAATGGAATTTAGTATTGTAGAATCAACAAATGAACAGTTTGTTGTTGAAATAGGACAATCTGCAATTACGTTCATACATACAGATCAACCAGCTTTTTATCATTTTGCAATTAATATACCAGGAAATCAGTTTTCTATGTTGAAATTTTGGATGCAAGATCGAGTGACGTTAAACCGTGGGGAATCATTAGATGAAATTTACTTTTCAAGTTTTGACGCGGATTCAATGTATTTTGAAGATCCAGCAGGGAATATAGTTGAATTAATTGGGCGTAGAAAACAGGATTTATTTGGGGAGGTGTCAAAAGCATCTTTTCTAAATATAAGTGAAGTTGGTATAGTAACACCTTTTGTTGCAAGTGTAGGGGATCAACTGCAAGACTTCGGGATTCCATTGCGAGGTGGAACAGATGTAAATCCGATGACATTGAATTTTTTAGGAAAAGGCGATGCATTTATCGTACTAGTTCCACCTAATAGAAAATGGTATTTTTCAGAGAGAATGTCCGAAATTTACCCATTAAAAATTGAATTAAATGATCATCGTCAAATTATCATCGATGAAGAGGGCAGTATTACTTTAATACCTTAATATAAAAATTTCTGTAAGAGAAGTAAAAGTGTCTAGGGCAGTGTATTTAAAATATTCCAGACCTAAATCAGAAATAATCAAAAAAGAAAGCATCGGCATTAACCGATGCTTTCTTCTTCATTTAAAAGTGTAATTTAGAGAACTGATTAATAAAGTGAAATTCGTTTTCAAAATATTTGAATCAGACTAAATCGACTTCGTCCATCGAAATTCCACAAGCCATTGCAACGCCTTTTCCATATGCTGGATCGGCTAAATAACAATGTTTAATATGTTTAATAATGACTTCTCTTGGAGCTCCATCGATGTTTCGAGCTGTATTCCCAAAGAGACGCTCTTTTTGTTCATCATTCATAAGATTGAACAATTTTCCAGGCTGTGTGAAGTAATCACTGTCATCCTCACGGAAATCCCAAATATCTGCATCACCGTTTAATTTAAGTGGTGGCTCTTTGTATTCAAGTTGCTCTTTCCATTCGCCGTAGCTGTTTGGCTCATAGTGAAGCGTGCTTCCCATATTGCCATCAGTTCTCATTGCACCATCGCGGTGGAAGCTGTTGAATGGACATTTCGGTGCGTTTACCGGAATCTGGTGGTGGTTGACCCCTAGACGGTAGCGCTGTGCATCACCGTATGAGAATAATCTTGCTTGTAGCATTTTGTCAGGAGAGAATCCGATTCCCGGCACAACTGCAGCAGGTGAGAATGCAGATTGCTCTACTTCAGCATAATAGTTTTCAGGGTTTCTGTTTAATTCAAACTCTCCTACTTCAATAAGAGGGAAGTCGCCTTTATACCAAACTTTTGTCAGGTCGAATGGGTTATATGGCATGTTAAATGCTTCTTCTTCTGTCATTACTTGGATGTACATTTTCCATTTCGGGAAATCACCATTATCGATACTGTTCATTAAATCTCTTTGATTGCTTTCACGGTCTTTACCGACAACTGCTTCCGCTTCTGCATCTGTTAAATACTCAATACCTTGTTGTGTTACAAAATGGAATTTAACCCAGTGACGTTCATTTTGTTCGTTGATCATACTGAATGTATGGCTACCGAATCCGTGCATATGTCTAAGCGACTTTGGAATTCCACGCTCACTCATAGTGATTGTTACTTGATGAAGTGATTCAGGAAGTGATGTCCAGAAATCCCAGTTGTTTTTCGGACTGCGCATATTCGTATGCGGATCACGTTTTACAGCATGGTTCAAGTCTGGGAATTGCATTGGATCCCTGAAAAAGAATACAGGTGTATTGTTCCCAACGAGATCCCAGTTTCCTTCTTCAGTATAAAACTTCATTGAGAATCCACGAATGTCACGCTCTGCATCAGCCGCACCACGTTCTCCGGCAACTGTAGAGAAACGTGCGAACATTTCTGTTTGTTTCCCAACTTCTGAGAAAATTTTTGCTTTTGTATATTTAGTAATGTCATTTGTTACAGTAAACGTACCATATGCACCAGAACCTTTTGCGTGCATACGACGTTCAGGAATAACCTCTCTGTTAAAATGGGCTAGTTTTTCCAGTAACCAAACATCTTGTAAAAGTACTGGCCCTCTAGGTCCGGCTGTCATTGAGTTTTGATTGTCAACAACTGGAGCACCTGCAGCAGTTGTTAGTTTTTTATGATTCTCATTCTCGTTATCTCTTTTACTCATTAGCATAACTCCTCCTTATGTTCTGTATGTACATCTACTACTATAGCAAAACTTTTTAAAAATTACTAATAATAATCATTACAATCAAGTAATGATTATTAAGGGGGGAGATAACTTACCTTCACTTGAAATCTGTGCTTAGTATCTATCATACTATTAAAGTTTTTACTTTTGTTCAACTTTAATAGTGTGTTAATTTAATTCATGCTCTATTACTAATAGTGTGTTAATATAGAGGTGTCTTATTTTTCTTCTTTCTTCAAGAATACAGGTAGTTGCATATCATACAATTGTATAGTACTAGACCTTATTAATTGAGTTTTGTTGTTCATTTAGTTTAAGCATGAAAAGGGGGGAGTTACATGGCTAATGAATCCGTTTTAATCGTTGAAGATGAGGATGGAATTCGCAGTCTGCTGCAACTTTTTCTGAGAAATAAGGGCTATGAGGTACATGAAGCTAAGAATGGTTTAATAGCTTTGGCGATGTTAAAAGAACAAAAGCCTGAAGTTATTTTATTGGATATAGAAATGCCAGAGATGGACGGGTTTGAAGTCTGTAAAAAGATTAGAGAGCAATCCAAAGTACCTATACTATTTATTAGTTGTCGAAAGGAATCGATGGATAAAATGACCGGTTTCCAAGTTGGGGGCGATGATTACATTACAAAACCATTTGATTTTCATGAGCTGGATGCCCGCATTCAGGCGCTCTTACGTCGTAATGATTGGATAAGTAATAGTGAAGAGGATACCGAAAAAATAACCAAAAAAACTATGACAATTTATACGGATCGATGTGAAGTGTTTATTAACGATAATAAAGTTCACCTTCTCCACAAAGAATACCAACTTTTATTAGTACTTGTGAAGCATCCGAACCGTGTGTGGACAGCAGAACAACTGTATGATCATATTTGGGGATATAATTCTGATGGTACACCGCAGACTGTGAAAGTTCATATAAGTAATTTACGAGGAAAACTGTATAAACACTCAAAAGATACTGAGTATATCCAAACCGTTAGGGGTTTTGGATATCGTTTTCCTGAGACAAATTAAATTGGTTTTTCATAGGAAATACATGAATGCATAAAAAAGGTAAGACTTCAGTAATTTCTGAGGTCTTACCTTTTTTTATATTAAAAGAGATTAAGTTTTTCAATGCGGGCTACCGCTTCTTTTAAACGATCTTCGTCTTCCAAAAGGCCGACACGAATATAACCTTCTCCGTAAGAACCGAATCCATTTCCAGGTGCAACTGCCACATTCGCTTTTGAAAGTAAGAGTTCTGCAAAGGATTCACTTGAATATTCTTTAGGTACTGGTAGCCATGCGAAGAAAGAGGCTTCTGGTGCTTCAACATCCCAACCTATTCGTTTACATTCAGATATTAAAACGTTTCTTCGGTTTTCATAAAGTGAAACAAGGTTCTCTACAGAGTCCTGACTGCTCGTCAACGCAACCGCAGCAGCACGCTGAACTGCAGGAAATGGATTTATAAACAAATGGTCTTGTAATGTATTGATGGCTTCTATGATCTCGTGGTTACCAACAGCGAATCCAATCCGCCATCCAGCCATATTATATGTTTTCGAAAAAGTGTACATTTCAATGCCAACATCTTTTGCACCTTCAGCTTGTAAAAAACTGACCGGTTTTTTTCCCTCAAATCCAATTGCACCATATGCAAAGTCATGCATAACTGAGATATTCGAAGCTTTTGCGAATTCTACTGTTTCTTCAAAAAATGGGATACTTGCAGTTGCACTTGTTGGATTGCTTGGGTAATTTAAATACATAAGTTTAGCCTGTTCTTTTTGTTCACTGGAAAGAGCGGTATAATCTGGTAGAAAATTATTTTCAGCAAGTAAAGGCATTAAATCGTATTTAATATCGGCTAAACTAACACCCGATAAATAGTCAGGATAACCTGGGTCGGGTAGTAATAATAATTCACCTGCATTCATAAGGGCAAGTGGCAATTCAACCAATCCTGTTTTTGTTCCAAACAATATTGCTACTTCTGTTTCTGGATTAATATCTACATTATATTCTCGTTTATAAAATACACCAACGGCTTCTTTTAGCTCCGTTGTACCTCTAAAAGCTGCATATCCATGTGTGAGTGGATCTTCTACTGCTTCCTGAAGTGCTTTAATAATATGTTTTGGAGTAGGTTGGTCGGGATTTCCACGGCCCAAATTGATGATGTCTCGTCCCTCAGCCATTGCAGCTTCAACGTTTTTTACCAGTTTAGAGAAAAAGTGAGGGGGCATGTTTTTTAATCTTTCCGAAATTACCATAGTTAACAAACCTCTTTTCATAATTATAGGATAGATCACATTACTATAAAGTTAGCCAAGGTCGATCGTTTTTCCAATTAATTTTAACGGGAACTTCAAATGTTTTTGATAACTTAGTGTCTATCAATACTTCCTTTTTCGGTCCGGCTGCAACGATTTCACCATTATGAAGGAGAAGAACGTGTGTCAGCTCTTTTACTAATTCTTCAATATGATGAGTAACATATATAATATGACAGTTATTTTGTTTTACATCCTTCATTATAGCAAGTAATTGTTCCCGTGATAATATATCTAGTCCTGAACAAGGTTCATCCAAAATTAAAATCTCTGGATTACTCATCAAAGCCCTTGCGATAAGCACTCTTCTCTTTTCACCTTGGGATAGAAATTGAAACGATTTCCCTTTTAAATAGCTTAAACGCATCAGTTCAATTAAAGAAGATGCTTTTTTATAATCCTCTTCTGAAACATGTTCATATAATCCGAAAGATGCAAATTTCCCACTAACAACTACTTCTTCAATCGTTTCATTATTAACAAGTTGTGAAAAACGATCTAATGAACTACTTACAAAACCAATCTTTTTGCGTAATTCAGGTAAACTGGTCTTTCCGAATTTATTTCCAAGAACAGATACATCTCCGGTAGTAGGGAAGTGGTAACCCGATACGATATTCAGAAGAGACGTTTTTCCAGATCCATTTAGACCTAAAATAGCCCAATGCTCATTAGAATTGATATCCCAGTTAATACCTTTGAGTATTGCTTGTCCATTTCTACGTAAGGATACATCTGTGAAAGAGATAACGGACTTCAAAAAAACACCCCATCTGTAAGTTTATGTTTTATTATAATAAGTTAATATATTAGCAAGTATACATCTATTGTTAAAGAATTTACAATGCTCGTATTATATGGAATACTAATGATTCAACTAGAGACATCTAGCGAAAAAGCTTGCCGATAAATTTAAAAGGTGTGATTGTTAATGAAAGAACTGATTGTTCGAGGAGCCCCAAATAAATATATTTGTAAAGAAGGTATACTGGATAATCTTGAAGCTCAGCTTTTACTACATAAAATAACTCGAGTTTTATTTGTAACTGGGGAGAAGTCATGGAATGCTGCTTCACGGTATATACCCGAATTCAAAGAAATAGAAGGAACGGTGGAACGTTACCGCGGTGAATGTTCGATTTTAGAAATTAGCCGAATCGCCAAATTAGCGATTGATTTAAAAGTAGAAGCAATTATCGGTGTAGGCGGAGGAAAGATAGTCGATCTGGTAAAAGCTGCAAGTAATAAAAGCAATACGAAAACAGTCATTATACCAACACTTGCTTCAAACTGTGCACCGTGGACGCCACTTAGTGTTATTTATACAGAGGAAGGAGTTATGACGCATTACGAGGTTTATACTTCAGGTATCGAGCTTGTTTTAGTAGAACCACATCTTTTACTTGATGCTCCAATTGATTTATTTGTAGCTGGTATTGGAGACACATTAGCAAAATGGTATGAAGCCGATGTTCAAATTAGTAGGTTGGAAGAACGATCAGTTCCAATCGAAATTGCTTATTTCGCAGCTCTACAATGTAAAGATGTTTTATTGGAACATAGTAACAAAGCTTTACAAGCGGTACGAACACGAACGATGAATACTGATTTTATAAAAGTTGTAGAAACTATTATTGTTTATGCTGGTATGGTAGGTGGGTTTGGTGATTCATACGGTCGGATTGCGGGAGCGCATTCGATTCATAATGGGTTGACTGTCGAAAGTGAAATGCACAATAAACTTCACGGAGAAAAAGTCGCGTATGGTATTCTAGTCCAATTAGTAATGGAAGATAAATTAGTTGAGTTAAAGTCTGTTATTACTTTTTATAAGGAACTAGGGTTACCAATCAGTTTAAAGGATTTAGGATTATTAACTGTCACGGAAGACTTAGTGTTCCGAATTGCAGAAAAAGCAACTTTGCCGAATGAATCGATTCATGTATTGAAAGAGGAAGGCATTCATGAAAAAGATGTATCAACTGCGATTTTTAAACTGGAAAGCATGCACTACTAAAAATAATTAAACAAAAAAACATGTCCATAAAAGACATGTTTTTTTGTTATTAATCGAAGTTTGTGCTCATGAGATATGTATTAGACCGTGACAAGTAGTCGTGCATGCAGAAATAATTATTTAGCGGTTGAAAGTAAAGACTGTCGTCTAAAGCTATAAGCCAAAGAGAAACAGAAGAAAGTGTGTTACAAATCCTTCTACAGTCTTACTATTGATATCAACTCATTTAATCCGCTTATAAAATTCTTTTTTCTAGGAGGAATGTTTAAGCGTGATTTATCAATGATAATTTTACGCCAAGGCTTACAAACCTAAATCTGTCACCGAATGTGAGAAATTGATTTACATGCATTTCGACAAATTTTAACCTTGTAAATATTGTTTACCCAGTAATGGAAAAGTTAAACATCCTTGGGGATACTTTATTTGTAAATACAACATTAGAGCTCAAATTGGCGATTTTGTTAACTCAGTTTTAGCTGGGAATCAATTTGTTGCATCTAATAATGCCTGCTTCATACCATTATACGAGGCTTTCCATATATCTGTATCCGTGGAAAAAGCTTTACGAGTTATTGTAAGCATTTCCTGTAATTTTTCCTCGTAATCATCAGCTTCTTTTAATGGTAACTCTTTTCTATATTGATCAACAAATTGTTTTGTTTTCTTTGTGATTGGTCCCCATTTTGCGACTTCGTTACCGTCTTCATCTATAAACAGGATAATAGGAATCGTTCGAGATTTACCATTGGTTAAATATTGATCCATAAGTTCAAGATTTTCATCACGCGGCAGAAGTCGTACCGGCATATCTGAGTACTTTGCAAGCTTTAGCACTATAGGAATATTAAACATGCAGTGTCCACACCATGGTTCGGCAAGTATGAGTACACGTAAGTTCATTTCTTTTATTTGCTCAAAAAAGTCTTTGTCTGGTGAAGGTTTGAAATTCTTAGCTACTAGAAAAAACTCTTCTTTTAGAGTATCTAAAGTTTCGATATATTCAGTTGCGGTTAAACCTTTTTCATACCACTGATTCAGGCCCATTAACAATTCACTCCGTTCATTTGATATGTTTTAAGTGTACTGAATTATAGGGACCCCGTAAACATAACCGCATTTGTAAAATAGAAATGTTCAGGAGACAGTGAGGCACTAAATTTGAATAAAATGAGATATGTCTTACAGTTAAAGAGAATGATTGACTAGGAGGGAATTTCAATTACAACGATACAACAATTACGACTTGCGCGTATGCATTTGATTGGCCGTATGAAGCGAGTTGAAGATAGCAAGTGGGATGTTCAACCAAGTGGATTTAATAACAACATCCGATGGCATGCCGGTCATATTTTTGTGACAATGGAAACACTGATTCACCAAAGTATAAATTCGTACGAACCAAAGCACCCTAATTGGATTCCGCTGTTTGTGGATGGAACAAGTCCTGAAGAGTGGGGCGAGGATGTTCCTTCAAATGAAGAACTTATGACTAATTTAAGAGAACAGCTTGAGTGGGTAATTCCGTTTTTAGAAGGAAAACAAGATCTAAAGATGTCTGAGCCACTAATTATAGGTGAAAATATAATGACCATCGACGATATACAAGGAATTATTCAATTTATTGCATGGCATGAAGGAGTTCATGCAGGTGTTATTGATGCATTAAGTAAAGTATCCTAACGAAAACGGCTAACCTTTGCAAAAGGTTAGCCGTTTTATTTTTTACTTCTTAACTATATATAGTTAGTTTTCCGATTATAGACAAAAGGTCTAGTTGCTTCTTAATTGCATTTCAATATATGAATCTTCTGCAATTATATTTGAGAATGTTTATGCTTCACTTACGATGTATTAAGTGTAAGGGCCTTTACAATACAAAAGGGAGTGCACAAATGAAAATTACTAGCGAGAACTTTATTAAGCGTTTTAAGAAAGGAAAGAACGATGCATTTGAATATGTGATTGATGAATTTATCGGAATTGTGAAAGCAGTTATTTTTAACGCACTTAATTCCTATAAAGATCCACAACTTATTGAAGAGTGTATAAATGATACATTCCTAGGCGCATGGGAGAATAAGAGTCAATTTAATGGGAACCAAGAAGATTTCAGGAAATGGATTTGCGTGATTGCTAAATATAAAGCGATCGATAAACAAAGGAAGCAATCCAAATCTCATATCGCTACTGAACTTGAGGAGATGCCGCTAGACACAGCGCAATCGGCAGAAGCTATATTCTTAACAAAAGAATCATCACGTGATTTATTGAAAATGATGGGACAGCTGGAGAACATAGACCGTGATGTTTTCACTATGAAGTATTTTTTAGAAATGAAAAATGGTGACATCGCCATCCATCTTGGCTTAACAAAAGCTGCTGTTGATAACCGACTTTACAGGGGAAAAAAGAGGTTACGAAAAATTCAATTAGGGGGTAATTACGTATGAAAAAGTTATATAAACAATTCAACAATTTAAAAGTGGATGAAAATATTCAAGCAATGCCAGTTAGCGAGTCCGAAATAGAGCGCGTAAAAAAGACTGTAATGAAACATAAGAACAAGGGAAGTGCGTTTCGAAATGTATCCGCGGCGGCAATACTATTTATCGCATCATCAATTACTTTGGGCGTTGCTTATCCAGCATTCGCTTCACAGATTCCTTTTATCGGGAATATTTTCTTGTTGTTTGATGATGAGAGTGAACAGTTTAAAGACTACGAAGTATTTTCATCCGGTTTAGATATAACGGAAGAAAGCAACGGCATTAGCATAACACTAGCAAACGCTGTGTATGACGGAGAAGCAGTCACCATCTCGTATATGATAGAAAGTGAAGCTGATTTAGGTGAATTTCCTACGCTTCCTGGAAGTTTCGTGATAGAAGGATACGATGGATTTCAGTCTGAGAGATCGTTGATTGAAAAAGTCGGGGATCATCGGTATGCGGGTGTGTCTGTTGGGAATTTGGTGGAAGGAGATAACCTAGAATCCATCAATGTCAGTTGGAAACCAGAATCCATACACATTGATAAAGAAATTTCAGATCAATCTATAACTGGAGAATGGCCATTCCAATTCACGCTTAATGCAATTGACAATGAAGTAGAAGCGGTTGACATAAAGACGGAAGAAAAAGGGATAACTCTTAATGTATCAAAAATGACGCAAACATCCATTTCAACAGTGTTCTACTATACACATAAAGCAGATTCATCAATACAAGAGAAGTGGGAACATGTACTGTTGAATATGACTGTTATGGATAACTTTGGGAATGAATATAAAGTAATCGATGATGTCGGATACGGTGAGAGCGCATATTCCATGGATTGGAAATTCACGACTTCAGCCATTCCAGAAGAAGTGACGTCTATCACATTGATACCCGAAATATCTGTATTCAATGACCCGGATTTAGACTTGAAAACATTTACAATCAAACCAATCGAAATCCCGTTCTAAACAACAGAAAGCTCCCAGCATGGATTATTCTGGGAGCTTTCTGTCATTTTAAAGTTTAATGAAATTGTTATGTCTGAACTTGTTTCTATTAAAGGCGATGATCCGTATAGTTATTTTTTGCAACCAATTCTTTTAGATCGTTTATTGTCTCTATTGGACAGTCTTTCTCATATGCAATAATTGAATCGAGTAGTTGGGCAGTCGTGCGAGCTCCAACAAGTGCGGATGCGACTGTTTTATTGCCCAAAACAAAAGCGATTGCTGCAGCATGTAAATCGTTTGTTTTTCTCTCTAAAGCTTGAATGGTACTTTCTAAATCCTCTGCATTATACGAAACAAATCCATTAGAATTTTGAACTCTTGATAAGCCATCAGACGTTAAGAAACCTTTCGCGATTGTTCCTCTTGTAATAACAGACGCAGCTGCCTCGTGAATCATCGGGAACCATTCTTCAGGTCTAGGGTCGAGAAGGCTGTATTGCATCATTACCGAAACTGCAGCGCCGCTTTCAAGGAAACGTTTAATAACGTTCGGTCGTATTGAAGAGATCCCGTATTGACGAATAAGTCCTTCTTTTTTAAGGCTCTCAAGTGCATCTATTGTTTCATCAACATTGTCTTCCATTGTACCTCCGTGAAGTTGATATAAATCAATGTAATCTGTACCGAGTCGGCGCAAGCTTTCTTTGGCAGCATCCATAATGTGGTTCTTTGAAGGATCCCATGTCCAACCGTCACCAGTGGAATTCATCTTATTTCCAGCTTTTGTGGCGAGAATAATTTCATCTCTACGTCCTTTAAGAGAATAGCCAACTAATTCTTCATTTTTGCCGTTGTCGTATAAATCTGCTGTATCAAAGAAATTAATGCCCGCATGTATGGCGGCGTCAATAATATTTTTAGATTCTGTAGTGTCATGCGGAAGAGACATTGTACCAAGTCCGATTTCTGAAACAAATAGACCGCTTTTACCCAGCTCTCTTTTCTTCATAAAAACATCCCTCCTATACACTTCATGTTACAATGTATGGAAAAATAAAACCAATCAGAGGAGTCGGATAAAGTGGATACATATGAAGAAAAAACACTTACAAGTACCGAAATCTATAAAGGTAAAATTATTTCATTACGAATTGAAGAGGTTGAATTACCAAATGGCAAAACTGCACAACGTGAGTTAATTAAACATCCAGGTGCTGTGGCTATATTAGCAATTACATCAGATGAAAAGATTGTTTTAGTTGAACAGTTTAGGAAGGCATTGGATCGGTCCCTAGTCGAAATTCCTGCCGGTAAAATTGAGCCAGGTGAAGACCCGAAGACGACAGCGATACGTGAATTGGAAGAAGAAACAGGGTATAGTGCATCTGAATTCACTTATATTCAATCGTTTGCGACATCACCCGGTTTTGCGGATGAAATCATTCATTTATATTTAGCAAGGGGACTTAAGAAAGTCGAGAACCCAGCAGCAGGTGATGACGATGAGTTCATAAACCTATTAGAATCGACGATAGTTGAGGCTGAGGAAATGATGACTTCTACGAAAATATATGATGCGAAAACTGCTTTTGCAATTCTTTATGCAAAAAAACTTCTACCAAATTGAGCTAAATTACAGCGGACAAGCATACTCTATATAAACTAAGCGGAGGTGCAGTTATGGTCCGTTCTTTATCATTCATACATCTATTTGTTATTCTTGCTGTAAGTTACATCGGTGGTGCTATCTTATTTCGAGAAATACCTATTTCTACAATGGAAAAATTAATTACTTTTTTCGATCCGAGAGTTGTCTATGGCCATCAGGTTGGATTCGTAAGACCTGTCGCAATGACGGTATTATTTTTTGTTATTGCTTTTATTTTGTCTAACATTAAACAAGCTCGATTTGCTATTCTCTTTTTGGGGGCTTTGAAATCCGTTCTTTTTGGGCTTTCTTCCGCCTTTTTACTTGGGTCGGGTATGAAAATTCTCGATTATTCGATTTGGTGGTTCCCATTTCAATTTGTTATATGCTTTTTATTTCTGGCATTTTGCGCGATTCTTAATCCACCCTTTTTCTTAGGTAGGAATCGTTGGAAGAAGCAAAGCACTAACGCTTTACCGGTAATAATAATCACGTCTGTATTTGTATTGATTCTAGAAATTGTAATATTTTATATTCTATTAAAATAATAAACCTTTACGTTATTATTAAATTTGCTCCCTTTATGTTGTAATAGCGAAAGTCCATTTGTTATAATGGATACAGTTTGAGGGGGGCGTCTTATGGAAAGCCGGATCGATCGAATAAAGAAACAATTGCACGGGGCCAGCTACAAGTTGACGCCTCAGCGCGAAGCGACGGTTTTGGTCCTCCTTGAGCACGAGGACGATCACCTAAGTGCGGAAGATGTCTTTTTGCTTGTCAAAGAGAAAGCACCGGAAATCGGGCTTGCTACCGTATACCGTACGCTTGAATTGTTAACTGATTTGAAAATTGTTGATAAAATTAACTTTGGCGATGGTGTTTCGAGATTTGATTTACGTCAAGAAGGTGCGAAACACTTCCATCATCACCTCATTTGTATAGAGTGTGGGATAGTTGATGAAATTAAAGAAGACCTTCTTGGTGAGGTTGAGAAAATTGTAGAAAACCGCTGGGAATTTCAAATTAAAGACCATTGGTTAACATTTCACGGTGTCTGTAAAAGATGTCAATCAAGTGAAGACGAATGATACTGAGAAAATGGGGATGGCCTAATGCTATCCCCATTTGTCGTTAAAGAGGAAGTTCCAATTTTGCAAAAGGGGGTATCTATATGAAAGATGCAACATTTGCTCTAGAAGATTATATACATTTCTTGAAAGTGGAACGACAATTAGCGGATAATACAATAATTTCATACCGACGAGATTTAGAAAGTTATATTGACTTCATTAAATTCTCTGGTTTTGAAACGATGGATGCTGTCGGTAGACAAGATATTCTCTCCTATTTACATAAGTTGAGTGAAGAAGGGAAATCGGCACGAACCTCATCCCGACATATTTCCTCGCTGCGTTCTTTTCATCAGTTTCTTCTTAGGGAAAAAGTGACGAATGGAGATCCAACAGTACATTTAGAACTTCCCAAAATTGATCAAAAATTACCTAGGGTGTTATCGATGCAAGAAGTAGAGCAGATTATTAATGCACCGGACAAAAGTAAGCCCCAAGGAATTCGAGATAATGCGCTTCTGGAAATATTGTATGGGACTGGAATGCGTGTAAGTGAACTGATTGGACTTAGTATGGATGATATCCACTTATCAATGGGGTTCGTTCGTGTCTTTGGTAAGGGTGGTAAAGAAAGAATCATTCCACTTGGTAACCAGGCAATTACAGCTTGTACCCGCTACATTGAAGAAGCTAGACCAAAATTTATTGCGAAACAAAGAGGTGTAGATGCACTTTTTGTTAATATGAGAGGCAATCGACTAACGAGACAAGGGTGTTGGAAATTGCTGAAGGGTCATGCACTTTCCGCGGGTCTAAAAAAAGAACTAACACCACATATATTGCGTCACTCTTTCGCAACTCATTTAATAGAAAATGGTGCAGATCTTCGTGCAGTTCAAGAAATGCTCGGCCATGCAGACATTTCTACAACGCAAATATATACACATGTAAGTCGTACTCACTTAAAAGAAGTATATGTAAAGTTTCACCCGCGAGCTTAGAAGAGAATAGGAGGAAATTACATTGAGTAAAGAATTATTTAAAAGAATTCATTTGGTTGTGTTAGATTCTGTTGGTATAGGTGAATCGCCGGATGCGCATATCTTTGGTGATGAAGGTGCAGATACATTAGGTCATATTGCAAAAGCAATGCAAGGTCTTAATATGCCGAATATGGCGAAACTAGGACTTTCAAATATACGTGAACTGGAAGGGATTCCGGTCGAAGCCGACCCCATTGGTTATTACGGGAAAATGCAGGAAGCATCTGTTGGGAAAGATACTATGACGGGTCATTGGGAAATGATGGGGCTCAAAATTGATAAACCATTTAAAGTTTATCCGAATGGTTTTCCTATAGAGCTGATTACGCAACTAGAAGAACGAATTGGTCGCAAAGTTATTGGAAATAAAGTTGCTAGTGGGACTGCAATAATAGAAGAACTTGGTGAAGAACATATGCGTACAGGTTCAATTATCGTTTACACATCTGCTGACCCAGTGTTACAAATTGCCGCCCATGAAAGCATTATTCCAATAGAAGAACAATATAAAATTTGTGAAATTGCTCGTGAATTAACATTAAAACCGGAGTTCCTAGTCGGTCGTGTTATCGCAAGACCATTTATTGGTGAACCAGGTTCATTTACACGAACAACGAACCGTCACGATTATGCACTTAAACCTTTTAGTCGAACTGTTATGAATGAGCTTTCAGATTCAGGTTTAGACGTGATTGCCATTGGTAAAATTGACGATATTTTCAATGGTGAAGGAGTAACCGAGTCCGTCCGAACGGTAAGTAATATGGATGGAGTCGATAAATTACTTGGCGTAATGGGCAAAGATTTTAAAGGGTTGAGTTTTACAAATCTTGTGGACTTTGATGCATTATTTGGTCATAGAAGAGACCCAATCGGATACGGAAAAGCACTTGAAGAGTTTGATGAAAGATTAGTCGAACTCATGGAGGCAATGTTGGATGATGATTTATTAATTCTTACAGCCGATCACGGGAATGATCCCGTTCATCCTGGAACTGATCATACTCGTGAATATGTACCTCTACTTGCATATTCACCATCTTTTAAAAGTGGTGGCGAAATGCCACAAAACGATACATTTTCAGATATAGGGGCAACTATTGCTGAAAATTTCAATGTGAAATCACCTGAATACGGTAAAAGTTTCCTTCCACTATTAAAAGAAAAGGTGTGATGTACATGTTAAGAATGGTAGATGTGATTGAGAAAAAGAGAAATGGTGAAATACTAACGCAAGAGGAAATTCGTTTTTTTGTTGAAGGCTATACAAATGGGACTATTCCAGATTATCAAGCAAGTGCTTTTCTAATGGCAATTTATTTTCAAGGTATGAATGCTGAAGAACAAGGTAATCTAACACTTTCTATGGTGGAATCTGGAGATAGAATAGACCTTTCTGCTATTGCAGGGATTAAAGTAGATAAGCATTCAACTGGTGGGGTTGGTGACACGACTACAATCATTCTAGGCCCGTTGGTTGCAGCATGTGGTGTTCCGGTAGCTAAAATGAGTGGACGAGGGCTTGGACATACTGGCGGTACTTTAGACAAGTTAGAGGCAATTGAGGGGTTTCACATTGAATTAACGAACGAAGAATTTATAAAACAAGTAAACGACTTGAAATTAGCAGTTATCGGTCAAAGTGGAAATCTTACACCTGCGGATAAAAAATTGTATTCTTTACGTGATGTCACCGCAACGGTCGATAGCATCCCTCTTATTGCAAGTTCAATAATGAGTAAAAAGATTGCTGCTGGTGCGAATGCAATTGTACTTGATGTGAAAACGGGAAATGGTGCATTTATGAAAACAGAAGAAGATTCGATTGCACTGGCTCACTCAATGGTTGCAATCGGTCAAAATGTTGGAGTAAATACGATGGCAATCATATCAGATATGAGTCAACCACTGGGATATGCAATTGGAAATTCACTTGAAGTGATTGAAGCGATTCAAACACTCAAAGGAGAAGGTCCAAAGGATTTAACGGAACTTTGTCTAGTTCTAGGTAGTCAAATGGTACTTGTTGGTGGAAAAGCAAAAACACTTGAAGAAGCACGTGGGCAATTGGAGAAGGTTATAGCCGATGGATCTGCACTTGAAATACTCGGACAATTTATTGAAGCGCAAGGGGGAAACCCTGCGATTATTCACGATACATCGTTACTTCCACAGGCGGCTTTTAAAACTGAAGTGAAAGCAACAGCTACAGGTTACATCACTAAGATGGAAGCAGATGATATTGGCATCGCAGCAATGTTGCTTGGTGCCGGTCGTGCAACTAAAGAAGATGCAATCGATTTAGCTGTAGGCATCGTACTTGAGAAGAAGATTGGCGATGCTGTTGAAATTGGTGAAACGATTGCCGTAATACATTCGAATATAGAGGATATTACACAATCTAAGGCGATTTTACAGAAACATATTTTTATTGAGGAAAAGCATGTTGAACCACCGCGACTGATTGGTAAAATAATTACAAATTGAAGATTAGAAATTAGAGGCTACTCATTTACTTGAGTAGCCTCTTTTTTGTGTGCTCAAAATTGGTATGATTCAACGAATCTCAGAAATACTTACCAAATACATGTGTAAATCAGCCATAAGAAGTACATACTTTCAACAGAAAGGGGCAATGTCGAAAAATAGGAAGTTTCAAATAACTATGACTAGTTCTGTCAGGCAAAAGGTTTAACCCTCATGAATGTTGAATGAATCGCATGAAGGAGGGGTTTCAGCATGGCTGATATCAATATTACAGACAATGGGATTTTAGTAGCAACACTACGCGGAGAACTTGACAATCATGAGGCGAATCGAATCCGTGCTCATATTTCTTCAACCATCTTTACTGGACAAGTTCGTGCGGTTATTTGGGATTTAGAAGGTCTTGGGTTTATGGACAGTGCAGGAATAGGTCTAATTCTTGGGAGAATGAGGGATTTAGCACCAATGGGTGGAGAAACACTTATCTTAAATCCGACTGCAACAATGGAGAAAATATTTAGCTTTTCAGGACTTGGGCAGAATATTAGACATTGTACGGTCGAAACAGCGATTGGGGAAATTGGAGGGGTAGCACATGGACAATGAAATGACGTTATCATTTGTCGCGATTGAGGAAAATGAAGCACTCGCAAGAATAGCGATGACATGTTTTATAACACCACTCGATCCAACACTTGAAGAAATTTCGGAATTTAAAACCATTGTATCCGAAGCCGTTACAAATGCAATCATACACGGTTATAACATCGATGGAAGAAGTCTTGTGACAATCCACGCGACGATTGACGAGCAAAAGGTGACGATGACTGTAAGTGACGAAGGTGAAGGAATTGAGGACATAGAACGCGCTATGGAACCGATGTTTACGACAAGGCCCTATATGGAGCGTTCAGGCATGGGATTTACAATAATGGAGAGTTTTTCAGATAATTTAAAAGTTGAATCAAGAATCGGAAAAGGAACGGTTGTCAAATTTGAGAAGACGTTTTCCCCTGTTACGGAAACGAGCAGAATGAGGTGAACTATGGACACATCCGTTGAAAAGCCGCATGCCTTACTGTCACAAGAGAAGATGAGGGAATTAATCAAGATATCGCAAGAAGGCGACAAAGAAGCAAGACGCATGATGGTAGAAGGCAATACAAGACTTGTATGGTCTATTGTTCAACGTTTTGCTTCACGAGGTGCTGATCCAGAAGACTTGTTTCAAATCGGCTGCATCGGTCTTATGAAATCTATTGATAAATTTGATTTATCTTACGAGGTAAAGTTTTCTACCTATGCAGTACCGATGATTGTTGGTGAGATTCAGCGATTCCTTAGGGATGATGGGATGGTCAAAGTGAGTAGATCCATTCGTGAACTGAGCTTTAAAATTCGACATGCCACAGATGATTATATAAAGAAAAGTGGGAAATCACCAACACTTTCTGAAATAGCAGAGATTCTTGAAGTGTCTTTGGATGACGTCATTCTGGCATCAGATGCACTGCGTGACCCCGCGTCACTTCATGAGCAACTATATGAAAACGAAGGGGATAGTTTAACCCTTATGGATCAGCTTAGAGATGATAGATCTGAAAGGGTTTTCGATCATATACCGCTTAGAGATGTCATTTCGAAATTAAACAAAAGAGATCAAACAATAATCTATATGCGATATTACTTAGATTGCACACAAAGTGATATTGCAGAACGGATAGGAATTTCACAAGTACAAGTATCGCGATTAGAAAAGAAAATTCTTGCTCAGTTGAAATCCTGGATGGGTGTCACTGCTGAGGAAAGTATGGTCAAAACTAGAACGGAGTAGAACGATGGAAAAACATTTCCAATCAGCAAGAGAAGCAGAAGAGTGGTTTTTTGGGCTTTTTGATAAAGAACAGACATTTGACGCTACAGCTCGAAAGTTACATCTTTGGGATATGCCCGCATTACTTTTATATATGAATGGTCTAGTTGATGGAAATGTCTTAACAAACCTTTTCACTGAAATGCAATGGAACCAAGTGGACGAACCGGTTGCGGAAGATAGCATCGAAAAGTTTCTTAGCTATTTTCCGTATCATGCGGTAAGTCCCGCAAGAGATTTAGATGAGTTATTAACGTCGATTTTAAGTGGACAGGCAGCTTTTGTAACACCTGAGGGTTTTGCGTTTATAATTGACGTTCGGTCTTATCCAGGTAGGCAACCGGAAGAGCCTGATACCGAAAAAGTTGTTCGTGGAGCACGTGATGGTTTTACAGAAAACATCCTCCAAAATACAGCTCTTATAAGAAGGCGTATTCGAACTGAGAAATTAAGAATGGAAATTCATAAAACATCCGTGTTTGGTAAAACAGATATTGTACTCTCATTTATTGAGGGGGCAGCCAGTCCTAAACACCTGAGCTTTATTCGAGATAGACTGGATTCAATTCAAACTGACGGGCTTACAATGACGGATAAGCAATTAGAGGAATATTTATTCAAGCAAGGCTTTCATCCGATGCCCTTTGTTCGGTACACTGAAAGACCAGATATTTGTGCAGCGCATCTTCTTGAAGGTCATATTGCAATCATAGTGGATACATCTCCATCAGTAATACTTGTTCCTACAACCTTATTCCACCATTTACAACATGCTGAGGAATATAGGCAAGCTCCACTAATCGGAACAACTGTTCGCTTTATACGTTTGGTAGGATTTTTGGCGAGTTTATTTCTTCTTCCTTTTTGGTATTTACTGGCGACGCAACCTAAATACTTACCTGATATACTAAGTTTTATAGGCCCGAAAGATGTGGGAGAGATCCCTCTTTTTGTCCAGTTATTCACAGCTGATGTTGGAATTGAAGTGTTGCGAATGGCGGCTATACACACACCAACGCCAATGGCTACTGCTATGGGTTTGGTTGCCGCAATCGTTATTGGGCAAGTAGCAATTGATGTGGGATTATTTGCCGGTGAAGTAATTCTATACGTTGCAGTTAGTGCAGTTCTAACTTTTGCGATTCCCTCATTTGAACTTGGGATAACTACAAAGGTGTTTAGGATAAGTATCCTAATTGCTACAGCATTATTTGGTGCTCCAGGATTTTTTATATCAGTTGTACTATTGTTTTATTATTTATGTGCATTAAAACCAATGAATGTGCCGTATTTGTGGCCGTTAGTTCCTTTCTTTCCAAAGGCCCTAATGCATGTCGTTATAAGGTTTCCTATGACTACTGATGCGCCGCGACCATACGTTACGGATTCACCAGAAAGAAAACGAATATAACAGATCATTGCATCCTCACATCCCACTATGATAAAATTTTAGATAGTTAAACTTGGGAGGAGTATGCTTAATGCATCTGTATGGAACACAATCAATTAATGAAAATGGTCATTTGACAATTGGCGGAGTCGATACTGCCGACATTGCTAGTGAATATGGAACACCAGTCATCGTTTATGATATTGCATTATTCCGCGCACGAGCAAATGCTTTTAAAGAAACCTTTCGCAAAGCGGGTATTCGTGCTCAAGTAGCTTATGCGAGTAAAGCATTCTCATCAATTGCTATCTACGAAATTGCTAAAGAAGAAGGACTTTCACTTGATGTGGTATCTGGTGGAGAATTATATACAGCAACAAAGGCGGGCTATCCTAGAGAACGCATTCATTTTCACGGGAATAATAAAAGCTATGAAGAATTAGAGTTTGCATTTGAAGAAAGTATAGGCTGTATTGTAATTGATAATTTTTCCGAGATTGATCTAATTAAAGAAATTTCGGAGAAGCGTAAACAAAAAATGGACGTACTTATTCGTGTGACCCCCGGCGTGGAGGCACATACGCATAGTTATATTACGACAGGGCAAGAGGACTCTAAATTTGGATTTGACTTAAAAAATGGTCAGACAGATGAAGCTTTTTTAAAGTTATACCAACATCCTTATATTAATGTTTTAGGAATGCACTGTCATATTGGCTCGCAGATCTTTGAAACAGAATCTTTTCGTTTCGCTGCAGAAGCCCTTATGACAAAGATGATTACTTGGCAAAAAGAGTATGATTTCATATGCACTGTATTGAATTTAGGAGGAGGCTTCGGTATACGTTATACTGAAGAAGACAAGCCTTTGGAACCTTCTGCATACGTCAAAGAAATGGCAACGATTGTTTCGTCAATGACAGATAAATACAACTATCCGATTCCAGAAATATGGATTGAACCCGGTAGATCTCTAGTAGGAGATGCAGGTACGACACTCTACACATACGGCAGTTCAAAAATAGTTCCGGGGGTTCGTACATATATTGCTGTTGACGGTGGAATGTCTGACAATATTAGACCTGCACTTTATGGAGCAAAATATACTGCGGTTACAGCAAATCGAATGAATGAACCGCACTCGACAAAGGTGACAATTGCAGGAAAATGCTGCGAATCTGGAGATAAATTAATAGAGGAAGCATTTCTAGCAACACCTGTTGAAGGCGATCTTATTGCAACTTTTTGTACAGGCGCATATAGCTATTCAATGGCGAGCAATTACAATCGACTTCCGAAGCCAGCTGTAGTATTCGTAGAAAATGGTAAGCACCAACTTGCTATTAGAAGAGAAACGTATGATGATATCATTAGACTCGACATTCCACTCTCTAACGTGGAAAGTGGGGAAGTACTTTGAGAAAACGAAATATAATATTATTAGTTTCTATTCTCCTTGCTAGTTGCATATGGGGTGCTGTATATTGGTACTTTATTGCTCCAATTATCGATCCGAGGTAACTTCCCATTAATTGAAAAACTGCGACATTCCTATTCGATTGACGAGAGATTTTCAAAAAAAGAAGGAGTTCAATATTATGTTGTTACGGTATAAAAAGACATATGAAAAAATTGCCATGGGTTTGCTTTCATTTATGCCGAGTGAAAAAGGTGTGAAAAGACTACAAGAAACGATTCACACGTATGAATCGGAAGCAGATTGGCAGTTATACTTATATAAAAAAGAAGATGACTTTATTGGATTAGTTGGTATTATTATGGATGAAAATGACTATATCTTAAATCATATCACCGTGAATCCATCTTTTCGTGGCGAAGGAATCGGTAAAGAAATGGTTACAAAGTTAAAGGCAATGTTTCCAACCAAAGAATGTAAGAGTACGGAAGATACGGATTTATTTTTACAGAAATGCACACAAGAAGAAGGAGCAGATTAATACTCTCTGTCCTTCTTTTTTTTATCACGTATTAGTAGTATATCTGTCCGGTCACGGAGCATATGTTTATGAATAACGTCATCGCTTCCTATTGGAAGAAGATCCATTATGAGTTTCATATCGCTTACAAGTAATTCAAGTTCTTTTGAAATAATATTAATTTGAAACGTTTGATAAGTTAAGTTGTTTTCCAAGCGATGAAGCATGTTTTTGATATCTTTACATAACAGATTGAAATCGATTCCTTCTGTATATTCAGGAGCGTCTTCAGTCATTGTTGTCATTTTTGAATACGCTTTGAGAAGTGTGCGTTGTGCACCAATCTTGTTATCTCTTCGGAAGTGATAAAGTCCGGTGGACAGTAAAATATATGCAGTCAATGGATGGTTCTTTGTTCGATTAGGAATAGATTTCCAGAATTCTTCTAATACTTCATGGCATTCAAAGTAATCTTGATTCTCATTAAAATAAACAATGAATTTAAGAAATAATGGGTTGTGAAGTGGTTTCATACAATCAGTCCTTTCAAAAATTGAAGAGCGATAGGCAGGTGGCAAATAATGTTATACAAAGTGAGACTCGAGGCGTTCGAAGGGCCTCTAGATCTTTTGCTCCATTTAATAAATAGGCTTGAAATTGATATTTATGATATCCCGATGTCTGAGTTAACGCAGCAGTACATAGAACATCTTCACGCAATGCGTGTGCTGCAACTCGATGAATTAAGTGAGTACCTCGTGCTTGCAGCGACTCTAATAGAAATTAAAAGTAAAATGTTATTACCCATTCATGAAGGAGAAGATTTTGGCGACGATGTAGATTTCGGATTAGAAGACGACCCCAGGGATGAACTTGTTGCACGCTTAATCGAATATCGAAAGTACAAAGAGGCGGCAATTGTGTTACAAGAATCTGCTCAGGAACGAGCCGAACATTTCAATAAAAACACTGAAGATCTTAGTCAATTCGGAGAAATTGTTGCTGTTTCAAATGAAGCCGATTTGAATGTATTTGACTTAATTGGAGCTTTTCAAAAGATGTTGGATCGAAAACGATTAAAAGCACCTGTCACAGCTAGTATAACGAAGATGGAGCAGTCTGTGGGAGATAAGATGGATGAAATTATGGAGCGCCTTGAAAGAAGTGGGGGAAGCTGTGATTTTTACTCCCTTTATGAAGATGGGGATATGTCTGAACTTGTCGTTACTTTTCTATCTTTACTTGAACTTATGATGCGTAAGGATGTAACGGTAGAACAAGGTTACAATTTTGATCGGCTCATTGTTTCTTTCCGAAAGGAGGAGGTTGTCCATGGAAAATCGTGATCGTGTAATTGGAATGCTTGAAAGTTTTTTATTTATAGCTGGAAATGAAGGTTTAACAGTTTCGCAATTGAAAGCCTTAACAGATTTAGAGGAGTCAGAAATTCTTTTATATCTTGAAACACTATTATCGAACTATGAACAAAGGATGGATAGCGGTATTACGTTGAAGTTGTTCAGTGGGGCTTATCAACTTGTTACAAAGGCTGAATACGCGAATGACATTAAACGTTTGTTAGAAAATCCTGCGCCTCAATCAATCACAAAAGCATCACTTGAGGTTCTTGCAATCATAGCTTATAAACAACCCGTTACACGAGTTGAAATCGATGATTTACGAGGTGTAAAGTCAGATGGTCCTATTCACACATTAATTTCAAGAGGATTTATCATGGAAAATGGACGTTCAGAAGGGACTGGAAGGGCTATATTGTATGGTACTACAGATGTCTTTCTGGATCGTTTTGGATTAAGTTCACTTGAATCATTACCGCCGCTCATGTTGGAACAGGATAATGTTCAAGAAGACACGGACTTATTTATGACACAATTTCAAGAAGTATTTGGAGAAAAAGAGTAAGGAGGAAAGCATTCTTGAAACGGACACTGTTTATCGTCCTATTTATGTCGTTATTTCTTTTTATCGGTAGTGCTGATGCGTCAGCAAGACAAGCATGGGCTGTTATTGATGCGGAAACAGGTAGATTACTAATGGGGTCCAATGAAAATGTACGATTACCCATTGCGAGTTTGACGAAAATTTGGACTGCTTTAACGGTCATTGAGAGTCGTTCTTTATTAAGTGAAGTGATAATATCTCCCGAAGCTGCTTCTGCTGAAGGATCCTCAATTTATTTGCAACAAAATCAAGTGGAAAATGTAGACGGCTTACTTTATGGTCTAATGCTTCGCTCCGGTAATGATGCTGCGCACGCACTTGCCGAACATACTGGAGGCTCGTTGGCAGGATTTGTGGATTTAATGAATACGAAAGCACTGTTTTATGGTCTTCAAGATACGGTGTTTACAAATCCATCTGGCTTACATGATGAAGAGCATATGTCAACAGCTTATGAAACCGCTCGAATGCTCTTTTTTGCAATGAAAAACGAAAAGTTTAAGAAAATTGCTGAGACAAAGAATTATAGTTATAAAATTGAAGACATCAGTTATAATTGGAGAAATAAACATCGACTTATACATTCGGAACCTACAGCAATTGCTGGGAAGACGGGTTTTACAAAAGCTGCTGGCCGTACTCTTGCGACATATTTTCAAAAGGACGATAAAAAGGTTATTGTTGTCACTTTGAACGATGGTAATGATTGGAATACACACAAGAACTTAGCCAATCAGGCATTTAAGTCTTATAAACTTGTAACTGTTGCAAAAAAAGGTACGTATTCAATTTTACCGGGAATAGATGGTGAGCTCGAAAGCCCAATTCGAATACTCTTGAAAAAAGGCGAAAAGAAGAACTTGTTCTCTGTTGTACGCATTCCAAGAGGAAAAAAAGCATTAAGTAATGGTGACTGGACAATTACTCTTAACAATGAAACACTAGTTACATCACCAATTTTGATTAAACAATAACTGAAAAGATAGCAGTTTAAGCTATGGAATAAATCAATACATTTCTTAGAATTTAATAAATATATGTCTAAAATGAGAAGACTGCCTTTCTATAGGACAGTCTTCTTTTAATTTCTCTTAAAGTATGCCATAATTTTTACAGCACATAGGACGGAGTGAAGTAATGGAAAGATTACAAAAGGTGATAGCACAAGCAGGTATTGCGTCTCGTAGAAAATCAGAAACACTAATTGTTGATGGAAAAGTAAAGGTGAACGGAGTTGTCGTTACTGAATTAGGAACGAAGGTCTCGAGTTCGGATAAAGTAGAAGTTGAAGGGGTTCAAATTTCAAAAGAGGAAAGTGTCTATTTTCTTCTCTATAAACCTCGTGGCATAATTTCAACAGCTCACGATGAAAAAGGTAGAAAAACAGTATTGGATTTGTTTCCACATATAGAAGAAAGAATTTTCCCGGTAGGACGTCTAGATTATGATACTTCAGGTGTAATAATTATGACAAATGATGGTGATTTCTCATATTTAATGACGCATCCAAAGTTTGAAATTCAAAAAAAATACATTGCTAAAGTAAAAGGTATCCCACAACGTGAAGATTTGAAGAAATTGGAACAGGGGATTCTTTTAGAGGATGGTATGACGGCACCTGCACATGTGAAGATGCGAACTGTTGATAAAAAATCGAATACCGCATTAATAGAGATTACAATTCATGAGGGTAGGAATCATCAAGTACGCAGAATGTTTGATGCCATTGGTTGCCCAGTAGAAAAACTTAAGAGAGAATCATTTGCAATACTAACGACTATCGGTCTAAATGCAGGCGAATCAAGAGAATTAACAAGACACGAAGTAAAACAATTACGTGTTCTTGCTGAAACGGGTAAAATTGGTTAATACTAAAAAAGACTATAGTTCACAGACCTTTCATTAATTACAAGAGTTTGTGTACATCTATTTGTTATACTAAGTTGTGGACTAGTGGGTTAGGGGGTTATGAGCATGACTCATTTGAGTGATAAAGAAAAACTTCGGGCATCAAAGAAAAAGAAACGTCTTATAATTAGGACGATCATATTATTCATACTTGTCTCGGCAGTCATTTTTGCAATCTTAACGAAAAAAGATGTGAAAATGTTGAAAGTTGGCGATCAAGCTCCTGACTTTGAGCTCGTTGATTTAGAGGGGAATAAACATAGGCTGTCTGATTATAGGGGCGAAGGTGTTTTCCTTAATTTCTGGGGAACTTGGTGTGCTCCGTGTAAGAGGGAGATGCCTGCTATGGAAAGAATGCATGCTGAATTTGAAGACAAAGGTGTCCACATTTTAGCAATAAATATTAAAGGCTCTGATTTACAAGTTGAAACCTTTAGAGATGATTATGGATTAACGTTTCCTATTGCTATTGATAAAGATGAAAGTGTGAAGGAAGCTTATACTATAAAGCCTTTACCTACTACATTTATTATCAATAAGGATGGGAAAATCGAAAAGATTATAATACGGGAAATGTCGGAAGCTGAAATTCGTGGCTATATGGAAAGCATTCAACCCGAGTAAGGAGCACATTTGAAATGAGCGAAATTAAATGCCAATGCGGGCATACTAATCCTTTTGGTACAGTGCTTTGTGAGAAATGTGGTCGGCCACAAACTGAGGCAGCAAAAGAAAGTACGCTCGTCGATATGAGGTATGAAGGTTCTGCGAGAAGATCTCAAACATACAATAAATCGATTATTGATCGTATATGGAACTTCTTTTCAAGCGTCAAAATAGGGATAAGCATCATTGTTGCAGTACTCGCAACATCGGCAATCGGAACAATGTTCCCTCAGAAAATGTATGTAGCTGCATCAACAGATGCGGAGTACTTAGCTTATTATGAAAGGCTTTATGGCTTTGCTGGTACTCTTTATTATAAACTTGGTTTTTATGATATGTATTCAAGCTGGTGGTTCAAAATATTAATAGGAATGCTTTGTACTTCAATCATTATCGCTAGTATAGATCGAGTCATTCCACTTTATAAATCACTAAAACTACAAAAGACGAAAAGACATCCTTCATTTATGAAACGTCAACGTGTATATGGTGTGGGAAAAGTTTCTGATGTAGATGATTCATTCGAAAAAGCAGAGAACAAATTAAAAGAATTGAAATATAAAGTAAAAGTAGAAGATGGAGCGATACTTGCAGAGAAAAATCGTTTTGCAAGATGGGGCCCTTACGTAAATCACACGGGTCTTATTATATTCTTTTTCGGTATATTATTGCATGGTATTCCTGGGTTTTATGTAGATGAAACGATGTGGCTTCGAGAAGGTGAAACACGTTCGATTCCAGGTGCTCCAGGTTATTATTTAAAGAATAATAAATTCATCATAGAGAATTATACGAAAGAAGATTCTGGACAAGTTTTTGAAACAGCACTTGATCGTGTTGGAATGATTGCCAAAAATTATCAAACGGATGTTAGTTTATATAAGAAAGAAACAGACGGTTTGCCTGGGCAATCGGAGAACCTGGAGTTTCAAAAAGACTATTCCATTATTGTGAACAAACCATTGACGTTTGATGGTTATTCTGTTTTTCAAATGGACTATCGTTTAGATGAGTTATCAGCGATGACTTTCCAACTTACTGAAAAGGCAACTGAGAAATCACTTGGAGAGTTTACAGTTGATCTTGTTACACCTGAACGTATCTACGATCTAGGTAATGGTGCAACCGTTGAACTAAAAAACTACTTTCCTGATTATAATGGTGTAGAAGATGGGGTACCTGTTTCGAAATCGCCAATACCAAATAACCCAGCATTTATTTTCAAAATGACTACACCCGCTAAAACGGATGGGGAAATGAGTTTTGTTGCAATTCGTCAAACGCTGGAAACAGAAGTGAATGAGTACAAAGTGAACTTTGTAAGTGCAGAAACGCGTGATATTTCAGGACTTACAATTCGTAAAGATAAAACATTGTATATTCTAATCCTTGGAGGCATTATCTTTATGATTGGTGTTACACAAGGAGCTTATTGGAATCACAGACGAATTTGGGTTCAAAAAGGTGAAGATGATGAAATGCTTATCGCAGCTCATACAAATAAAAACTGGTTTTATTTGAAAAAAGAAATTGATATTGTAAAAGACTATGCCAACTTACCAATTTATGAAGATAGAGAAGACTCCGATTCCCAATTGGATGATCAGGAAGGAGATTTTAAATAATGGATTTAGCATCGTGGAGTTCTAATTTACTACTTATTTCATTCTTTTCATATTTAGTCGCAACACTCTTTTTTGGGGGTGCGGTGAAAGGTGCCAAGTCCAAAGAAACATATAACAATAATAAATGGGGAAATATTGGTATTACAATTACCACTATTGGTTTCCTAACACATTTGGGTTACTTCTTTACGCGTTGGGGCGCTTCTGGACATGCCCCATTAAGTAATATGTTCGAGTTTACAACTGCGTTTGCAATGATGTTAGTCGGATCATTTATAATGTTGTTCTGGATGTATAAAACGCCTTCTCTAGGTTTGTTTGCACTACCAATCGCAATAATAATTATTGGCTATGCAAGCATGTTTCCTACTGAAATAACACCACTTATACCAGCACTTAATAGTTATTGGTTATGGGTGCACGTAAGTACTGCAGCACTCGGTCAAGCAATTTTTGCAATTGGTGCTGTAGCGGGACTTGTATTCTTACTTAAAAATGTGGATATGACTAAGAAGTCGAAATCTAGTTTTTGGTTGGAATCTGTTATGTTCGTACTCGTCTTAACACTGGGTTTCATTTTATCATCCACTGCATTTTCCGTTGCAGGTTACGAAGCTGAGTTTACTTATGTCAATAAAGATGAGCAAACACAGAAAATGATTTATCATTACCCACCGTTATTTGGTTTAAATGAATATGTTGCACAAACGCCCGATAGAATGACGCCTCTTGTCGAAATGCCTGCAATTGTTAATGCTAAAACATTAACGACATTGGTTTGGTCAGTAATGACGGGAATCGTATTGTACCTGTTGATGCGACTTATTATTCGTAAACCAATTGCTGCATTATTCCAGCCTCTTGCTCGGAAAGCGAACTCCCAGTTAATGGACGAAATCGTCTATCGCTCGGTTCTAATTGGTTTCCCAGTGTTTACACTTGGCGCGCTTATATTTGCCATGATATGGGCACACGAGGCGTGGTCAAGATTCTGGGGATGGGATCCAAAAGAAGTATGGGCTCTTATTACTTGGCTCTTTTATGCAGCATTTCTACATTTGCGACTCTCCAAAGGTTGGGAAGGTAAGAAATCTGCATGGCTCGCGGTTATTGGATTCGTCATAATTATGTTTAACTTAATTGTCGTAAACTTAATTCTTGCTGGATTACACTCATACGCTTAAAAGCGGCTGTATAAGCAGTGTTCTTTAGGGCTGTACGGAAATGCTTCACTTTCCGTACAGTCTTTTTATTTCCATTTTAGCGTAGCGATTGTACAATGGTAATTAGATGTGATTGAAGGGAGAAGTTATACATGGATGAAAAAGTTACTTTACTAATTGTTGATGATGAGGATAGAATCCGTCGTCTATTAAATATGTACCTAACACGTGAAGGTTATGAAGTTGAAGAGGCTGAAGATGGTGCCCAGGCGCTCGAGATGGCTCTTGCGAATAACTATGATTGTATTTTACTCGATCAAATGATGCCTGAAAAAGATGGGCTTGAAGTTTTAATTGAATTAAGAGAGCAAAAACAAATGACGCCGGTTATTATGTTGACTGCAAAAGGAGAAGAATCTGACCGTATTACGGGCTTAGAATCAGGTGCGGATGATTACATAGTTAAGCCGTTTAGTCCTAGGGAAGTTGTTTTGAGGGTTAAAGCAATTTTGCGAAGATCCGTAACTTTCCCGGGTGTGGCATCTACTTCTGCTTCAAAAGATTTAGTTGTCTTTCCTCAGTTAACAATTGATCACGATGCTCACCGAGTAACGGCTGAAGGCCAAGAGGTGAACTTAACACCAAAAGAATACGAGTTATTGTATTTTCTTGCAAGGTCACCAGATAAGGTATTCGATCGAGAACAACTATTAAAAGAAGTATGGCATTATGAGTTTTTTGGAGACCTACGAACTGTTGACACGCACGTTAAAAGACTTCGTGAAAAGCTGAACAGAGTTTCCGAAAGCGCGGCTAAAATGATCGTTACAGTTTGGGGTGTCGGATACAAATTCGAGGCCCACAATGAATAGAATATGGAACTCAATCGTCGGGAAGCTATGGGCAACCATACTGCTTCTCGTTACTTTTATTTTATTTATTGTTACTGCGCTGCTTTTAGAGTTTCTAGATAATTTTCATACAGAACAAGCGGAAAATTCTTTGGAAAGAGAAGCTTACACGATTGCGAAAATTGTATGGCAGCATGAAGATGAAGCATCTAGACTTATCCCGATCGTTCAAGATATTTTGGATGAAGAAACGAATGCTATCATTTTAAACGAAAATAATGAAGTTACATATGCTTTTCAAAAAGGTTTAAATAAAGAAAGAATTGAACAAAAGATTCTTTCTGAACCTGCATTTAAAAAGGTTGCTACTACCGGGAAACCAGTGTTTAAAGAAATGATTTTACCGTCTAGTGTTGAACAAAATGTTATGGAAAAATACATTGTTCTTGCGGATCCATTTATTTCAGAAAATGTAACCAAAGGAACTGTGTTTATATACCAAAGTCTTGAAGCAATACATAATACTACTAAAAGAACGACAACCATCGTAATCCTTTCAGCTTTTATTGCTTTTATTCTAACAACTATTTTTGCCTTCTTCCTCTCAACTCGAATTACTTCTCCACTTAGAGGTATGCGTCAAGCAGCATTTGAACTGTCCAAGGGGAATTTCGATACGACATTGCCCTCATTACAAAATGATGAAATCGGACAACTTGCTACGGCATTCAATCAAATGGGAAGGCAACTAAAATATCATGTTGAATTAATAAATCAGGAAAAAGAACAACTAGAAAGTATTCTAACTTCAATGACGGATGCGGTAATCACTTTTAACAGAGATTATACGATTTTACTAAGCAATCCTCAAGCCGAAAGATTATTACAAAACTGGTACTTTAAAAATAATGCGACAGATAAAACTATACCGCCAGAAATATTTCATATGTTGGAGCATGTCCTATCCTTTTCAGAGGAAGTTGAGGACGAACTTGAACTTGGTGGACAATTTTACACCATCTCGATAAGTCCACTTTATAGCGGTAACAGTATACGTGGTGCTGTTGCGGTGCTTCGAGATATGACTGCGCAGCATCAGCTTGACAAGCTTAGGACTGATTTTATAGCTAATGTATCGCATGAGCTAAGAACGCCTATATCGATGCTCCAGGGGTATAGTGAAGCTATTTTAGACGGCGTTACTTCAAGTGATGAAGAACGCAATGAAATGGTGCAAATCATTCATGAAGAATCTAAAAGAATGGGGCGTTTAGTAACAGATCTATTGGATTTAGCTCGAATGGAATCCGGCCATATGATTCTGCATAAAAATGTATTTAATGTGACTCCGTTTTTGGAACGTGTAGTAAATAAATTCATGCAAACTGCCAAGGATGCGGAAGTTGAACTGGTTTTTAATTCATTGAAAGATATCGATCCTTTGTTAGATGCAGATGAAGATCGGCTCGAACAAGTATTTACAAATCTGATTGATAATGCGATTCGTCATACTCCAAGTGGAGGGAATGTTAGTCTCTCTGTCGAAATATACACAGATACTTGCGAAATTATAGTAACTGACACAGGTTATGGTATTCCTGAAGAAGATTTGCCTTTTATTTTCGAAAGATTTTATAAAGCTGATAAAGCTCGAACAAGTGGAAAAGGTGGTACAGGTCTTGGCCTTGCCATCGCCAAAAATATTATTGATTCACATGGCGGCATGATTTCTGCTAAAAGGGGTATTCATTCGGGGACTGTTTTTAAATGTGCATTACCATTAAAAAAAATGTAACTTTTATTTGTTTGAAACGACTACTAATATGAACGGGGGGATTGAATGGATGACTCCGTTTTCCATCGACTATATGAACAGTATCATTCTGATGTGTTCAGGTTTCTTATCTATTTGACAAGAGACAGGGACATAGCTGAGGATCTCTCACATGAAGTTTACGTGAGAGTAATGCGGGCATATAGCGGCTTTGAAGGGAAGAGTTCTGAGAAGACGTGGCTTTTTTCTATTGCAAAAAATGTTGCAATAGATCATTTTAGGAAAAACTCCGTTCGCAGAAAACATTCATTGGATAAATTCGATTGGGAAAAGAGTGAGCTCGTTTCATCGGGGATTTTACCAGATGAATCGGCTGTTTTAAATGAGGAAATGAAAGAACTGTTACACCAATTGGATACGTGTACCGGGGATCAGAAAGTAGTCGTTATTATGCGTTATTTCAATGATTTATCAATAGCTGAAACTGCCGAAGTGCTTGGTTGGACAGAAGGTAAAGTGAAAACAACACAGCATAGGGCAATCAAAGTATTACAAAGAAAAATGAGTGCTCTTCCTGTAGAAGGGGGAAACTAAATGACGGAAAATAAGTGGGATGATAAAAGCATTGAACAACTCCTTAGTGATATGCCGAATATTACTGACAACCGTTCGGAAAAGGAAGTTTTAATGCGTTTAAAGAAAGATGAACGCTTAAAATCCCCTGTTCTTACTAAACGGAAGAGATGGGTACCTGCAGTTGTTGCAGCTGCTGCGCTGGTCGTGTTAAGTTTACTAATACCATCTATGTTTAAGAAAAACGACGTGGCACTGACAAATAATTCATCAGATAAACAAATGGAAAGCAGAAGTATTGAAGAAAATGAAGCAAGTGAAGACAGTAAAATGGATTTTTTCTCTGATGATTCGGCAGCAAAAACTTCAGTCGAGGAAAATATGTTTGAATCATTTGCTGTTTACGAAAATGACATTGCCGGAGATACTGTTTTTCATTTAGGTCTTGCGGGCGATGCCGCTGAGAGTGTTCCTGTCACTTTTATAATCCCGGCTGAAAAAATTCGAGAAGACTTTGGAGAAGTTCAACCAACAAGTTTGGACTTATATAAAAAATATGCTGACCAAATTGATGAAGAGGCTTTTGGCTTCTCTGATTATCATCCGTATAAAGGATCGCTTTCAGTCGAAGGAGAAATGATTACGCATGTACTACCTACAGGACATAATTATGATATGGGGTCCGGGTCCATAGCTGTATACATTCACTCCCTACAAGATACATTTTATGGATTTAAACACATCCGTTTTGAAAATGAAGATGGTTCAATTCATGAGTTTGATCAAGCGGGTGAACCGAGCAAACCACTCGAATTGAAGAGTGGAAAAAACAATACAAACTACTACTTGTTTATTCAAAGTAATGGATTGGAATTTCTATCTTCAAACTTCTATAAATCATATGATTCGCTGGATAAAGCCTTACAGGAAATGAAAGTAAAGCCGAATGATATTTTTTTGCCTTTGATTCCCGATAATATCGATTTTAGTGTAACAATAGATAAGAATTTGGCTCGAGTAAAATTTGCTGAGACTTTAGATTTAAATCTAATGCTTCCTACAGAAGCTCTTCGAATGATAGAAGGCATGCTCCTGACAGCTGCAAGTTTTGATACGCAACTCCAATTTGAAAACATAAGTCAAGTGGAGTGGCAAAGATTTGACTTTACACAACCGTTACCAATGCCAATAGGGCCAAATCCAATGGAGTTTCTATTAAAATGATAAAAGCGCTTTGTAAACTGATTAGTTTACAAAGTGCTTTTTTTGATGTATGATAAAGTAGTAACATAATATTGATTCATCTTCGGGGCAGGGTGCAATTCCCGACCGGCGGTAATGGAAACTTAGTTTCCGAGCCCGCGAGCTTAACAGCTGATTCTGGTGAGATTCCAGAGCCGACAGTAAAGTCTGGATGGGAGAAGGTGAAGGTGCTGTCTTCTATTTGTGTTGTCCACAAAAAGGATTCTTATTTAGTGTGCCTTTCGATTCCCTAGAGCTTATTTGCTTTTGGGATATTTTTGATGGCATAAATAGTTGATTAGCCTTTCCTCTTTTGAAGTGAATCGCAAAAGGAGAGAGGAACAAATGAAAAACAAGAAGTTAAGACGAATGATTTTAGTCGCAATACTAGGGAGTATAGGAACTGTATTAATGCAGTTTAACTTCCCTTTACCCGCATTACCAGGATTCTTAAAAATTGATTTTGGAGAGATTCCAGCGGTATTGGCAGTAATGACAATGGGTCCAGTTGCCGGTATTGGAGTAGAATTAATCAAAAACGTTATGCATTGGTTTTTTACTGGTAGTCCTACGGGGGTTCCAGTTGGAGAAATAGCCAACTTTGTAACGGGATTGTTGTTTATTCTACCGATTTATTACATCTTCAATAAATTCCGTACAACAAAAGGTCTTGCAACTGGTTTAGTTATTGGAACACTTGCAATGGCTATAGGCATGAGCTTTCTGAATTATGTTGTCTTTTTACCGATGTACACATATTTCTTAAATATGCCATTAGTTACCGGTGATGCGATGTATACAATGATTGTACTTGGTATCTTACCGTTTAATTTAATTAAAGGTACAATACTTATGGTAATCTCGTTGTTGTTATTTAATAGTATGAAAAAATGGATATCTCAACAAAGAGCAGAATTAGCTTCATAATACTATGAATCACCCCGAAGTCATTTAGACTAAGGGGTGATTTTTTTAGTTCTGTATCGCATATAAATAAAAACCTCACAAAGTTGTGAGGTTTGGATAAAGATTATACTCTAGCAATTTAGAGTTAGTCTTCATATTTTAACGCATCTCCGTCAAAGGGAGCGTCTGCTACTTTTATTGAGTCAGTCGGACAACCGTCGAATGCATCCTCAAAGTCTTCCGTTAGTTCTTCTGGAACTTGGGCAGTACCCATGTTATCATCTAGAATAACGAAAGCGATTCCGTCGTCGTCATAATCGTAAATGTCAGGTGCTGCAGCCCCGCAAGCTCCACAAGCAATACATGTATCCTGATCAACGATTGTATATTTAGGCATTGTAAAACCTCTCCCCTTTTCTCCGTACCTAACAATTTGTCTACGGTTCTATTCTAAAGATGTTTTCAAAAGTTTTCAACCTAAAAACACTTTTTTAGAATGGTGGTGTCCATATAATGAAGTTATCATCAATTCTTTTAACAATTATAAGCCGAATGGATGGGGAAAGAACCATTTATAATGGACTCCATTTAATTCGCGGAAAAAAATCAGGACAAACACTGCAAGATGTTGAATACTATAACCTGAAAGCGTTTTTTGGTATTTGGCCCAAGTTGGGAACAGATTTATACGATGATGCTGTCAATTATTTAATAAAGTCAGGTTATCTATACATTGAGGAAAATTTAATTGTTAAAGTAACTGAAAAAGGGAAAAGATTTACATCGACTCTGCCAACCTATCAGTTTAATGGATGGGATTATAGAGGGAACGAAGTAACGTTTTTTTCTAGATTGTCACTTACGATTCAAACAATATCGAATTTCAGAGTGGGTTCCAAATTATTTATTCCCACGGAGAAGGATTATGAAGTTCAAACCTTTGTGAAAAATATACTCTATAAACAACCGATTAATAAGCCTGCATTTTCTATTGAAATTATGGAAGAACTTCAGCATTACATAGAATCAAGTAGAATGGTTGATTTACATAAAGTAATACTGCTGCATAGGCTTGGCGGATATGGGGTAACCGGCTGGACATGGAATCAGCTCTCAGAAAGTTTGAAACTTAATACTGTATCTATCCGTCTATATTTTATTGAGGGGCTACATATATTACTTGATGCTCTAGAAATGTCCCAAGAGGCACATTTTTTGCGAAAATTGACGTATAACATAAAAGTATCAACTTATCTGACGGATTCTGCTGCAACCACGAAAAGGTACTTTGAAGGTGGCTTGACTATGACCGCTATTGCGGAAATTCGTAAATTGAAAATGAGTACAATTGAAGACCACTTTGCTGAAATGTCTATTAATGATTCAAATTTTCCATTGAATGATTTTGTCGAAAATGAAGATGTTCAAGCAGTGATTAAAATGGCTTATTACTTACAGACGAGAAGATTACGTCTGTTAAAGAATGAATTTGATCATTTAACTTATTTTCAAATCCGTCTCATATTAGGTGCTATGAATGGAGGAGGGGAAGATGGAAATAAATGAAACAAATGAAACAAATAAAATCTATAACGTTTTAAAGGAAAGGTTTGGATTTACTGAATTTAGACCTGGACAATATGAGGTTATACGGGATGTTATTTCACGTAAAGATACAATTGCCATTTTACCAACTGGTAATGGGAAATCTCTTTGTTTTCAATTGCCGGGATATATGTCCTCGGGGATAGTGCTAATTATTTCACCACTGGTTTCACTTATGGAGGACCAAGTAGCGATAATGAAGCGAAATGGTGAAAAACAGGTTGTTGCATTAAATTCATTTTTAACTTTTAAAGAAAAAAATAGAATTGTTAAGAGTTTGCATGTATATAAATTCATCTTTATATCACCTGAAATGTTATTACAGCAAAATGTGATGACTGAACTTAAAAAAATAACTATATCTTTACTAGTAATTGATGAAGCTCATTGTATATCACAATGGGGATTTGATTTTAGACCGGATTATTTAAGAATTGGGGAATTTTTAAAGCATATTAACAAACCGACAATTCTAGCGCTTACAGCTACAGCTAATGATAAAGTTATTAAAGACATAAAAGATTATTTAGATTTGAATGACTCAGTAGTGCATAAATATTCGCTTGATCGACCTAATATTTCTTTTTCTATTATAAAAATGGAATCACAAAATGAAAAAACCAAGTGGATTCTTGACCGCGTAAAACAAAGCTCTGGATCGGGAGTTATTTACGTATCCTCTAGAAAACGAGCAGAAAGCCTAGCGCTCTTTTTAGCAGATAAAGGGTTGTCGATCGCATCCTATCATGCTGGTATGGAACAGGTAGATCGTGCCTTTGTGCAAGCTCAATTTATTAATGGAGAAGTGAAGTGGATTTGTGCTACAAATGCTTTTGGAATGGGTATACATAAAGGGGATATTCGACAAATAATTCATGATCAGTTCCCGTCAACGATTGCAGGATATATTCAAGAAATAGGAAGAGCGGGGCGTGATGGGAATTTATCGGCTGCTACGTTGTTGTTCTCGCCGGAAGATGAAAGAAAATCACGCTTTATTGTTCAAGAAGATTTCCCAACAGAAGTAGAAATTAAACAGTACACCAACTTATTAACTAGTGGGGTTTCAAATGAAGTTGCTAGTGAAATGGCTGGTATAAGTGAGACAAAACAACGAGTTTTAGAGTACTATTTAGAACGATTGTCTGTAGAAAACACAATTATTCGCTTAGAAGAAATTAGTTTAGAAAAAGAACAGGAATTGCAACAAATGCTTCAAATTATTCATTCAAACATATGTATAAGAGAACAGGTTTTGTCGTTTTTTGATGAAGAAGTAATTACTAGGCCAACACATTGCTGCTCGAACTGTGGGATCACTTCTTTGGATTGGTTGTTAACTGCTGAAGACCAGTATTTTCAGAGGAAGCCGATGGAGTGGATGGAACGACTTCATCTACTTCTGGGAGAACATAGTTGATGTCCATTTACTTTTCCGACAATATTCGTCATAATGGAAACAATAGCATGATGTGATAGGGGAGTCTTACGATGAAAAAAGATGATTATAAAACTAAATTTGAAGAACATAGACAATCGGTATTTTTAGAAGAAGAAAAAAATATTCCATCTCGATCTGAATTACGTCAAAAAGGTCGAAAGACAAAAAACAGTTCAGCAAATAGAACAATAAATATAATACTTGCTCTTTTCACTCTAATTCCTGTAGGAATATTGGTTTATGTTTTAACTGATTTTTATGAGCCTCAAAAAGGTTCAACGAATGAGTTGAAGTCTAATGGCAGCTACGAAATAAATAACGATCTATCAAGCGGTGCCAAGAGTGATACGAATTTAGATGTAGTTATTAATGATGAGAAGGAAGATTCTAATAAGGTGAATACAGATATTACGAAGAAACCTGAAACAGAGGCAGATGAAACTACTTCAAAACCTGTTGAAAAACCAATTGTAAAACCAGTAGTTAAACCAGAAACAAAACCAGAAACAAAACCGGAAGCAAAACCAGAAGTTAAACCAGAAACAAAACCAGAAACAAAACCACAAGTACAATCTGTAGGGAAGACTCATATTGTTGCTGCGAATGAAACATTGTACCGTATTTCAATTAACTATTATAAGACAGATGCTGGCATAGAGAAAATTAAAAAAGCAAATGGATTGTCGTCAAACACTATAAATGCGGGTCAGAAATTAATAATTCCGTAATTGGTAATTCACATAACAGGGCAAAGGTATTTTACTTTGCCTTTTTTAAATGAAAGGTGTGGAATCATCACGATTAGTAAACTAATTTATTCCTTGCTGTTTTTAAGTGCGGCACTAATTTTATATATGATTCATAATGCATTTAGAAAGAATGTGCTTTTCCATGAAATAACTACAAATAGCACTCATGGAAAGAAACGGTCACTGACTTTATTTTTCATATCAGATGTTCACCGCCGTAAAATAGATAAACGTCTTTTACAGAAAATAAAAAATGAAATTGATATTGTAATTATTGGTGGTGATCTTGCAGAAAGAGGCGTTCCACTAAAGCGTATTTCAAAAAATGTAGAAATCCTTTCAAGCTTAGCACCGATTTATTTTATATGGGGTAATAATGATCGTGAAGTTGGAGAAGAAGAAATTCGTAAAATTATTGCAAGCTTTAATGGTAAAATTCTTGATAATGAAAATACCCCTTTTCCAGGTCATCCTAGTTGGGGTATTCTGGGTACAGATGACCCTTCAAATGGATCGCCCGACATCGCAGCAACACTTCGTAATGTTGAACGTTATGAGAAAACAATTCTTGTTACTCATACTCCTTCACTTTTCCGCAAAGTTGAGCTAGAATTCCAACCAAATCTTTTGCTTGCAGGACATACTCATGGTGGCCAAGTTAGAATTGGTAAGTTTGGGTTATTCGAGAAAGGGTCTTTTAAAATCAATGATAATCACGCGAAACTGATCAGTAATGGATTTGGAACAACTAGTTTGCCATTAAGGCTCGGTGCCGAATCGCAATGTCATGTTATTAAAGTGCATTACTAAGAGAATATGTTTTTCATTATTTGAAAATAATTGAATTTGATTATAGTAAGTGTTTTAAGGAGAGGTCCTATGCAAAAAGTTGATGTCTTGATTGTTGGCGGAGGCCCTTGTGGTCTATCGGCAGCGATTGAAATTCAAAACAAAGGTTTAGAGGTACTTGTTGTAGAAAAAGGCAATATCGTTAATTCCATTTATAATTATCCAACACATCAAACATTTTTTAGCACAAGTATTAAACTCTCAATTGGAGATATTCCTTTTATAACTGCGATTGATAGACCTAAAAGAAATGACGCACTGGTTTATTACCGAGAAGTTACTAAGCTGAAAAAAATTTCGGTTAACACTTTTGAAGAAGTGTTATCCGTCCGTAAAGAAAAAGATGCATTTACGGTAGAGACGGATAAAACAGTATACAATGCGAAGCAAGTGGTTATTGCAACCGGATATTATGATAATCCAAATATGTTAGATGTTGTTGGTGAAAAACTTCCTCATGTTTATCATTACTTCAAAGAAGCTCATCCTTTTTTTCAGAAAAAGGTAGTCGTTGTCGGTGGAAAGAACTCTGCTGTAGATGCTGCATTGGAATTAGAGCGTGCTGGAGCTGTTGTTACGGTTGTTTACAGGGGTGCGGAGTATTCTAAGAGCGTCAAACCATGGATCTTGCCAGGTTTTGAAAGTTTAGTTCGATCGGGTGAAATCAAAATGCAATTCAATTCGAACATAGAAAAAATAACGGAATCTGCTGTCACGATTAGAAATGATACTGAAATACTTGAAATTGATTCCGATTATGTTTTTGTCATGACGGGCTACCATCCGGATCAATCATTTTTCAAAAAGATTGGAATTCAAATTGAAGAGGTAAACGGGCGTCCTATTTTTGACGAACACACTATGGAATCTAATGTTGAAGGAATATATATTGCTGGAGTAATTGCAGCAGGAAACAATGCGAATGAAATTTTCATTGAAAACGGTCGTTTCCATGGGGCATTAATAGCAGACGCAATTGAGGCGAAACAAATAAATGGATTTAGCTAACGAATTGTCTCGATCTTAATATAAGTTTATCTGGGAGGGCCGTCTATGTTCATTTTGCTCACAGTAGCGATTGCGCCTGGATTGGCGCTCTTTAGTTATTTTTATTTAAGAAAAGAAATTGCCAAAGAACCATCTCGAACAATATTTCAAACTTTTATATATGGCGCTATTATGACTTTCCCAATCATGTTTATTCAACATGTATTTGAAGAAGAAAACGTCTTTTCCTCTGTATTCTTTCGTGATGTAGTATTTACAAGTGCATTGGAAGAGTTTTTTAAGTGGCTGGTTTTGCTATTGGCAATTTATCGACATGTACAATTTGAAGATGCATATGACGGTATATTATATGGTGCAAGTGTTTCGCTAGGTTTTGCCGCTGTAGAAAACGTACTTTACCTATTCACGTTTGGGGTAGACATTGCTTTCCTGCGAGCATTACTTCCTGTCTCGAGTCATGCACTATTCGGTGTTGTGATGGGCTATTATATAGGCCGTGCAAAATTCGCGGAAGATAAAGATAAACGAAAGTTATTAATTATGTCTTTAATTGCACCATTCGTTTTACATTTTATTTATAATGGTATTTTTCTAACTCACGAACTTTTCTTATATCTAATCATTCCATTTATGATATTTTTATGGTGGTTCGGTTTAACACGAGTAAAATACGCACATACATTTGCAATGCAACAATTTAGACGGAAAACACGTATGAATTCAAAGGAATAATCAAAAGATCTAGCATATGCTGGATCTTTTTTTATTTTTAATAATTTTTATTTTTTTGGACAAGCTTAGTAATAAAGGAGGAATAAAGTTGAAGAAAATTATGATTCGTATTGTTGCAGTTGTGCTTCTCTTTGGGAGTGCATACATTCTGTCTCCTTTAAATACGGGAGCATTTAGTACACAGCAAATTCAGCGGGGAGCTTTTGGAGATGACGTAATTGAACTCCAGTCAAGACTACAATACATTAGCTTTTATTCTGGAACGATTGATGGGAAATTTGGATACGGAACTTACTGGGCACTTCGTAATTTCCAAGAACAATATGGTTTGCCTGTGGATGGAATTGCAGGATCGAAAACAAAAAAGAAATTAGCTGATGCTTCTAAATACGATGAAAAATTTGTTAAAGAAAATATAAAGAAAGGCAATAAATTCACACATTATGGTGGAAAACCCCTTACTTCACAAGTAGAAAAGGGTGGAGGTGAAAAAAAGAATGTTCAGTTACCATCAAAATACTCTGAGCGTGATTTGAAATTACTTTCTAATGCAGTATATGGCGAAGCTAGAGGAGAGCCCTATGAAGGTCAGGTAGCTGTTGCGGCAGTCATATTAAACAGAGTGGAACATGCTGATTTTCCAGACTCAGTTGGTGGAGTCATTTTTCAACCAGGTGCATTTACCGCAGTTGCCGATGGACAAATTTGGTTAGAGCCAAATGATCGTGCTAGTGAAGCAGTATTAGATGCAATTAACGGATGGGACCCATCGGAAAATGCAATTTATTATTTCAATCCCATTACTGCTACAAGCAAATGGATCTGGTCGCGTCCACAAATCAAGAAGATTGGTTTACACATTTTTTGTAACTAATGTTTAATAGAAATAATTGTTAGGAGGCGAAGAGGTGAAAGAATACCGGAGTAACTCTAGAATTCTTGGTAATGCTTTTGCCGAATTATGAAAAAAACAGTTTTTGTACTCGTATATATGGTCGCTGCACTTTCCATTTATTCGTATAGTAAGGCAAATGAAAATGAACAACTTGCTTATTTACTAAGTGGACAATATGCAAAAGAAATGACGGATGCATCTGAGAAACTTGAAGAATTAGATATTGCGGTGAAAAAAACGTTGCTTTTCAACGAATCAGATGGCTCTACAAAAGCTCGAGAGGACATTTGGAGATTGTCATCAGATATAAGGAATTCTGTCAGCGGACTGCCACTAGATCGGAGCTTTTCAAGTGCTTGGATGAATTATTTAGGAAGGCTTGGGAATTTTGCGAAAGAGTCTGAACGTAGCGGTGACGATGATCAATATCATAAAGTTATGGAAAATGCCTCGAAAAATCTTAGTGTCATGGCAGGCGAATGGGAAATCGCTACTACGGGTCTAATTGATGGAGAAATGACTGTTAAAGGATGGACAAACCAGCTTGAGTCAATTGATGTGAAACATAATTGGACAGGTATGAGCGATAATGTAAAGCAATATACGGAAACAGATTTTCCTCTAACAGCTAGTGAATCTGATTCATTAAAGAAAAAAGAGTTGAAAAATTTAAATGACCATGAAATAACCGGACCAGAAGCTATTGAAAGATTCAAAAAGATCTTTCCGGATAAATCTAATTCTTCGGTTGTTGTTGAGCCAAGTAAATCGGGTTCACCTTACGCTTTTTATCATTTGCGCTTTGCAGAGGGTCAATCCATTGGCTATATCGACATAACTGAAAAAGGAGGTCATATATTATCCTTTTTGACTGAAAGACCATTCGGAAAAGAAAGTCTTCGTCATTTAGAAATTCAAGAAAAAGCCGAGGAATTTCTTAGAAATGCGGGGTATGGCGATACTGTCTTCCAAGAAGCTCGAGAAAATCATACAGCTTGGCATTTCGTTTATGTTCGAGTTGAACCTGAAAATAAAGCTAAAGTTTTTTCAGATACAATTCATTTAAAGGTAGCAAAGGATAATGGAGATATAATTGGTCTGGATGCAATGGAATATATAAGAAAAGAAACGATAAAACCACAAACAATTGCTAAAATAGATTGGAGTAGTTTTTTTCACTCAGGTGTATCTGTGGTAGAAGAGGAACTTGCATATGTAGAAAATGAAAGACTTGATCAGCGTCTTGCTCATTACTTGATCGTTACGATGAAGGGAACTAACGAAGAAGTAGATACGTATGCAGTTCTTGTAGATACTGAAACTAAAGAAGTAATAAAGACAGAAAAGCAGTGAAGAATTTTCAAAATTCATATTTGATTTATTATCCAGTCATGACATAATAGATGTAAGACTTAGGATAGTGGGTGTGTTTATGCTATTAGCAATAGGTACAATTATTATTATTGAAAATAGTCTCAAAGAAGAAAAAGAAAAATTCAAAAGTAGGGTAGTCGATCTTGCGGAAAATCATGTAATGATTGATTATCCAACGCATATTCAAACAGGTAAAACCGCCTTTTTTGTGGATGGAACACAATTAGTTATAACATTTACGGATAGCACTAAAGTCTCGTATGCTTATAGAGCTGAAGTCAGTGGCAGGATGATGAAGGGAATTCCTATGCTCAAATTGTCATATCCAGGCGATGATCGAGTACTTAAAATCCAACGACGTGAATTTGTTAGAGTAGATACAGCAATCGATGTTGCCGTTGTAAAGGATGGAAATAAATCACGATTTGTAGCTGTAGACATAAGTGCAGGTGGAATTGCTTTAAACCTTCCAAGCGAACCTCCGTTTAAAGAAAATGATGTACTATCTTTATATATAGTTTTACCGTTTGTAAACAAAGATATTAAATATCTTCAAATCGAGGCAACAGTTGTCCGTGTATGGGAGAGAAGTGGAAGAAATATAGCCTCATTAAAATTTGGCGATGTTACTAATGAGGATCAGCAACGTATTGTACGATTCTGTTTCGAAAGACAATTAGAAATGAGAAATAAATAAGTATTAAAAAGGGAGAAGTGCTGCCGTCGCAGGACTTTTCCCTTTTCGATGTGATACAATACTGACGAATTAACTCTGAAGGGAAATGAGATTATGAAAACTATAAAAATAGCTATTGATGGTCCAGCTGCAGCTGGAAAAAGTACAATTGCAAAGATAACAGCTGAAAAACTTGGATATACCTACATAGACACAGGTGCGATGTATAGAGCGTTAACGCATAAGGCGCTTCAAATGAACATAGATATTAATGATGAGGATAGTCTGGAAGAACTCTTAAACTCGATTGAAATATCCTTGAAACCTACAGATAATACACAGTTGGTATTTATAGATGGTTCTGATGTGACAGAAGAAATTAGATCGAGGGATGTTACTTCATCTGTCTCTTCTGTTGCAACGCACTCTAAAGTTCGTGAACTTATGGTTGCTAAACAACGTGTTTTTGCGGAAGGTGTAGGAGTTGTTATGGACGGCAGAGATATCGGTACACACGTTTTACCTAACGCGGAATTAAAAATTTTCATGACTGCTTCTGTTGATGAAAGAGCGAGTCGCCGACATTTAGAAAATGAAAAACGTGGCATCGTTTCCTCATTAGATCAATTGAAAAATGAAATTAGTGAACGAGACCAGGCAGATATGAAGAGAAAAGCATCTCCGCTAAAAATGGCGGAAGACGCGCTATTAATCGACACTACGGCAATGTCGATTGAAGATGTAGCAGAAAAGATAACTAAGCTTGCGGAAGAGAGGTTAGTGCGATGAATCTGTATCCGCTAGGTAAATTTCTTGTAAGTGCTCTTTACTATCCTTTATATCGTGTCAAAGTCATTGGAAAAGAAAATTTCCCGAAAGAGGGGGGAGTTCTACTTTGCACGAATCATATCGATAATTTAGATCCACCGATTGTTGGAATGACCTGTCCTCGTACCGTTCGGTTTATGGCAAAAGAAGAGCTCTTCAAAATGCCGTTGTTAAAAAGTATTCTTCCAAGAGTTCAAGCATATCCTGTAAAACGTGGGATGAGCGATCGTGAAGCATTTCGTAAAACACTTAAAATTCTAAAAGGTGGAGAAGTTGTAGGTTTGTTTCCGGAAGGGACAAGAAGCAAGACTGGGGAACTTACTAAAGGCCTTGCTGGTGCAGGATTCTTTGCGCTAAAAGGGGATTGTGTTGTAATGCCTTGTGCGATTATTGGACCCTATAAGCCATTTAAAAGCTTAAAGGTTGTTTACGGTAAGCCGATGGATATTTCCGAGTTCCGTGAAAGAAGAGCCTCAGCTGAGGAAGTGACTGAAGCGATAATGAGTGAAATAGGAAAGCTCATAAAAGAATATAAATAAATGAGTCAAGTGTATTTTTTTGTTTTTATCTGTGAATTCGAATAGTATGGAAGTAAGATTCATTATAGAGGAGGACTACATATGTCTGAAGAAATGAATTTAGAGGTAGAGAATGTTTTTAATGAGGGTGATCGAGTAACTGGTAAAGTAACGAAGATTGAAGATAAGTCGGTAACTGTAGAAATTACAGGAGCACCTTTTGACGGTGTAATCCCAATCAGCGAACTATCTAGTTTACACATTGAAAAAGCTTCAGATGCAGTAGCTGAAGGCGATGAAATCGAGTTAATCATTACAAAAGTTGAAGATGAAAACTATGTTCTTTCAAAGCGAAAAGTAGACGCTGAAGACGCGTGGGAATCGCTGGAAGAAGCATACAATACTAAAAAAACAATTGAAACAGAAGTGCGAGATGTTGTAAAAGGTGGATTAGTTGTAGATTTAGGTGTGCGTGGGTTTATCCCGGCTTCTCTTGTTGAAGATTATTTTGTAGAATCTTTCGATGAGTACAAAGGTCGCGTTATGTCATTTAAAATTGTTGAAATGGATAAGGAAAAAAATCGTCTTATACTCTCGCATCGTGCCGTGATTCAAGAAGAGAAGGAATCACAAAAGGGTGTAATTATGGATACACTTGAAGTCGGACAAATACTTGAAGGAACTGTTCAACGTTTAGCGACATTCGGTGCATTTGTTGATATCGGTGGTGTTGATGGACTTGTCCATATTTCACAACTAACACACGAACATGTCGAGAAAGTATCAGATGTCCTTAAAGAGGGCGACAAAGTAAATGTTAAAATTCTATCTGTTGACCGTGACTCAGAACGTATTTCTTTATCTATTAAAGATACGTTGCCCGGTCCATGGGAAGGCATTGAAGATAGAGCGCCGAAAGGATCTAAACTTGAAGGAACTGTTAAACGTATCGTTTCTTATGGGGCTTTCGTTGAACTATTTCCTGGAGTAGAAGGTCTTGTCCACATCTCACGTATTTCACACCAACATATCGGAACACCCGATGAAGTGTTGAAGGAAGGTCAGAAAATTGAAGTTAAAGTTCTTGAAGTCAACCCGGTTGATAAGCGTTTATCATTAAGTATTAAAGATTTGGTTGAAAAAGAGAATGATAATTCATATGGAGACTATGAAATGCCAGAGGAAGCATCGGGCTTTTCTATGAGTGATGTTATCGGTGATCAGTTAAAGAAATTCACAGAGTAAATAACAGTAATAAAAATGATGATGCTTTATAGCATCATCATTTTTATTTTCAGTCATTTGTTGACGGTATCTTTTGATCATCATTGGAACTAGTTCATTTTTAGCGGAATTAATTTAGAGGTAATATGAATTGAAAATGATTTGTTTTCCAAAATGTAAAAATTGTTAAAGTGTAGCATTTTGATTCTTTTTAAGTTATTCATTAATTTTAAATATTCTAGGTAAAGAACATTCAAATTGTTCGTTTAGACGTTCGTTCTTTTATTGTGTATAATATGCAGAAGATAAGCTGGAAGGATGTTTTTATTATGACCAAACCAACAGTAGCGATTGTCGGTAGACCAAACGTGGGTAAATCCACAATTTTTAACCGAATCGTTGGTGAACGAATATCAATTGTAGAAGATGTTGCGGGTGTTACGCGCGATCGTATTTATAGCTCAGCTGATTGGCTAGCACATGATTTTAATCTCATAGACACTGGTGGAATTCAAATAGGTGATGCGCCATTTCTGGATCAAATTAGATCTCAGGCTGAAATTGCAATTGCAGAATCAGATGTCATTATCTTTTTAACAAATGGACGCGAAGGTGTTACAGATGCTGATGAGCATGTGGCAAAAATTCTTTATAAGACAAAAAAACCGGTTATTCTTGCTGTTAATAAAGTGGACAACCCGGATATGAGAGAAATGATATATGACTTTTATTCACTTGGCTTTGGTGACCCGTTTCCGATTTCTGGTTCTCATGGATTAGGTCTTGGTGATTTATTAGATGAGGTCGCAGCTAATTTCCCTGATGTGGATGCTGAAGAAATTGAAGATGATGTGATTCGATTCTCTCTTATTGGACGTCCAAACGTAGGTAAATCCTCGCTTGTGAACGCACTATTAGGCGAAGAGCGCGTAATAGTAAGTGAAATTGCAGGTACAACAAGAGATGCGATTGACACTCCTTATGTTCATGAAGGTCAAAAATATAAAATTATTGACACGGCGGGAATGCGTAAAAAAGGGAAAATATATGAGAGTACTGAAAAATACAGCCAACTTCGAGCGTTGAAAGCGATTGACAGATCGGATGTCGTATTAATCGTTATTAACGGTGAGGAAGGAATACGTGAACAAGACAAAAGGGTTGCAGGTTATGCTGAAGATGCCGGAAAAGGTGTCATGTTTGTAGTTAACAAATGGGATATCGTTGAAAAAGATAATAAAACGATGAATAAATTCATTGAGGATATACGAGGGAATTTCCTATTTCTAGATTATGCACCGATTGCTTTTGTATCAGCTAAAACAAAACAACGTGTAAATACGCTATTTGACCGAATTAAACTTGTTAGTGAGAATCACGCACTGCGAATTCAGTCAAGTGTGTTAAACGAAGTTGTAGAAGATGCGGTTGCAAGAAATCCGGCTCCTTCAGAAAAAGGGAAGCGATTACGTATTTACTATGCGACGCAAGTTGCGGTTAAGCCTCCTACATTTGTCGTATTTGTGAACGAACCCGAAATCATGCATTTCTCATATGAGCGCTTTTTACAAAATCGTCTTCGTGAGTCATTTGGCTTTGAAGGGACTCCGATTCGACTTATAACTAGAGCAAGGAGTTGATGGAATGAAAAAGGTATCCGTTATTGGTGCTGGAAGTTGGGGAACTGCAGTTGCTTTTGTCTTGGCAGAAAACGGCCATGATTGTTTACTCTGGGCAAGACGAGACGATTTATCTTCCGAAATTCTAAATGAACATACAAACAAGAATTATTTACCAGGAATTCAATTACCAAAAAACTTGGCAGCAACTTCAGAACTTGATGTTGCTGTAAAGCATGGAGAAATCCTTGTTATTGCTGTTCCAACTAAAGCGATTCGCGGTGTATGTGTAGAAATAAACACAATGATTGAAGGACCAAAGTTAATTGTTCATGTCTCAAAAGGAATTGAACCTGATTCGCTTAAGAGAATATCTGAAATAATAACGGAAGAGCTCACAGCGTCCAATTTGAAGGCTGTTGTTGCATTATCCGGACCTAGTCATGCCGAAGAGGTTGTCTTGCGTCATCCGACCACTGTAACTGCGGCTTCTGATGATATGCAGGCGGCCGAAGAAGTTCAAGATTTATTTATGAACCAATATTTCCGCGTATATACAAACAACGATCTTATTGGGGTAGAAATTGGTGCAGCACTTAAAAATGTAATTGCCTTAGCAGCAGGAATTACGGATGGTCTTGGCTACGGAGATAATGCTAAAGCGGCATTAATAACCCGGGGACTAGCTGAAATATCTAGACTTGGCGTGAAGATGGGGGCACATCCGCTCACATTTTCAGGTTTAACGGGTCTTGGAGATTTAATCGTAACATGTACAAGTGTCCACTCACGAAACTGGAAAGCTGGTAATATGCTCGGTAAAGGAAACAGTCTTGAAGATGTTGTTTCCGGTATGGGTATGGTAATTGAAGGTGTTCGAACGGCTAAGGCAGCACATCAGCTTGCCATTAAGTATGATGTGTCAATGCCACTAACCGAAGCGCTCTATACAGTTCTATTTGAAGATGTTCCTCCAAATGTAATGGTAGAACAGTTGATGAATCGAATGAAAAAACAAGAGGTAGACGATCTTTTTGGTAATGAATGACTGTGACGGTTATTTTGAAATCTGATTAGGTTGGATATATAGAAAGGTGGACTTTTTGTGTCCTCAATGGATAAAATGTGGATGTCTTTCTATGCAATGGGATTCATGGTTATTTCCATGGGCCTTATTTATGCGAGTAGACATAAAGTAAATAACCGTGTTATAAAATTTGTTATGGCATTGATTGCATACATATTACTGATCGTTTCATTTTTCATATTAGTGTATCTTGTATTTAACGGTCCGACAGGAGGGCAATAAGCTTGTTGAAAAAAAGAATGATGCTTTTACTAACACTCTCTTTTGCTATTCTATTATCAGGTTGTATGACTCCAAGTGACGATAACGCGGGTTCGACAATACCGTATGAAGATCAGCTTGAATTAGTTCAAAAAGCAGTAGAACGCTTTCAGGAAGGTTCTGGGGGCCTACTTCCAATAAAGACACGTGAAATGGAAACGGATATTTATATTAAATATCCGATTGACTTTACAAAAATTATTCCTGCATATACAGAAAAAATACCATCAAATGCCTATGAAAAAGGCGGGATTTTTCAGTATGTACTAATTGATGTAGAAACAAATCCGACCGTGAAATTAGTGGATTTGAGATCAGCCGAACGGATAAGGGAATTAAACTTACGAAAGAGTGTTGCTGGATCTATTTCTTATAAGGACCCAGTTGGTGAAGGTGTATATGAAATCGACTTTGCTGAAATGGGCTTCAAAAAACCATTAACTGTGGAAAGTCCTTATTCTGATGCCCATCTGCCGCTTGTAGTTGGAGGGGATGGAAAGTTTTACATCGATTATTCAATTGATTTAAATCGTATTTTACAAGAAGAAAAGCCGGATGTTGTACAAGGTGAAGATATTCGTTATCTGTTAGCGGATAAGTATCCTGTTCTGCCGGCCTATTCGAAGGCTTATACAGTAAATGAATTAAATGAACCCATCTTTATTAAATAGTAATTTAAAAATGTTTCATGCCTAGTGCATGAAACGTTTTTCATTTACATAAACTAATATGCGCAGAAAAGGAGGACGATGGATGAAAGAGGAATTATATGAGAATTTGGCCAGACGTACTGATGGGGATATTTACATCGGTGTCGTCGGTCCTGTCCGAGTAGGAAAGTCCACGTTCGTGAAGAGGGTAATGGAAGAAGTAGTCATTCCTAACATGACGGATGCAGGTGATCGAATTAGGGCTCAAGATGAACTTCCACAAAGTTCTTCAGGGCCAGTAATTATGACCTCTGAACCGAAATTCATTCCTGCACAAGGGACAATGGTTTCTGTTGGCGATGGAGAATTGAAATTCCAAATTCGACTTGCAGATTGTGTAGGCTACGTCATAGACGGGGTTAAGGGCTACGAAGATGAGGATGGACCCAAATACGTCCATACGCCTTGGCATAACGAGCCAATACCTTTTGAAGAGGCGGCACGTATTGGCACGGACAAAGTAATACGGGATCATTCAACGATTGGTATCCTTGTCACGACAGACGGCACGGTAAATAATATTCCGCGAGCTGCAGCTTTAGTTGCGGAAGAAGAAATTGTAGGTAAGTTAAAAGACATTGGTAAACCATTTGTTATTGTATTAAACTCGAAAATGCCCGCAAATGAAAAAACAGTTGCTTTAAAACAAGAGTTACATGAAAAATATGAGGTACCTGTTATTGCAATCAGTGCGGATCAGCTAAATGCTCAGGAAATACAGCTTATTTTGAAAGAAGCGCTCTATGAATTCCCAATCACTGAAATTGAATTACAAAAACCGGATTGGATGGAAGTCCTTGGATCCGAACATAACCTGAATTCATCAATTGACAAAGTCATCAGTGAGGGGTTCCTGGGCGCATCAAAAATTAGAAAAGTACAAGAACTGGCTGAAGAAATTAAAAACGAAAACCATGTTCGGCATGCGGAAGTTGTTGAAGTGGATGCCGGACAAGGAAAAGCAACTCTTAAAATCGATATGGATGAACAAGCTTTTCGCGAGGTATGTCAAGAAATAATGGGTTCGGAAATTGACACGAAAAAAGATTGGTTATTGTTTATAAAAGAGGCGGCAAAGGCTCGGAAATCGTATGATTTATATTCAGAAGCAATTGATACAGCAAAAAGAGAGGGTTACGGAATTGCGTTACCGACAATTGATGATTTTAACCCAACAGCGCCAGAATTAATTAAACAAAATGATTTCTTTGGTGTTCGAATGAAAGCCACCGCTCCTTCACTTCATATTATTCGAGTAGATATGGAGGCGGAGTTCTCGCCTTTAATTGGGTCTGAGTTTCATAGCCATCATTTGCTTAAAGATTTAAAGAATGCTTATTTACATGACAGAGAAGCACTGTGGGAAACACAACTTTTTGGGACTCCGCTTCATGAAGTTATGAAAGAAAGTATTCGTTTTAAAAATGCTTCGGTCCCGGCAAATGCACGGAAAAGACTGCGAGAAACGATTGAACAAATGGTTAACGATGGAAATAAAGGAATGGTCACATTCATTGTTTAATAAAAAAAGATCCGTAAAAAGCGGATCTTTTTTTGCTTTTTGGGTTAAATATGCATTATTATGGGAAGCAGGCAAGAATATTGTTGCATAGCGGTTTTCCATGTGATACTCTTTTTACAGTATTGCAATTGACTTACCTTTGAGAGGAGGTGAATGGTGTGAATAAATCAGAATTAATTAACTCTGTAGCAGAAGCGGCAGGTCTTTCTAAGAAAGATGGAACAAAAGCTGTAGAAGCTGTATTTGAAACAATTCAATCTACTCTTGCAAAGGGTGAAAAAGTACAAGTAATTGGTTTCGGTACTTTTGAAGTGCGCGAACGTGCTGCTCGTAAAGGACGTAACCCACAATCCGGCGAAGAAATTGATATCGCTGCAAGTAAAGTTCCGGCCTTCAAAGCGGGCAAGGCACTTAAAGACGCAGTAAAATAAGTATTGTTTTTACATAGAAGTTTACCTGTCGAATCTGAAACTGGGTTCGCAGGTGGACTTCTTTTTGTTTTGTTAAGAAGAAAATGGTAAGTAAAGTTTAAGAACTCGTGGGACTGTACGGAAATGGTGTAATATGCTACTATTTTTGTTATTGTCGAAAGAGGGAGAAAGATGTATGCATAACTTTGATTATGGTAAAATAGAGAAAGCTATAACAATGATCCTTGAAGCGATAGGTGAAGATCCGAAACGTGAAGGGCTTGTTGAAACTCCTAAACGAGTTGCTAAAATGTATGCCGAAATGTTTGAAGGATTGAATAAAGATCCGAAAGACTATTTTAAAACTGTATTCAATGAAAACCATAATGAAGTCGTTCTTGTGAAAGACATACCATTCCATTCGATGTGTGAACATCACCTAGTACCGTTTTTTGGTCATGCGCATATTGCGTATATACCTCGTAATGGTGTTGTTGCAGGTCTAAGTAAATTGGCTAGGGCCGTTGAAACAACTGCTCGAAGACCCCAACTTCAAGAACGCATTACTTCAACAGTTGCGAATGCGATGATGGAAATGTTGGATCCAGTTGGTGTATTTGTTGTTATTGAGGCGGAACATATGTGCATGACGATGCGGGGAATTCGAAAACCTGGCTCAAAAACGATGACTATGTCAGCAAGAGGTATTTATGAGGAAGATGCTGAGAAACGTTCAGAAATATTAACACTCATAAATATGACATGAAGCCTTTGCCCACACATCCTTTTCTATGATATGATTGAGACCATAAACAGACAGGAGATGTCGAGATGACAATGCAATCCGAATATATCGTTATTAAAGCGAAAGAAGATGGCGTTAACGTTATCGGGCTGACGCGTGGAAATGATACAAAATTTCACCATACAGAAAAACTAGATCGTGGCGAAGTAATGATTGCTCAGTTTACTGAACATACTTCAGCAATGAAAATACGCGGAAAAGCAGACATTCATACCGCATACGGTGTCATGACAAGTGAAGGTAAAGAGTAAGCCCTTTATTTGGATGATATATCTATGACGTCTTTGATTGGAGATTTCACGATGGAAAGACAAAAAGTAAAATACAATGTTGAAAGTTACATGAGTGATTTGGAACGGGAAACAAACCATAAGATTTTAAATAGAGATGTTGGTTCTATATCGCTTGATTTAGAAAAAGCTTTCTTTATTCTTCTACCATTACTCAATGGAGAAGAATGGACTGAGCAGATGCATAGGGCTGCAATTGCGGTAGGCGCTGTTCATGTCGCTTTTGATGCGCATGACAGAATTGACTTGTATCATGCAACTTCCAGGAAACAACAGCTAACAGTACTTTCAGGAGATTATTATAGCGGGATTCATTACAAGCTTCTTGCATCCTTATCGGATTTTGATTTTATCCGTACTTTATCGAATCGGATTGGAAGCATCAATGAAATAAAGACTATTCATCACGGTCGAACTCCAGCGACTTCAAGCGTCTTAATTGCAACAGTTGAATTGATTGAATCAGGTTGTATTGCTGAATTTTTTCAGGCGTATGGGTTTTCGCGCTATATTCCATTAATTGAAGCAGCACTTCCTTTACTTCGCCTAGATGCAAAAAAAAATAGTTCCAAACAGCCTATCCATAGTAACCAAGGCTGGAATAAAAGTGAAACTATAATAGCTCAAGCAATTATAGAGTTGCAAAATAAAATGTATAAAACAATCGATGAAGCGAATTTTATTGATCCGCTATTAAAAGAACAAATTCGCGGAATGACAATCCCGGTTTTAGGGAAGTCGATTTGAGGAAATGAGGTATGCCTTATGGCTTTATCAAAAGAAGAAAAAGTCCATGAAGTGTTTGAAAAAATATCCGTCGATTACGATAAAATGAATTCGGTTATCAGTTTCAACCAACATAAGAAGTGGCGAGATGATATGATGCTTCGAATGGCTGTTCGTGAAGGTGCACAAGCGCTTGATGTGTGCTGTGGAACTGCTGACTGGACGATTGCTCTAGCCGAGGCGGTGGGGCCTTCTGGTGAAGTGATAGGTCTGGATTTCAGTGAAAACATGCTGGAGTCTGCAAAACCAAAAGTTGAACAAATACCTAATCTATCGTTGATTCACGGAAACGCAATGAAATTACCATTTCCTGATAACTCATTCGATTATGTAACGATTGGATTTGGTCTTCGTAATGTTCCAGACTATCTTACTGTTTTGAAGGAAATGAATCGTGTAGTAAAACCAGGTGGAATGGTTGCTTGCTTAGAAACGTCACAGTCAGAACTTCCTGGATATAAGCAGTTATTTCGATTTTACTTTAAAAACATTATGCCTTTGTTTGGTAAACTATTTGCGAAAAGCTATAAAGAATATTCGTGGTTGCAAGAATCAGCAGATGATTTTCCGGGAAGAAAAGAGCTAGCACAACTTTTCACGGAAGCGGGCTTTACGGACGTCTCGTATAAATCATATAGCGGCGGTGCTACTGCGGGCCATGTTGGATTTAAATAATAAAACCGTAGAAGAAGGTTATCTTTGTGGAGAAATTAAGGTTATTGTCACTTTATTCCGATTTCCGAAAGGATCTCGATTATATTGAAAAAGAACTTGAACGTGCAGTCGATTCGGAATCTCCAATTATTCGACAAGCATCCCTTCATCTTCTCCGAGCGGGTGGTAAGAGAATTCGCCCGATTTTTGTGATTCTTGCATCTAAGTTTGGAACATATTCATTGGAAGATGTATCCAAAGTTGCTGTTTCTCTTGAACTTGTTCATATGGCTTCTCTTGTGCATGATGATGTGATTGATGACTCTGATATGCGCCGGGGACTTCAAACGGTTAAAGCGAGATGGGATAATCGAATTGCGATGTATACAGGTGATTATATTTTTTCACGTGCATTGTCTTCGATTGGAGAAATTGAAGTACCAGCTGTTCATCGATTGTTATCCAGAACGATGCTTGAAATTTGCAAGGGAGAAATCATGCAAATAGAGCAACAGCGTAAATTCGATCAATCAATTCGTGACTATCTACGACGAATTAAGCGAAAGACAGCACTATTGCTTTCCTCAAGCTGTGAACTCGGAGCTCTTGTATCCAATGCAAGTCCGTCTATTGTAAGGAAAATGAGTCGTTTCGGTTATTACGCCGGAATGTCTTATCAAATTATTGATGACATCTTAGATATTACCTCAACAGATGAAGAACTTGGAAAACCAGCGGGTAGTGATTTACTAAATGGCCATTTAACTTTGCCAGTATTATACATAAAAGATGACGTGGAGTTTCGTCCATTTATGGAACGTTCTTTTGATAAAACGTTATCTCATTCGGATCGAGAAGAAATGTTAACATATATACGGAAATCAGGAGCAATTGAAAAAGCGCAAGCAGTCAGTGATCTGTATTTGCAAAAAGCACTTAAAGAAATTGAAGGATTGCCGAATTCAGATGCTCGAAAAGCGTTCTTTCAAATTGCCCGTTTCATTGGTAAACGTGACTTCTGATGGACTCTTAGTTGAAAGATATTAGTCATGATGTTAAGATTATAAAGGGATAAACCCGATACATAAATGAAGGAGTGTTTAATTAATGGAAAGAACATTTTTAATGGTAAAGCCAGACGGAGTACAACGTGATCTTGTAGGTGAAATTGTAGGCCGTTTTGAAAAAAAGGGATACCAACTTGTTGGTGCAAAACTTATGAAAATCACACCAGAACTTGCTGAACAACATTACGGCGAACATAAAGAGCGTCCATTTTTCGGAGAACTTGTAGATTTCATCACATCTGGGCCTGTATTTGCAATGGTATGGGAAGGCGAGAACGTTATTTCAACTTCACGTCTTTTAGTTGGGGCAACAAACCCGACTGAATCAGCACCTGGCACAATTCGTGGCGACTTCGCAGTTACAGTTGGAAAGAATATTATTCACGGTTCTGATTCACCTGAGTCAGCAGTTCGTGAAATTGGTCTTTTCTTCAAAGAAGAAGAGCTCGTATCATATGATAAGTCAATGAAGAACTGGATTATCTAATTATAAACAAAACAGCCTCGCGTTTTTTCGCACGGCTGTTTTTGTTATTACGGAACTCAATGAAAGCCGTTATATTAGAAAGATAGAATTTGGGGGTTTTGAGTTGTCGGATTATGTAAGCTTTATTGCGAATATTAAGAAAAAGACCGGAATTGACCTATCCTATTATAAAGAAGCGCAAATGAAGAGAAGATTGACATCTTTATATGAAAAAAAAGGTTATCGAAATTTCAAAGATTTTTATGAGGCTATACATACTGAAAAAAAATTACTAGAAGAGTTCCTTGATAGAATGACAATAAATGTTTCAGAATTTTATCGCAATGCACAAAGATGGGAAGTGCTCGATAAAAAAATATTCCCTGAATTATTGTCAGTAAATAAAAGACCGAAAGTTTGGAGCGCTGCCTGTTCTACAGGTGAGGAACCCTATTCTCTCGCCATGGTATTGACTTCTCATATACCGATTAGGGACATTTCGATACTCGCGACAGACCTAGATGTAGGCGCAATCGAGAGAGCTAAAGTGGCTCTTTACCCAGAAAGGGCATTAAAGGAAGTGCCTCAAAGTGTAAAGAAAGAATTCTTTGTTAAAGACGAAACATTTTATCAAGTAAAAGATGAAATAAAACGTACTGTGACATTTAAACAACAAAACTTGTTAAATGATAAATATGATACTGGGTTTGATCTTATTGTTTGTAGAAATGTTATGATATATTTTACTGAAGAAGCAAAAGATCAAATTTATACGAACTTTTCAAACTCATTGCGATCAGGTGGAATTCTTTTTGTTGGAAGTACAGAACAAATCTTTAATCCGGCTAAATACGGTTTTGAATCTGCCGAAACATTTTTTTATAGGAAAATTTAAGGTATCCGGGATAACTTCCGGATATTTTTAACTTTATATAATAAGCTTATTAATTTTGCTGAATTGCACTAATCAAAGTAAATGAAAGTAGTATGAATTATGAAATAGGTATAGTCGGAAAGTGTGCATTTTGGTATAGTGTCATGAAACAATAAAAAGGGGGATACACTGATGAGATATTTTACAGCGGGTGAGTCACATGGCCCACAACTAACAGCGATAATAGAAGGTTTACCTGCACAAATGGAATTGACGGCTGAAATGATAAACGGAGAACTTTCGAGAAGACAGGGTGGACACGGTCGGGGTAGACGGATGCAAATTGAAAAAGACCAGGTTGTTATTTCATCAGGAGTACGTCATGGTAAAACACTTGGATCTCCTGTTACGCTCACAGTAGTCAATGATGACTGGAAGCATTGGACGAAAATAATGGGAGTCGAACCGCTTGAAGAAGGGTCGAATCCAGAGGATGTAAAAAGACAAATTTCTCGACCGAGGCCAGGCCATGCAGATTTAGTGGGCGGAATGAAATACGGACATCGAGATTTACGGAATGTACTTGAGCGGTCGTCAGCGCGTGAAACGACTATGAGAGTTGCGATAGGCGCGGTAGCTAAGCAATTTCTCCGTGAATTAGGCATTCATACAGTTGCTCATGTTACGGAAATTGGTGGCGTGAAAACAAATCCTGACTCTTATGCTGGACTAACTACCGAACAACTTAGAGAAATCATTGAAACGAACCCTGTATACTGTGCTGACCCTGAAGCGACACCGCTTATGGTTGATGCGATTGATACGGCAAAAGCGAACGGAGACACTGCTGGCGGTGTTGTAGAAGTGATTGTCGAAGGTTGCCCGCCTGGAATTGGCAGTTATGTACAATTCGATCGAAAAATGGACGGAAAACTTGCTGGAGCTATGATGAGCATTAATGCATTTAAAGGTGTAGAAATTGGTCTTGGATTTGAAATGGCTAAAATGCCAGGCAGCAAAGTCCACGATGAAATTTTTTGGAATGAAGAGCAAGGATATTACCGGAAATCCAATCGTCTAGGTGGTCTTGAAGGTGGTATGACTTCGGGAATGCCGATTGTTATAAGAGGAGTAATGAAACCAATTCCTACACTCTACAAACCTTTGGAAAGTGTCGATATTGACACCAAAGAACCTTTTGTAGCCACAATTGAGCGTTCAGACCCTTGTGCTGTTCCCGCAGCTTCAGTAGTGGCAGAACACGTAATTGCGACAGAGGTGGCAAAAGCAATTATGGATGAATTTCGTTCGGATACAATGGACGGATTGAAAACGGAAATTGAAAATTACAGACAATATGTAAAGGAGTTTTAAAGTGGATAAACTTACGGTCAACATTTTAAATCATGAGTATGATGTTCATATCGGTCAAGAAACATATGGATTGTTTGCAACTCATTATGCAGAACTTTTTAAAAGTGTGGACCGTATTGCAATCATTGCAGATGAGCGTGTTGCTGCGCTTCATTTACCCCTTTTACAAGACTCCTTAGAGTATACGGGTCTTGATGTTGCTGTAAAACACATCCCTTCTGGGGAGCGTTCCAAAACATCAGAAGTGTATGTTGACTGCTTATCCTTTTTATTATCCAAAGGGTTTACAAGAAACTCTCTTCTAATCGCGTTTGGTGGGGGAGCTTGTGGAGATTTAACGGGTTTCGTTGCTGCGACATTCATGAGGGGAATTCGATTCATTCAATGTCCGACAACAATACTGGCGCATGACAGTGCTGTTGGCGGAAAAACGGCAATTAATATGCCAGATGGAAAAAACATGGTCGGTTCTTTTCATCAACCAACAGCGGTACTCTTTGATACAACTTTATTTGAAACGTTGCCACCAAGGGAAGTGCGGTCAGGAATGGCAGAACTATTAAAACATGCGTTCATATCTGATGAGAAATGGACGAATGAATTACTGAGCACTAAATCCTTCGCAAAACCAACAATCGAATGGCTATCAAAAGAGTTATTACTAGGAATACAAGTGAAAGCGAATATTGTTGCAGAGGATGAATTTGAACAATCTACTCGTAAATACTTGAACTTCGGACATACGTTTGGTCATGCGATTGAAGCTGCATGTGGTTTTGGGAAGTTAAGTCATGGTGAATCCATTATGATTGGTATGGCATATAGCTTGATTTTAAGTGAACGTCATGGATCAATCGATAAAAATGTAACAAATCAATTCATTCAATTCGCGCAAGAGAATGGGTATACATTCGGCCCTGTTCATATGTACTCATTCCAATTACTTATGGATTTTATGATGAAAGATAAAAAAGCTTCTTTCGGTAAACTTAATTTTGCCTTACTACACACAATCGGAAATCCATACATAAAAGAAATAACACAGTCAGAGTGTAAAGATGCTTTTGATGAATTAGTTAAGAGAACTGGAGGCGGAAAATAAATGGTTAGAGGTATTAGGGGAGCAACTACAGTTGAATATGACGAGGAACTATTGATTTTAAAAGCAACCGAAGAACTTGCGGTTAAAATGCTTGAGGAAAATGAAGTTGATCCAGAAGACATTATTTCTGTTCTTATATCTACAACACTTGATATTACATCGGCGTTTCCTGCTAAAGCTGTACGTTCAATTGAGGGTTGGAAATATGTGCCCGTAATGTGTACACATGAAATGGACGTTGTTGGTTCAATGCCGTTTTGCATACGTATTCTCATGCATGTAAATACCGATGCTACACAACAAAGTATACAACATGTTTATCATAATAATGCAGTTAACTTACGTCCCGACTTACAAAAAGGTTGATTGGAGGAATGGAAATGCAATGGAAAAAGACTCTTGGAGAAATGACGCCTTACAAACCTGGGAAATCGATTAAAGAAGTAATCAATCAGTACCAGTTGGAAAAGGTTGTTAAACTTGCTTCAAATGAAAATCCATATGGCCCTGCACCATCGGCAAAAAAACTATTGGAAAATGGAACCATTGAAATTGAAATGTACCCCGATGGAAATGCAAGTAGTTTGCGTAAGAAAGTCGCACAAAAGCTTGATGTTAGCGAAAGTTCATTATTATTTGGTGGTGGCTCTGATGAAATTATTGTAATGATATCTAGAGCTCTTCTAGATTCGGGCAAGAATACGATTATGGCAACCCCAACATTTCCCCAATATGCTCACAATGCAAAAATCGACGGTGCTGAAATTAGAGAAGTTGCTCTGGTAGACGGTCACCATAATTTAGACGGTTTCCTGAAAGTGATTGACGAAGATACATCGGTCATCTGGCTTTGCAGTCCGAATAATCCAACGGGAAATCTGATACCTGCAGAGGATTTAAAATCCTTTCTTGCAAAAGTGCCTGATACTATTCTAGTCGTTATGGACGAGGCCTATTATGAATACATTACCGATCCAAGCCATATAAATACTATTCATCTATTGAAAGAATATCCGAATCTCATTGTCTTACGAACATTTTCTAAAGCTTATGGACTTGCTGCATTCCGAATCGGTTATGCGGTTGGAAATCCCGAAGTAATAAGTAATCTCAATAAAGTACGCAGTCCTTTTAATGTAACTTCAGCTGGGCAAGCTCTTGCAGAAGCAGCACTTAATGATGACGAGTTTATTGAAAAATGCAGTCTTTTAAATCGGGAACAGATGCAGAGATTTAAAAAATATGCGAACGAAAACAAACTTCATATTTATGATTCAGCAGCAAATTTTGTTCTCATTGAAGTACCTGAAAATGGAGATATAGCGTCAGAAAAACTGTTGCAACATGGAATTATTGTTCGAAGTGGAGAAGCTCTTGGAACACCGGGATATATCAGGGTTACAGTGGGTTCAGAAGACCAAAATACTGGTTTCTTTTCTGCATTTGATTCATTATTAAAGGATGCTCAGCTTTTAAAATGAAGACAAATGTAACGATTATCGGACTTGGTTTAATAGGCGGTTCTCTTGGACTCGCGATAAAGAGGAATCCTTCGATTTATGTTACGGGTTTTGACAGTTCTCCTGAAACAATGACAGAAGCATACCGCCGCGGAATAATCGATGCAATCCCATCATCTTTCCAAGATGCATGTAGAAATGCTGACATTATTATTTTTTCAACACCAGTAAATACAACAGTAAAACTTATGTATGATGTAGCTGACTTACAACTAAAGAAAGATGTGATTCTAACCGATACTGGCAGTACAAAAGGTCCGATTATGCATGCGGCTTCTTGTTTAAATGAAAAAGGAATAACATTTGTGGGCGGTCATCCAATGGCGGGTTCACATAAGAGTGGTGTTTCAGCCGCGAAAGAACATTTGTTTGAAAATGCGTATTACATCTTGACGCCAGAGTCTACCACTGAGGAAGCGGCTATTGAGCAATTGAAGAAATTGCTTGAGCCGACAAAAGCGAAGATAAAAATATTGCATGCAGATGAACACGATCGAATGACGGCAATTGTAAGTCATTTTCCACATTTAGTAGCATCGTCCCTCGTTGGGATGTTATCTGCACAACAGTCTGTGCAACCGTTCGTAAATAAATTGGCGGCCGGAGGATTTCGGGATATTACACGAATAGCGTCCGCGGACCCATCGATGTGGAGAGATATTACGATCCAAAACAGAGTTGAATTACTCAAACAACTGGATGTGTGGCTTGATGAGATGGGAAATGTACGGGAAATGCTCATTCATAATGATTCAGCTCAAATTCATAATTACTTTGCGGATGCAAAAACATTCAGAGATGAATTGCCAATAACTTCTCAAGGTGCACTCTATATGACTTATGATTTACATATTGATATTCCGGATCATCCAGGTATCATTTCCGAAATTACGAAAATTCTTGCGGATGAATCGATAAGTTTAACAAATTTAAGAATTGTTGAAACGAGAACGGATGTATTTGGTATTCTCGTTATTAGTTTTCAAACAGCTGATGATCGTGAAAAAGCAAAGTTAGCACTTTCACGAGAAACAAATTATGGTATGCATATCCTTTAACTGGAGGGGCTATTTATGAGTGAAATAAGAAAAGTAGAGTTCATTAAACCCGTTCTAAAGGGTGAATTAGTTGTCCCCGGTGATAAATCAATATCACATAGAGCCGTGATGCTTGGATCGATTGCTGAAGGTAAGACACTTATTAAAGGCTTTCTAGATGGTGAAGATTGTTTGAGAACAATTGAGATTTTTACACAATTGGGTGTTTCTATTCAGAGATCAGGTACAGTAGTAACGATAGATAGTCCTGGTATGCAAAATTGGATACAACCTACAGGTGATTTATATGCCGGTAATTCTGGAACGACAGCCCGTTTGATGCTTGGTATATTGGCGGGTTCAAAAGTAACGACTGTTTTGTCAGGAGATGAATCACTTTCCAACCGGCCAATGGACCGGGTAACAATTCCGTTGAAGGAAATGGGTTCAAAAATACAGACAGATAAACAAGCATCTCTCTTACCTCTTAAGGTTATTGGTACAACACTAAATGCAATTGACTATATAATGCCTGTAGCAAGTGCGCAAGTTAAATCTGCAATTCTTTTTGCTGGTTTAAATGCACAAGGCACAACTACAGTGACAGAAGAAACCGTTTCAAGAGATCATACAGAACGAATGCTCACGTACTTCGGTGCAGAGGTGCACTCAGGCGGGGGAAGAGTAAGTATTGCGGGTGGACAAACTCTCAGGGGAATGGAAGTTCATGTTCCTGGGGACATTTCTTCTGCTGCATTTTTTATGGCGGCAGCGGCAATGTTAGAAGGTAGTTCAGTTGAATTTAAAAGAGTTGGGTTAAATCCAACACGAACAGGTATTATTGATGTTCTTCGCGAAATGGGTGCACAAATCGAAATAACAAATACAACAGATGAAAATGGGGAACCGTCAGCTACTATTGTAGTTGCACACGGCAATCTACAAGGGATAACTATTGGTGGCGAACTAATTCCGCGTCTAATTGATGAGCTCCCCGTAATCGCGCTGCTCGCGACTCAGGCGATGGGAACAACGATTATTAAAGATGCAGAAGAACTTCGTGTGAAAGAAACAGATCGAATTGCAGCAGTTACAAACGAGCTCAAAAAAATGGGTGCAGATATCGAAGCGACCCCTGATGGTATGATTATTCATGGTCCGACACCTTTAACAGGTGGAGTTTTAAGCTCATATGGTGATCACAGACTTGGAATGATGGCTGCAATCGCGGCACTTGCAACAACAGGTGCGGTTCATATTGAAGATCCATCATGTATTAATATTTCTTATCCACATTTTTTTGAAGACCTAAATAAATTAACGAAAAATCAAGACAAGTAGAAAATAATTATCTGCTGATAAAATGCTTTTAAGTTTATGTATACAAATCGAAAGAACAGGTGAAAATATGGGACAGTTACAAGAAGTTGAACAGCATATCAAAGAAGGTGATGTAGAAGCTCTTAGCCTTCTTCTAGACAGACTAAGCCTCTCAACGGATTATAATATGCTCTATGAATCGGCATATCTTCTGGCTTCCTATGGTTTTATGGCAGAGGCGGATCGAATATATGAAGTTTTGATTGAAAACCTTCCTGACGAAGCACAATTGAAAATAGATCGTGCGAATACGTTAATGGAACTTGGTGAAGAAGATGATGCCCTTTTGTTACTCTCGGAAATTCGTCCAGAAGAGGATGAATATATACAAGCGCTACTTGTCCTCGCGGATTACTATCATATGACGGGTCTCGCAGAAACTGCACTATCTAAAATTAAAGAAGCTTTTAAATTAGCTCCAGAAGAACCTGTAATTCGCTTCGCTTATGCGGAACTACTCTTAGATTCGGGAAAATACGGTGAAGCAATACGACTTTATCTAGCTTTAAAAGACGAAGTTCAGGAAATTGGTGGTGTTAGCATCGTTTCTAGGCTTGCTGAAACGTATAGTGCTGGTGCCGCTTATGAAGAAGCAATTCCATACTACGAAGAATTGTTAAAAGAGCAGGTTGGTCCGGACCTTTTATTTGGAGCCGCATTTGCTTATTTCCAATCTAAAAATACTGAACGATCTATTTCATTACTAAACAAACTTATTGAAATGGATCCAGATTATTTCTCTGCATATATGCTTGCTGGTCAAGCCTATTCTTTAGCAGGTGAAGATCTTGAAGCATATAATATGTTTAAAGATGGTATTCGTCGGGACGAGTTTGACAAGGAGTTTCAATTGTCCGCAGGGAAATCCGCGTTGAAACTTGGGTTGCCTGTAGAAGCTGAAGAACACTTAAAAGAGGCATTTGCTCTTGATCCAGAATATACGGAGGCATTGATAACACTTGCTTCACTTTATAATGAATTAGAGCGGGACGAGGAACTAATCGAACTGCTTTCGTATACAAAAGATGATTGGGATGATATACCATTACTAGAAGCTTTCAAAGCTTATTCAAATGACCGCTTGGAACAGTTTGAAAAGGCATATGAATCCTATCGTAAAGCATATGTTGGAATGGATGAGGATCACGATTTTCTCACGAATTACACAAACTTTCTAATTGAAGACGGCAAGCAGAATGAGGCTATTGAAATTGCGAAGAAAATCGTATCACTCTATCCAGATGATGAGAATTGGAGAGAATTTTTAGAATTGCAAACTGACGAGGAGGTGTGACATGACGGCCATGATACCTGTCGCTGCGAAGAAAGATTTTGTACGTTGGTTCTTAAAGCGGTACAAATTGAAGCGCCGCGAATGTGTCTGGATTTTGAATTATCTTCTTAGCCATGATCACCTTTTAAAAAATGTACATTTTACTGATGAGGCTCATTATTGTCCCCGAGCAATGGTTATGTCGACAATTGGTTCTGAAAGCATTCCTTTTCGTTTTTACAAAGGGAATCTAATGACTGCAGATGCCGAAAAATCCTTTCATGATTTGAGACTTCATCCGGATGAAAAAATGTATATTCAGCTTAATTTTCCAAATCACAATTTATGCCCACAATACGCTAGTGTTCGTGAAGAAAATCCATATCTTCCAACCTATTTACAAGTAGCTGAAAATGATCGTAAAATAGCTGAACAGCTTTTAGAAGAAAGCATCTCTACTATGAATGAAGATATGCTAAGAAAAGGTGTAGATGAAGCGCTTGATGCGAATGATAAAGAGCGGTTCTTCTTGCTGTCAACATTATTAAATGATTTACAAGTGAAGAAGAGGTAAGTACTCCATCCCAATGGATGGAGTACTTACCTGATTTTTTAGGAGGTGAGTAAATGAACTGGAATGCAAAAGATATGGATACATATATACAACAGAAAGAATATATAGATACACTTATTGTTCCTTTACTTAAATTAGAAACAATTCCCGAAAGAATGAAGAGCAGTTCGTCCTCTACGGAGTTTCTAATGTATTTAACGACTTTTATTGAAACGCAGTTTAAAGGGCGAATTATGCTTCTTCCGCCATTTACGTATACACAGTCTACTGATTTAGTAGAAATGGGAAACGTTATTTCAGGTGATTTACAAAAGATGCAGTTCAAACACGTGTTTTTTATATCGACAGATCCTGCATGGAAAACGGTTGAAATGAATGGAGAAGTCATTTGGTTACCACCAATACCTCTTGAAAATATGGACAAGCAATTAAAGCAATCTATAATTGAAGATCAGCTAAAACAGGTATTGCCGAAATTTACATTGAAATGGTCTGAAAGTTAAACTTCAATAATTGTTCACATAATAAAAATTAGAATGTGTGCATCATTGAATTTATTCATCGATTGATATATTATAGATATGTCCTAGTATTATTATTAGCAAAAATTTGTCCGTTGGACTGACCTTTAAGTTAGAGGAGGGAAATGATGAGTAAGAATCGAGTGTCAAGACGCCAATTCCTAAGTTATACACTAATGGGTACAGGCGGGTTTATGGCTTCCGCAATGCTGATGCCTATGGTTCGTTTTGCAGTCGATCCAGTATTGCAAAAGAACGAAGGTGGATCATTTATTCCTACATCACAAAAAGTAGATGAGTTAACGTCTGAACCTGTACGTGTCGATTACACAATTAAAGACCGTAAAGATGGCTGGTATGAATCAGATGAATCAAATACGGCTTGGGTGTATAAAGATGGTGATACAGTAATTGCACTATCTCCTGTATGTAAACATCTTGGTTGTACAGTAAACTGGGGTGGGGATAAAGAACATCCTGAGCAGTTTTTCTGTCCATGTCACCAAGGACGTTATATGAAAAATGGAGATAACGTAAAAGGAACACCACCGATTGGACCACTAGACGAGTATGAGGTTAAAGTGGAGAATGGATTAGTATATCTTGGAACGACTAAGGCGAACACATTAGTTTAATATTGTAAGGGGGTACGACCGAAGTGCTAAATAGAATATACGATTGGGTTGACGAACGGTTGGATATCACCCCGATATGGCGCGATATTGCTGACCATGAAGTACCTGAGCACGTAAACCCAGCACATCACTTTTCTGCATTCATTTATTGTTTCGGAGGACTAACGTTTTTTGTTACTGTCATTCAAATTCTTTCCGGTATGTTCCTCACAATGTATTACACGCCGGATATTGAAAATGCATGGAAGTCCGTTTACTACCTTCAAAATGAAGTAGCATTCGGTGAGATTGTGCGTGGGATGCATCACTGGGGAGCTTCACTAGTTATAGTTATGATGTTCCTACATACACTGCGTGTTTTCTTTACAGGCTCTTATAAGAAACCACGTGAACTAAACTGGGTTGTTGGTGTACTGATTTTTGTCACCATGCTTGGACTAGGTTTTACTGGTTATTTACTGCCTTGGGATATGAAAGCAGTGTTTGCTACAAAAGTAGGAATTGAAATTGCGGCATCTGTTCCGTTTATCGGGGAATGGATTAAGATTCTCCTTGCAGGAGATACAGAAATTCTTGGTGCTCAAACACTGACACGCTTTTTCGCAATACACGTCTTCTTTTTACCAGCTGCTTTGCTTGGGTTGCTTGCAGCACACTTTGTATTTATTAGAAGACAAGGTATTTCTGGACCACTATAAAAAATATTCACGTCCACAGATTTTGAAAAGGAGGGGACAGTATGCAACGCGGAAAAGGGATGAAGTTTGTCGGAGATTCGCGCATTAAGGCAAGTGGCAAAATGCCGAACGTCCCAAAAGACTACTCAGAATACCCTGGTAAGACAGAAGCTTTTTGGCCAAACTTTCTTCTGAAAGAATGGATGATTGGATCCATTTTCCTAATAGGTTATTTAATAGTAACAGTCGCACATCCGTCTCCGCTTGAACGTGAAGCGGACCCAACGGATACTATGTATATTCCGGTACCGGATTGGTATTTCCTTTCCATGTACCAGTTATTAAAATATCAATTTGCATCCGGTCCATTTAATATTATCGGTGCACTAGTAATGCCAGGAATTGCGATTGGCGCATTGATGTTAGTTCCATTTATGGATACATCTAAAGAACGTCGTCCATTCAAACGTCCATTACCAACGGCATTTATGCTTCTTGCTTTTGCAGCATTGTTTTACCTTACATGGGAATCGGTTGAAAACCATGATTGGGAAGCAGCAAAAACACAAGGTGCAATTAGAGAAGAAGTTGAGTTCGATATGGAATCTGAAGGCTATGAAATCTACTCCGGGGCATCTTGTATTACATGTCACGGTGACTCATTCGAGGGTGGCCTTGGTCTTCCACTAGTGAATACAGGTTTGACGGTTGAAGAGATTGCAGATATCGCTGTGAATGGTTCTGAGAATGGCAAAATGGCTGCCGGACTTTGGGATGGTACTGATGAAGAACTACAAGTTCTGTCAGAGTTCATAGAAAGTTTAAATAAGGAATAAAGGTTTTATTTGCAAGAAGGAGGGAGTCGGGAAACTGACTCTCTTTTTTTTTACATAATATTGATTTGTTGGAGAGGTGTTTATGTCTAATTTAAAGGATCACATTTGGATAGTTTTATCACATAAATCATTCCTATGGATTTTGTTGTTTATAAACTTACTTGGAACGATATATGGATACGACTGGTATATGTGGCAACTTGTCGATACAGAACCAAAGTTTTGGATATTTGTACCCGACAGCCCAACAGCAAGTTTGTTTTTTACTTTGGCAATCATTGGGTGGATTATCAATCGGAATTTCAAATTAATTGAAGCACTTGCGTTGATCACACTTGTGAAGTATGGCTTATGGGCAGTTGTGATGAACTTACTTACGCTTGTCGAATCAGGTTCGATTGGATGGGTAGGCTGGATGCTTATAGGATCACATTTTGCAATGGCAGTTCAGGCAATCCTGTATATACCTTTTTATCGCTTTACTTTTATCCACATTGCAATTGCAGCTGTCTGGACTGTTCATAATGATATTATTGATTATGTTTTTGGGCAAATGCCGATATACAGCAACTTGATGGTTTACATGGATAAGATTGGATACTTCACTTTTTGGCTTTCAATAGCTTGTATCACACTTGCTTATTATGTATGGAAGAAAAGAGTTCCTGTTCTATCAAATAATCGTAAATAGTTGCGAAAAAGATGCAAGCATAATAAAATAGAGGTAGAGATAAATGGAGGGGAAATAACAATGATTTTTCTTTATATTGGGCTCATAATTTTGTTACCAATTTATGCTCAGTTCAAAGTTAAAAGAACGTACAATAAGTATTCGAAAATACGGTCAACATCGGGAATGAACGGGGCAGAAGTTGCTCGTCTCATACTAGATCAGAACGGATTACAAGACGTAAAAGTAATTGAATCAAAAGGTTTTCTAAGTGACCATTACAACCCAATTACAAAAATTGTAGCACTTTCACCAAATAACTATCGTGAAGCCTCAGTAGCGGGTACTGCTATAGCGGCACATGAAGTGGGTCATGCTATCCAAGACAAGGAAGCATATGCAGCACTTCGAATTCGTCATCGTCTTGTACCTGTAGCAAATATAACATCTAAAGCATCATGGATTTTCATCATGATTGGTATTTTTTTCTCGAGTATGAACTCTTTACTTGGAATCGGAATCGCTTTGTTAGCAGTAGGAGTTGTGTTTCAAGTTGTAACATTGCCTGTTGAGTTTAATGCATCGAGTAGAGCGATGAATCAAATAGTTTCACTCGGTATTATTAAAAATGAAGAAGAGAAGGATGCAAAGAAAGTTTTAAGTGCGGCAGCCATGACTTATGTTGCAGCAGCAGCAGTGGCAGTACTTGAATTACTTCGTTTGGTCCTTATATTCACAAGCAGAGATTAAATAGTGAAATATAAAAAGCCTGTCCCTTTGTTGGGCAGGCTTTTTAATTGTATAATTAAGCTACTTATTCGATAGGTTGTTTTTGATCGTCTAACGTAAAACCTTCACCCATGACATCATGGACTTCTGTCAAAGAAACAAACGCATGTGGGTCAATGGATGTGATGATACTTTTCAGTCTAACAATTTCGTTTTTACCAACAACGCAATAGAGTATTTCTTGATTTGCTTTTGTAAAATGACCATGTCCTTTAAAGACAGTCACGCCTCGGTCCATAGCGACTGTGATTTTTGTAGCTATTTCATCCTGTTTTGGTGAGATGATAAAGGCGGCTCTCCCAGAATATGCACCTTGTTGAACAAAGTCGATTACTCGAGCACTAACAAAAAGTGCGACAAGTGTATACATCATGGAACGGTGATTGAGATATACTGCCCAAGAAACAAGAATGACAACTGCATCAAATAGAAACATCGTTTTCCCCATACTCCAACCAATGTATTGGTTGACTAGGCGAGCAATAATATCGACGCCACCTGTAGTACCACCAAATTTGAAAACAATACCAAGACCTACACCGATGAATACTCCTGCAAACAATGCAACTAGGAACATATCGTCCTTCAAATGGATATCTATTTCATATTTCATGAATAGTTCAATAAAAATTGAAACAGCAACCGTACCAATTACTGTATAGATAAATACTCGTTTCCCTAACATTTTCCATCCAATAATGAACATTGGAATATTTAATATTAAGTTCATAAGCGCAGGGTTCCATTTAAATGCAAAATATAGGATAAGGGTGATTCCTGTAAATCCTCCTTCAGCAAGTTCATTTTGAATGTTAAAATGAACTAAACCAAAACTGAATATAGCGGAACCAAGTAAAATAAAAAATATATTTTTAAATCTAATTCCTTCAAACATCAAGTGCACACCTTTCTAAAACAATGAATAGTTCTATTATCGGCTATTAATTTATTTTTAACAATGGTTTTCTTGATTTCATACGATAAGATGGAGGTGGTGTTTCAATGGAAATAAATAAAACGATGACAAAGATGCAAACAGAAATCGATGAATACATAAATAGTTTTGAAGAAGGATATTTTCCACCAATGGAATTACTTGCAAGACTAACTGAAGAACTAGGAGAATTGTCTCGGGAAGTTCAACATGTGTATGGTGCAAAACAGAAAAAACCCGAAGAGGCAATTCGTTCGCTTGAAGAAGAGACAGGCGATTTGTTTTTTGTCCTTATTTGTTTTGCAAACTCACAGGGAATTAGCTTAGAAAATGCTTTAACAATAGTTCTTAATAAATTTAAAAAACGAGATGCAAATCGATGGACGAAAAAGGAGAATATAAAATGAGTATTAAAGTAGCAATTGCTGGGGCAAGAGGTCGAATGGGTACGGCTGCTGTAAAAGCAATACAAGATGCAACAGATATGCAACTCGTTGCAATTTTAGACTATAAAAACGATGGGAAGTATTTAAGTGGGACGGAAATCAATGGAGATTCCAATGGAATACCCATTTTTACATCTTTTTCAACTATGAATCAGTCGATAATGCCAGACGTCCTTCTCGATTTAACTGAGCCAGACTCTGTTTTTAAAACTGTGCATGAAGCGATATCATTAGGAATTAGACCTGTTGTTGGTACGTCAGGTTTGTCAGATGAAAATATTAAATCTTTATCAAAACTAGCGACAAATAAAGGCATAGGTGGAATTATAGCTCCAAACTTTTCAATTGGTGCTGTTCTAATGATGAAGTTTTCTGCTATGGCCGCACGTTATCTTGGTGATATAGAAATTATTGAATTGCATCATAATCATAAAGTGGATGCTCCTTCAGGAACAGCTTTAAAAACAGCTGAAATGATTATGAAAGTTAGAGAACCACATAAACAAGGGCATCCCGATGAAAAAGAACTAATTCAAGGTGCTCGTGGAGCAGATTTGGATGGTATGAAAATACATAGTGTTCGACTACCTGGATTTCTTGCTCATCAAGAAGTACTTCTAGGCGGTGAAGGAGAGATGCTCACGATTCGACATGACTCCTTTGACCGTAGTTCCTTCATGCCTGGCATACTAATGTCCATACGTAGTGTAATCGACAGGGAAGACCTTGTGTATGGTCTAGAAAACATCATAGAATAAATCTTATCCTTGAGAGGATTAAGACTTTAGTTTTATTGGGAAGGATTGTTCAGTGTGAAAAAACTTAAAATCGGCGTAATATGTTATCCTTCCCTTGGAGGATCTGGAGTCGTGGCGACAGAGCTTGCTATTATGATGGCCAATAAAGGACATGAGATGCATTTTATTACTTCAGGTATGCCATTTCGATTTATTGAAGAACATACAAATATTTATTTTCATGAAGTTACGATAGAGGGGTATGCTGTGTTTAAATATCCGCCCTATGATATAGCACTTGCTAATCGAATTGCCCAAGTAATACTATCTGAAAACCTTGATTTGTTGCATGTTCATTATGCGGTGCCGCATGCAGTATCCGCGGCTCTTGGAAAAGACATGGCAAATTCAGATATAGGTGTAATTACAACTTTGCATGGAACAGATGTAACGATACTAGGACATGATCCTGGGTTGAAAAACACTGTCCGCTACGGAATCAACAAATCCACAATTACAACAGCGGTATCTGAATCACTTAGAATTGAAACGAATGAAATCATTAAACCGGATAAAGAGGTTCGCACAATTTATAATTTTATTGATGAAAAGAAATACATACCGGTTTATCCAGGAAATTTAAAAAAGGATCTTGGTATTAAACCACATGAGAAAGTCATTATTCATATTTCGAATTTTAGGGATGTAAAAAATATACCGGACATTATTCATAGTTTTAAAGAAATTAGTAAATTAGTGGATTCGAAGCTTATTCTTGTTGGTGAAGGTGAAGAAAAAGAAGAAATTAAACGATTGGTCATGGAAAGCCGTCTTCAAGAAAGAGTACTATTTCTTGGAAAGCGAGATGATTTACCAGAACTCTTGGCAATATCCGATCTAATGTTTCATTTGTCTAAAAAAGAGGCGTTCGGTTTAGTGTTATTAGAGGCCCTTGCTTGTGGTGTACCGTCTGTTGCTACAAACGTCGGAGGAATACCAGAAGTAATTGAGGACGGTATAAACGGCTTTCTCGTACCTTATGGAGATGTGAATACAGCTGTAGAGAAAGGCTTACTATTACTACAAGATGAAGAACTTCATGCAACTTTTAGGAAAAATGGATTTCAGACAGCAAAAGTGAAGTTTCCATCCTCTAAAATAGTGGAACAATATGAACGTTTATATTATGAAGTGGCGGGAGAAAAATGACACTATTTTATAAAAGAGAACCAGGTTACGGCGTCCTATGTCGACTTGAGGAAGCGGGTCATGAGGCTGTATTTGTCGGAGGTGCAGTTCGGGACCATTTGTTAAATAGGGAAGCAACCGATATTGATATTGCAACTTCTGCCGAACCAGAAGAAGTGAAAAAGGTTTTCCCACATACTTTTGATGTCGGAATAGAACATGGTACGGTTCTAGTTGTACTTAAAGGTGAGCAAGTTGAAGTGACAACTTTCAGAACTGATGGCAAGTATACGGATCATCGTCGACCAGATGCAGTTAAGTTTGTAAAATCACTTACCGAAGATTTAATGCGCCGAGATTTTACAATTAATGCACTTGCGATGACAAAGGATGGAAAACTACTCGACCCATTCAATGGAAGATTGGATATGGAAAAGAATCTTATACGTGCGGTTGGCGACCCTGTGGAACGTTTCAAAGAAGATGCTCTTCGCATGATGCGTGCAATTCGATTTTCATCAACTTTAAACTTCTCAATTGAAAAGAAAACGTTTCAAGCGATTATGAGCGGTGGGGCACAATTAAGCCATGTTTCAGTTGAACGTTTGAAACTTGAATTTGATAAACTTTTTATGGGTATAAATCCCTTGAATGCCTTCAACTATATGGAAAAATCATCATTGAATTTATATTTACCTCTTTACCCAAAAGACAACACAGCACTCATAGAAATTCTTCCATTTAAAAGTCCTAAAGAAGGTTGGGCCTATCTTGCGATTGCCGGTGGATTTTCTACAACAAACATAGTAAATGCTTATAAATTATCCAAACAAGAAAGAAAATATATTAGTTCTGTTCAAGATGTGTATGTAAGAAGACTACAAAACGCATATACAATCGATGATTATTATTTATTTGACATAGATGTTATAAAAATCGCTGAAAGAATTTACAATTCCTTTTACAAAGATGAAATCGCTATCTCCGAAGAAACAATTGAGATGAATAAAAATTCATTACGAATTCATTCGATTGCCGATATCTCAGTTGATGGTACGGATTTACTGGATTGGACTGGCCTTTCAGGAGGAAGATGGACCGGTGAATGGATTAGTAAAATTGAGAAAGCAGTCTTGTACGGTGATTGTCAAAATGAAATAAGTTCTATAAAGGAATGGTTTATTAATGAATTTAACAGCAAAAGATGAGTTGTTGAAACGATTATTTGAAGCTAATGGTCAGCCTGTTTCAGGACAAGAAATCGCTGATCAATTTGGATTGTCTAGAACTGCTATTTGGAAGTACGTAAAAGAACTGGAAGTAGACGGTTATGAAATTGGTACGGTTCGGAAAAAAGGCTATTTTTTAATAACGGTACCGGATAAAGTGAATGCTGCAAATATAAAAAAACACTTGAATACACAAACTTATGGTCAAACGATTCACTATTATGAAACGCTTGAATCGACCCAATTTATTGCTCATGACGAAGCTCAGAATGATGCGCGAGATGGAACACTTATCATTTCAGAAGAGCAAACGTTAGGAAAAGGAAGAATGTCTAGGCCATGGAATTCCGCCTATGGTAAAGGCATCTGGATGAGTCTCATTGTACGTCCAAATTTAGCTCCCCATCAAGCTCCACAAATGACGTTAGTGGCTGCGGTCGCAGTAACACGGGCGATTGAGGAAATTACTGGAATTCATCCAGACATTAAATGGCCCAATGATATTCTTATAAACGGAAAAAAAGTAACAGGTATTTTAACAGAACTTCAAACAGATCCTGATCGTGTAAAGGCAATCATTCTTGGTATCGGCATAAATGTAAATCAGTTTCCAGATGATTTCCCGGTTGAGTTATCAACAATTGCAACTTCGTTGAAAATTGCAATTGGCAGTGAAGTAAACCGTGCAAAATTAATTGCAAAAGTACTGGAATTTATAGAACAATATACGAAAATCTATGAAACGCATGGATTTGCTCCCATTAAATTACTTTGGGAAGGTTATTCCAACACTGTAGGAAAACAAATACGCGCGGTTATGCTAAATGAAGTACTTGATGGAACTGCAATTGGTATTTCTGATGAAGGCTTATTGAAAATTAGGTTAGACGATGGAACGATTCGTGGCATTTATTCCGCAGATATTGAAATTCAGAAATAATTATTATACATTCAATGGACATATTGGTATAGTAGTCTAACTAGGTAGTATCAATTTTGAACTACACTAGAGAATTATATTGGTCATGAACTAAATAATAAATTGATCTGCCTTGATCTAAAGCAAAAGACAGGGACGGAAGAAACCATCTAATGATGATTACGCAACCCTTCTGTCCATTTTTTTGGATAGAAGGGTTTTATTATTGAGTTTTTTAAGAAGAAAGTCTAACCAAATACGTTTACGGGGGATCAATATGAAAACAATCTATACAATACAAATGTTGCAACATTCTTTAAATCAATTTAAGAAAGAAGACAAAAAAATTGGTTTTGTTCCTACGATGGGATTCTTGCATGAAGGCCATCTAGCACTTGTGGAAAAAGCAAAACAAGAAAATGATATTGTCGTTATGAGTATTTTTGTCAATCCAGCGCAATTTGGTCCCGGAGAGGATTTTGATGCCTATCCACGTAATACTAAAAGAGATATGGAGCTCTCCAAGAATGCGGGTGTAGATATTCTATTCGTTCCCGAAACAGTGGAAATGTATCCGACAAATGGTGGCATTCGTATTTTACCAGGACCACAAGCAACAAAACTTTGCGGAGCATCAAGACCGGAACATTTTGACGGTGTACTAAAAGTAGTCTTAAAACTATTTAATATTGTTGATCCTGATCGATCCTATTTTGGAATGAAGGATGCACAACAGTTCGCGATTATAGAGACCTTTATTAGAGATTTTAATTTACGAACGGAATTAGTCCGTGTCACAACGGTTCGTGAAAAAGATGGTCTTGCTAAGAGCTCGAGAAATGTGAATTTATCTGAGACTGAACGTCTTCAAGCACCGGAAATTCAAAAAGCACTTCAAAAAGGGCTGGAATTATTTAGAAATCAAATTCCTGTTAATGAGATTGAAACGGAAGTAATTAAACATATAGTTGCTAATACTTCAGGCGGTATAGACTATGTATCGTTATTGTCTTATCCGTCATTACAAGAACTTAATGAAGAAACTGAAGAGGCGATTCTTGCATGTGCAGTAAAATTTGAAAATACACGTTTAATTGATAATATTATCTTTTCTACAAAGGATGAGTAAAATGTTAAGAATGATGATGAATAGTAAATTACATCGAGCAACTGTAACTGAGGCCGATTTGAATTACATTGGTAGTATTACGATTGACAGTGACTTGCTCGATGCCGCAGGAATGCTTCCCAATGAAAAAGTACATGTTGTAAACAATAATAACGGAGAACGTTTTGAAACGTATATTATTGCAGGTCAAAGCGGGAGTGGCGTTATATGTGTGAATGGTGCTGCTGCTAGACTTGTTCAAAAAGGGGATATTGTTATTATCCTTTCCTATGTTTACATGTCAAACGAAGAAACACAAATACATGAACCGACTGTTTTAATCATGGATGAGTCAAATAAAATTTTGCAAACAATTACTGAAACACCTTTCACAACCGTCATTTAAATACTTGATAAATGGATGTTGTAATCTGAATATACTCGGATTTCAGCATCCATTTTCAAAAAACAACTAGTTGCAACTTACATCTAGAAACTGTGTTCAAATGGGGCTTAAACAAAGTTAAATGTGTTACAATTTAAATAGCATTTATAACAGGAAGTTGTTGATTGAATGGATACGAAAACGTATGCGGTTGTCGATCTCGAAACGACAGGGCATTCTTCGATTAAAGGAGATCGGATTATTCAAATCGCGATTGTGTTTATTAAAAACGAGGAAATTGGTGAAAAGTACGTCCGATTTGTTAATCCAGATCAAAAAATACCTGCATTTATCCGTCAATTGACGAATATCTCAGATGAAGATGTAAAAGATGCGCCGTACTTTGATGAAATTGCAGCTGAGGTAGCAAAACTACTTGAGGGAACCATTTTTGTCGCACATAATACTGATTTTGATTTGTCGTTTTTACAATCGGAATTTAAAAGATGTGGGATTGCAGAATGGTTTGGTCGAGAAATGGACACTGTAGAGCTTTCGAAAGTCCTATTTCCCACTGCTTCAAGTTACCGATTACAAGATATTGCAGAAGAGCTAGGTATTCCGCTTGCAGCTGCACATAGGGCTGACGATGACGCAGAAGCGACGGCTCATCTTTTTCTAGCTTGCAATCGGAAATTAGAAATGTTACCAGAAGACACACTTAACCTTCTGCATCGTCGGTCATTTTATCTTAAATCCGATTTATCAACGCTCTTTCATGAATCTTTAAAACAATCACGTAAAAATCGTCCGATAGACATTTCCAGCTTTAGGGGTATCCCGTATCGTAAAATTAAAGTTTTGGAAGATCGGAATTTTGAACCGTTAGATTATCCCGTAGCAGATGATTTGAAAGTTGTACTTTTAGAAAAAGGTTTTCCTGAATTTGAACGAAGAGAACCACAATTTAGATTTATGGACACGGTTTGGAAGACGTTTGATGAACAATCAGAAGTGGTTGTTGAAGTACCAACGGGAATTGGTAAAACGATGGCCTATTTATTACCAGCTGCAATTCGGTCAATTGAAACAGGAAAACCTGTAGTCATAAGCACATTTACAAATCATCTTGTGGACAAAATAAAAGGTGATGAGCTTGATCGATTAAGGTTGATTCTTGGTACTAAAATTCATGCAGTCGTCTTAAAAGGAATGGAGCAATACATTTCGCTTGGTAAGTTTGAGGAACTGCTTAGAATAGCTGATGAGTCTTATGATGAGACATTGACAATAATGCAAATATTAATTTGGTTGACTGAGACCGTGACAGGTGACCTAGAGGAACTGAATGTCTCTGGGGGTGGACAATTATTTGTTGACAGGATACGAAAAAGGTCGAATATAATTCCAGCTGATGAACAAGAGGCGGACTACCATAGTATTTTAATGCTAAAAAGCATTCATTCGAACTTAATCATTACGAATCATTCAATGCTCCTTGCAGACTTAAATCGTGAACAAAAGCTGTTCACTTCTCTTGGAGGTTTAGTCGTTGATGAAGTACATCAATTGACCCATATAGCAACCCGAGTAAATGAGAAAGTTTTTTCATTTACTAATTGGAAGTATACAATGGGGCAAATTGGTTCAGATGCAGAGGGGCAATTATTGCAACAAATTGATGCTCTTAATCATCGATTGAGTTCTACATCAACGCATATTAAGCGTCGTTTGGATGCTTCTTTTGCCATATTTACGGACGTTTTTGATAAAGCCGTTGGTGTAATGGCTTTTTATAACTTACCAACGAAAGAAAGAAAACGTGATAATCGCGTTGTGTATTCACTTTCAGGTATAAAATCGATGCAATCCTACTTTGAAAATGTTGTAAGCGCTATGTCTGATTATGTTGACAATGCAAATGCATTAACGAATAGTTTATTAATCCATCAAGATAACATGACGCCAAATGAACAAGCTTTATTATCAGAGTGGATCTATTGGATAAGAGAAATTAAAATTAAAGCAGGCGAATGGATTGAAATATTTCTTGAGGATGACCCTGAAAACTACATTGTCTGGGTTGAAAAAGATAAGCGGAGCCTACCGGGTAGCTTAACAGTAAGTAAATATCCATTAGATGGATCCACGGTAGTTAGGAAGTTTATCAATAGGATGAAAGATGAACAAACAGGAATTGTTTGGACCTCTGGAACTGTTTCAATTAAAGGGAATGCGCGATTCATTCCAAACCAACTTGGAATCAATCCACAGGTTCCCCTTTTAACTTTTGATGCGCCTGAGCATTTTTATGAAGGGGCCGAAATATATATCGTTGACGATATGCCTGGTATCCAACAAGTATCACAAAGCGATTATGTGGAAGCTGTTGCTGATGCCGTTATTCAAACGACAATGGCTACTGGTGGAAGATTATTCGTCTTATTTACATCTCTAGATATGCTTAGAAAGACACACGACCTAATTGTTGAAAGTGAACAATTAAATGAATATGCGCTTTTTGCCCAAGGAATTACTTCGGGGAGTCGGATGAAATTGTTGAAGTCATTTCGCCAATTCGATAATTCAGTTCTTTTTGGAACGAATAGTTTTTGGGAAGGCGTTGATGTTCCAGGGGATGCGCTATCAGCTATAATTGTTGTGCGTTTACCGTTTTCATCACCAGATAACCCAGTTTTCAAAGCTAAGAGCGCAAAATTGACAGCACAAGGCTTGAATTCTTTTGCAGAGTTTGCCTTACCTGAAGCGGTGATGCGTCTTCGGCAGGGATTTGGAAGGCTTATAAGATCATCTGCAGATAAAGGATTTTTCATAGTACTAGATAGAAGAATTGAAACGAAATCATATGGACATCAATTCATTGAGTCACTCCCAGACGTTCCAGTAAAAAAAGTATCGCTGCAAGTAATGGTGAAAGAACTCGAAGATTGTTATAATATAATGGAGTGACTGAGAAGGTATGTCCAGTGACCGGTAACAAAAAATGCATGATTTAAATTACAGGATGTGACTGCTTATGCTTAATTGGATTAAATTTTTTTCCGTCTTTTTTTTGGCACTAACATCCGTCATCGTCGTCACCATCTTTACAAGTGCTTATAAACCCATCGCTTCAGTAAAAACATCAGCAATTGAAAAGGCAATTCAATCTGAACAAATAGCGGAAGCCGAGTATGCACAACCATATAACGGGATTCAAACATTTGTTACGGTTTTTGGCTTGGATTCAAAAGGCGAACAGAAAGCTGTCTTTATTGATGAAAATAAAAAAGAAGCTTCTTTTGAAGAGGTTAAGCTAACCGATGGAATTTCGTCGGATGTAGCAATTGAGATGGTTTCTAAGGAGCTTGATATTAAAAAACTGCTACATGTCAAGTTGGGGTTGGAAGAAGTAGGACCAGTTTGGGAAGTAGCTTTTAAAAATGAAAATGACAAACTTAGTTATGTCTATGTTTTATTTGAAGATGGACAGTGGTGGAAAAGAATATTGAATTTATGAGGAGTGAATAATTAATGAGAACATTAGCTTCGAGAGTTAGTACATTATCACCATCTACAACACTTGCAATTACTGCCAAAGCGAAAGAAATGAAGGAATCCGGAATCGATATTATCGGTCTAGGCGCAGGAGAACCTGATTACAATACTCCAGATAATATTTTACAAGCTGCTTATCAATCTATGTTAGAAGGGAAAACAAAATATACTCCTTCTGGTGGACTTCCTGCACTAAAAGATGCAGTTATTGAGAAATTTAAGAAAGATCAAAATTTAACATATGGGCGAAAAGAAATAATGATTGGCATTGGTGCAAAACACGTTTTATTTACATTATTCCAAGTAATACTTGATCCAGGCGATGAAGTAATCATTCCAACTCCCTATTGGGTGAGTTATCCTGAGCAAGTTAAACTTGCCGGAGGAGTCCCTGTACATATCGAAGCTACAGCTACTTCACAATTCAAAGTAACTGCTGAACAAATAGCAAATGCAGTTACAAGCAAGACAAAGGCAGTCATAATAAATTCTCCTGGAAATCCAACAGGTATGATTTATTCAAAGGAAGAACTTCAGACAATTGCTGATGTTTGCTTGGATAAAGATATTTGGATTATTTCTGATGAAATTTATGAAAAACTTATTTATGCCGGACAAAAGCATGTTTCAATTGCTCAGCTTTCAGATGATGCCAAACAGCGTACATTAGTTATCAATGGTGTATCTAAATCACATTCAATGACTGGCTGGAGAATTGGATATATCGCTGGTGATCAGGAAGTTGTCAATGCAATGACAGACCTTGCGAGTCACTCTACATCCAATCCAACAACTACTTCTCAGTATGCTGCAATAGAAGCTTATAACGGCACTCAAGACACAGTAGAAGTAATGAGGTCAGATTTTGAAACGCGACTCGATAGAATATATCCTCAACTTTCGAAAATTCCAGGTTTTAATGTCATAAAACCACAAGGGGCATTCTACTTACTACCAGACGTATCAGAAGCAATGGCAAAGACTGGCTTTGATAATGTCGATGATTTTGCTGAAGCACTTTTGTTGAAGGCCAATGTTGCAGTGATACCAGGTTCTGGATTCGGTTCGGATAATACAATTCGTCTCTCGTATGCAACGTCGATTGATTTACTAGAAGAAGCAGTTCGTAGAATTCATGCGTTTGTTAAAGAGAATTGGATTAACGGATAACAAATTAAAATGATTGAAAAACAATAGGAGGCAACTATGAAAACAATTATGATACAAGAAATGCCAGACCATTTAGGAGAAACAGTTCGAATTGGTGGATGGCTTGCGAACAAACGCTCAAGTGGTAAAATTGCATTTTTACAATTACGTGATGGTTCAGGTTTTGTACAAGGGGTTGTTGTTAAAGAAATAGTAGGTGAAGAACTATTTGCTAAAGCACGCTCGATTACTCAAGAAACATCATTGTATATTACAGCGGAAGTAACAGTTGATGAACGCTCTAGTTTTGGTTTTGAGCTTCAAGTTAAAGATGTTGAAATCATTCATGAAGCAGTCGATTTTCCAATCACTCCGAAACAACATGGAACTGAATTTTTAATGGATAATCGTCATTTATGGCTTCGATCACGAAAGCAACACGCCATAATGAAGATACGCGATGAAGTAATCCGTTCGACGTATGAGTTTTTCCACTTGAACGGATTTACAAAAGTAGATCCACCGATATTAACGGGATCTTCTCCCGAAGGTACATCGGAACTTTTTGAAACGAAGTATTTTGATGAAAATGCTTATCTCTCTCAATCAGGTCAATTGTATATGGAAGCTGCTGCAATGGCTCTTGGGAAAGTATTTTCATTCGGCCCAACATTTCGTGCTGAAAAATCCAAAACTCGTCGTCACTTAATCGAGTTTTGGATGATTGAACCTGAAATGGCTTTTGTTCAATTTGAGGAAAGTCTAGAAGTTCAGGAACAATTCATTACTCATATTATGCAATCGGTTATACAAAACTGTTCATTGGAACTTGAAAGACTTGAGCGTGATGTATCTAAATTAGAAAAATATAAAGCGCCATTTCCACGTGTTTCTTATGACGATGCAATTACGTTTTTAAATGAAAATGGTTTTGATGACATTACATGGGGTGACGACTTTGGGGCACCACATGAAACTGCGATTGCAGAACACCATGATATGCCTGTTTTCATTACTCATTATCCAATTGGCATTAAGCCGTTTTATATGCAACCACATCCTGACAGAGATGACGTTGTTCTCTGTGCGGATTTAATTGCACCAGAAGGGTACGGAGAAATCATCGGTGGTTCTGAACGGATTTATGATTACGAATTAATGAAACAACGCATTAAGGAACATAATTTAGACGAATCTGCTTATGCATGGTACTTAGACATTTGTAAATACGGTGCAGTACCTCATTCAGGATTTGGTCTAGGATTGGAACGTACAGTTGCTTGGATTTCTGGTGCTGATCATGTACGTGAGACAATTCCGTTTCCGCGATTATTAAACAGATTGTATCCTTAAAATGTATATTATTTAAAAAAGTGATTCAAATATAATGCTGAAGAAGATTGACATACATGTGAAAAATGTATGTCAATTATTCTGATTTCAAGGGCAGGTAAAACCTTTGACAGTTTTTTGAATCCATAAGTAAAGGGAGGAGTTCGGACATGCAACACGAAGATCGTCTCCGAATTTGGATTGAGCAGGGGAATGTTAACATTTCTTTGCTTTTATTTCAAAATTATAAAAGTCTTGGAATTAGTGATTTAGACGCAATGCTAATAATGCATATGACTGCCTTTAAATCAGTAAATAATGAATTTCCGACACCTGCAGATTTCTCGAGTAGGATGAATCTTACCGAAAATGAAATATCGATGATTTTACAACGATTAATGCAACGTGGTTTTCTTCGAATTGAGCAAAGTCAGGATGCGAATGGTGTATTACATGAGAAGTTTTCACTTCAGCCTTTATGGGTTCGACTAACAGATAAAATAAGTATTGTTGTAGAAGAATCTGAAGAGAAGACTCAAAAAGAAGCTGAAGGTGAAATTTACAAGCTTTTCGAACAAGAATTTGGACGGTTTTTATCGCCTATGGAAAGTGAATCTATTTCCATGTGGTTAGATGTAGACGGACATTCGGTTGAAATTATTCGAGCAGCTTTAAAAGAAGCGGTACTTGCTGAAAAGATGAGCCTTCGATATATTGACAGAATTCTGTTTGAATGGAAAAAGAAAAACGTTAAAACATTAGCTCAAGTTGAAAGTACCTCTAAAAAGTTTAGAAGTGTTGGAAATCGTCCGGTTCAACAAGAACGGGCAGAGACTGTAAAACGGGTGCCATTTTATAACTGGTTAGAAGAACGGGATTAGGGTGATTGTATGTTGACGAAAAAGTTATGGGAATATAGCCTAGAACAATTTGGAGAGATGTTTCCTGATGCACATTGTGAATTAGTTCATGAAAATCCATTTGAATTACTTGTTGCAACTCTTCTATCTGCTCAGTGCACAGATGTACTTGTGAACCGTGTAACGGCTGAGCTATTTAAAAAGTACAAAACACCAGAAGATTACCTAGCAGTTGAAGTTGAAGAATTAGAGCAGGATATTCGTTCGATTGGATTGTTTCGAAATAAAGCGAAAAACATTCAAGGGTTAAGTTTACTACTAGTTGAGGAGTTCAACGGAGAGGTTCCAGCAAATCGTGATGTATTAATGACTTTTCCAGGTGTTGGCCGGAAAACGGCGAATGTTGTTGTGTCAAATGCATTTGGCATACCTGCGCTTGCAGTCGATACTCATGTTGAACGTGTGGCAAAACGTTTGGGAATGAACAGGTGGAAAGATTCACCACTTGTCGTTGAAGAGAAAATTATGAGATGGACTCCTAAAGAAAATTGGACAGATACTCATCATCAGATCATCTTTTTTGGTCGTTATCATTGTAAAGCCCAAAATCCAGGGTGCGATATTTGTCCGCTGTTATCGATTTGTAGAGAAGGTAAGAAGAGGATGAAAGTTAGTGAGGTCTAAAGGTGACTATAATAAATATGGAACAACTGTCTTCATTTTTTGAACAATGGGATTCTGTAAAAGAGAGCATTGAAACCTATTATGCAAAGCGTGATAAAGAAGCAGTGGTGTTAATGAACGAAGCGATTTACGCGTATATGAATCTTCTCCAAACGGGTGGAACAGAAAAGAATCAACGTACTGGAGAATGTGAATATATCCTTTTGCCTTTAAACGGAGACGAACGCATCGACTTTATCAAAAAACGTATTGCGAGTCATTATTCTTATATTCAGCTAGACGCTTTATTTTTGGAATCAAAGAAAAAAGCAGCTCGTTATTCTGTCATGAAAAGGAAAAGCTGAAGTCTTAACGCTATTTAGCGTAGGACTTCAGCTTTTTTTGATTTAAGGTTGACCATCTTCAGTCGAATCATTTACGGAACCGTCATTTGGGTCATTATTATCGTTATTATTGTTATTTCCGTTATTTTCATTATTCTCGTTACTTCCGTTATTATTATTATTATTATTATTGTTGTTCTCTTCAGGATCTACCTCTTCAAGATCTTCTTCATCTTCAATTTCCTCTTCAGGAATTTCTTCTTCAATTATTTCTTCTTCAACTTCTTCAGGCTCTTCAATTCTAAGCTCAACAGAAGTGGGTGAACTCTCCAAACCATCAACGGTTGCTACTACTGAAAATGTATACGTGACCCCAAGTTCTACTCCGTTAAAGAGTGTACTGAAATCTGTTGTTCGAGTCATTTCTTGTCTTTCTCCACCATTGACGCTTGCATAAACGATAAATTGAATATCTCCATCAATAATATTGAAATCAGCACCCGTATGTGACCAGTTTAACGAAACGGATTGTTCTTCTTCATTATAGTCTGCAGTTAAATTGTTTGGTGCATCCAGTTCCAATTCTTTTGCAACTAATTCAGGGAGACTTCCTTTAACAAAGAGTTCGGTACGTTTCATATTCTGAGGAGTTGAATTACTAGCCAACATCAACGGATTTGAACGATAAACAATCGTTGCTGATTCTACAGAAGGCGGTTGTTGGAATTTTGCCGTTTCCTTTCCATTAGAAATCGACGACATAACTTGTTTAAATAAATCTTGTGGAACAAACCTCTCACCTTCGTAGGTCTCCATTGGGGTACGGTCTTGGTAACCTGCCCAAGTTGCAATTGTATAATTAGATGTGTATCCTGCAAACCAAGAGTCTTTTGCATCACTGGAAGTTCCTGTTTTACCAGCAACATCCAACCCTGGAATTGCTGCTCTTGTGCCTGTTCCACCTTGTCTCAGAACATCTCTTAATATATCTGTTATCATATATGCAGTTGAATCTTTCATAGCTACTTCTGCATCAGGGGCCATGTTTTTCACAGTCTTACCATCCCGATACGTAATCTGTTTAATCGTGTGCGGTTTTGTATATACCCCATTATTTCCAAATGCTGCATAAGCACCTGCCATTTGAACTGTTGAAAATTCATCGGCACCACCTAGTGCATTGGATGGATAGTCATTTGTGTATTTTAAACCCAATTTTTCTGCAAAACCGAATGCTTTTGCGCGACCAACTTCTTCAAATGTTTTAACGGCAGGAATATTTCGTGATTTATAAAGTGCTTCACGAATGGTCATTGGGCCTTGGAATTTATTATCAATATTATTCACAGGTTTATCGTCGAGACCTATATAATTATACGGTTCATCTACAACCGTTTGACCTGTTGACCAATTTAAGTATTCAATTGCCGGACCATAATCGAGGATTGGCTTAATGGATGAACCGGTTTGACGTTTTTCATCAATCGCAAAGTTCCAAAAACCAGTTGAAAAATTACGACCTCCTCCAACCGCGATGATTTCACCCGTTTTTGTATTTAGTACAGTCATTCCAGCTTGCATTTTATCATTTTTATAAACATCTGACCGAATTGCATTTTCAACAGCAATTTGTGCATCGGGATCGAGTGATGTTTGGATTTTTACACCATCTGATAAAATATCAAGCAATCCTGCAGCTTCTAATTCATCCCGAACGATATCTAAGTAAGCTGGATATTTGGTGTTATCGTTTGCTTGTCTTTCCGCTTCAGGGATTAGGCTAGCCGTTACCGGTATTGCTTTCGCGGCTTCCATTTCTTCTTTTGTAATCTTTTTATGCTGAACCATTAATCCGAGTACAATATTACGTCTTGTTTCGGCACGTTCAGGATTTCTGAATGGATTATAACCATTTGGACTTTGCGGCATTCCTGCCAACATGGCGATTTCATTTAACTCAAGTTCTTTTAGTTCTTTACCGAAAAAATGTTTCGATGCAGTACCTATTCCATAAGTCGAGCCTGACATTAAAATTTTATTGAAATACATTTCAAAAATTTCTTCTTTTTCATATTTATTTTCCAACTGGAAAGCTAGCCATGCTTCTTGTGCTTTTCTCTTCAGCGTTTTATCATCTTGTAGGAAAGAGTTTTTAATTACTTGTTGTGTAATTGTACTTGCTCCTTGAGAACCAAAACCGCTTTTAAAGTTTGCGAGAACCGCACCACCCAGTCTGTAAAAATCCATCCCGTTATGTTTGAAAAAACGAACATCTTCTGTTGCTAGAATAGCTTCTCTTACGGTGTCAGGTATTTGGTCGTAAGGGACGAATTCGCGTTTCTCTGTACCTGATTTGTAAAATACATCTCCATTTATATCTAAAAATTCGGATGATAATGGAACTTTTAATAATTCTTCATCGAGTTTGGGTGCGGTGCTTGCATAAAAGGCAAACAAACCACCTCCGCCAATCAGTCCAGCAAGTCCTACGAATAATAGTATAAAAAAGATTCTCTTTATAATGCTTTTGCCTTTAACAGGTTTTTTCTTTTGCTTTCTATTTGCTTCTTTACTCTTTCGAAGTTCAGTTCTTGACTTAATAGTGTCGCTCATTGTTATTCCTACCTTTCGATCTTATCATCATATAATTTCATAAGTGTTTCCACTGCATTTAAGTAATCAAGTCTTGGTATATAGCCAGGTTGGACTTCGACGGAAGTGTTTTCAAATTCGAGTAATGTAATTGACTTTCTTCCTCCTGCTTTCATTCTGTCCCATTTTCGTTCAACCATTTCAAAAGGAACTATAAAGTATCGCTCTAAAGTTGTAAACTTAATTATTAAAAATGCAAATCCTCCTGCATTCGTAACGTTTTGCATATGTTGGATTTGATGTTCTTTAATGTTATTCAACGGGAAAGAGGTTTTAATTTTTGTTTCTTTCGCTTCAAAATCTACATATATTCCTTTCCACACACCATTATAATCTGTTGTTGAAGGGGTACCAAAATAGGCTTCTGTAATTCGAGCCGCACTTCGTGCTGGGTAACTTACTTTTACTACTTGAACAGGTACAGGTTTTTTATGGATGACAGCGATGCCTCTGCTTAAATAATAATCGTTGGATTCGTTCAGTTCATCTTCTAATGATTTTCCTCGATTACTAAAGGATGGATTCTTGAGTTTTTGACTTTTCGATGTTCGAACAGGTACATACTTCTTACCGTTCGGATAGCGTATAGTCATACATATCACCTCGCATTTTACTATCATACCATATGAATTAGACGAATTAGTACTTAGGAAGTTTCTAATAAAATCACTAATATTCAATTCGGTAGAATATACGTTCCTAAGAAATGGTGAATTCAATCAAACTCTGATAAAATAAAGTATATATGGAAGGGTGTCGACAATGAACTTAGAAGAAAAATGTAGAATACTCCTAATGGTTTGTACGGAATGTCTCGATCGTCATACACAAATGAGGGAACTCGATAGAGAACCTGACTTTTTTATAGAAGTTAAACCTTATGCAGATAAATATCATATATTACTTGATGAATGGTCTGAAGAATCCTATGCGTGGGTAAAAGCAGCAAAACCGAAATACGTACATCCGGTGCAAATAGATGCACTAACGGATTCAATGAAACAATTTATCGTACAATCCTTTTATAAGAAAACAGGATTGAAGCGTTTTGTGCTTTCAATACGGTCAGCAGAATATACATTGAAAACATTCCTCGATGCACTTGAAGAGGAGGCAAGAGTTAATGACGAGTTCCAATGATTCCATTCGAACTGCACTTGAAAAGTTTAAATCGGATCCTGTTCTTTCAAAGAACATCATTCACTCGAGAACAATTGAAGGAAAAAAGGCATCTTATACAAAATTCCCTAAAGAACTTCACTCATCCATTATAAAAGCGTTATCGGCGAAAGGAATTGATAAATTATACAGCCATCAGCGTGAAGCTTTTGATCTTGCTTATAGTGGTCATTCCTTTACCGCAGTAACGCCAACCGCTTCAGGTAAATCGCTTTGTTATCATTTACCTGTTTTACAAAGTATTTTAGAAGATGAATCTTCAAGAGCCATCTATTTGTTTCCTACAAAAGCACTTGCACAAGACCAATTAGCAGATCTTCATGAATTAATTGAAGCAAGCGAGGAATCCATATTAAGCTATACGTTTGACGGAGATACTCCGCCGGGTATACGTTCCAAAGTAAGAAAATCGGCGCATATTGTACTTACGAATCCTGATATGTTGCATTCAGGAATTTTACCACATCATACGAAGTGGGTTTCGTTATTTGAAAATCTGAAATATATCATTATAGACGAATTACATACGTACAAGGGTGTTTTCGGAAGTCATGTGGCGCATGTTATTCGTAGACTTAAGCGGATATGCAACTATTACGGCAGTGATCCGGTCTTTATTTGTACGTCTGCCACGATCGCAAACCCTGTAGAACTTGCGGAATCTTTAACAAATTCTAAAATGGAATTGATTTCAAATAATGGTGCACCGGCAGGGAAAAAGCATTTTATCTTCTATAATCCACCCGTCGTTCATCCAACGTTTGGAATTCGACGTAGTGCAGTGCTGGAAGTTAGGGATATTGCTTCTATGCTCTATTTAGAAGGTATTCAAACAATTATTTTCGCAAAAAGTCGAGTTCGTGTAGAAATGCTCGTTACTTATATGAAGGAATTGACAAAGAAAAAGTTATTTGATGAAACAGTAATGGGTTATAGGGGAGGTTATTTACCTTCAGAACGGAGAAAGATTGAAAAAGGATTACGTGAAGGTTTAATTCGAACGGTTATTAGCACGAATGCATTAGAACTTGGAATAGATATCGGTCAGTTGCAGGCGTGTGTCATGACCGGCTATCCCGGAAATATTGCTAGTGCTTTTCAGCAAGCTGGACGAGCAGGAAGACGGCAAGACGAGGCATTAATTGTTTATGTCGCACAATCTGTTGCACTGGACCAATACATTATCGAGCACCCTGATTATTTACTGGGGCAGTCACCGGAGGAAGCACGAATTCACCCAGACAACATGTTTATTTTAATGGATCATTTAAAATGTGCTTCTTTTGAGTTGCCTTTTTCCGTTTCGGAGAGATATGGTGAATTTGAAGTTCAGGAATTACTTGCTTTTTTAGAAAGTGAAGGTGTATTAATTCGAACGACAGAAAAATGGCATTGGATGACGGATCGATTTCCAGCGAGTGATGTTAGTCTTAGATCCGCGGCACAAGAAAATGTAGTGATCATCGATCGAACGCATCCAAAAGAAACGGTAGTAATCGGTGAAATGGATCGTTTTAGTGCAATGACTTTACTTCATGAGGAAGCAATTTATATTCATCAAGGCACGCAATATCAAGTTGAGAAGTTGGATTGGGAAGAAAAGAAAGCTTTTGTTACTGAAGTAGATGTAGATTACTTTACGGATGCTAATTTAGCAGTAGAGCTTAAGGTAATGAGTGAAGATGAAAAGAAAAGTCTTGGTGACAGCGAAGTAACATATGGCGATATTGCTGTTCTAGCAATGCCAACAATTTTTAAAAAAATAAGGTTTACAACTCATGACAATATTGGTTCCGGACCGATTTCGTTACCTGCTGTGGAATTACACACGTCCTCAACCTGGCTTTCTTTTCAAGTCCCAGAAGGTTGGTCGGAGGCGGGGTTAACAGATGCTATGACGGGAGCGGCTTATGCCATTCAATCTTTCATTCCACTTTTTGTTCGTTGCGATCGTATGGATATTCATGTTGTTCCACAAGTAAAAGCGGTTCACACAAATCTTCCAACATTTTATATTTATGATAGTTATCCAGGTGGTATTGGCCTCTGTGAAAAGATTTACAGTAGGTGGGACAGCCTTTTAAATGAAGCGGCTAATCATGTAAAAACCTGCTCTTGTGAAGTGGGATGCCCTGTTTGTATAGGAGCACAAGAAGCCGGTATGAATATGAAAAACAATGTTCACTTACTTCTCCAAGCTTTGGCAGGAGGAGGAAGGGAATGTCATATGAACTAAAGTTAATGCAAATGAAGAAGTTATTGAAAAAAACAACGAACAACTCAATTGAGGTAGAAAAGATTGTAAAAGCAAGCGCACCTTCTTATGAAGAAAACTGGTTAGCGGCTGGACTAACTAAAACTGAAAATGTTCATGGAATTGTATACGAACGTACGATACTGTACGATAGCAATTATAAACATGGCGATGTTTTACTCTCGAAATTAAATGCAGCGGTGAATATGTGGGAAAACTTTGGCGAAGAACATCCGCTGTCTCCGAAAATTTTAAATAAACTTGTTTTCTTTGATACGGAAACAACAGGGCTCAAAGGTGCTGGAACACTAATTTTTCTATTAGGATTTATTGAACAAATTGGAAGTTCTTTTAAATTGACTCAATATGTTCTGCCAGGGCCTGATCATGAACCTGCTTTTCTTTATGCTTCTAAGTTTTGGGAAAAAGAGAAAACAGTTGTTACGTACAATGGCAAAAGCTTTGATATTCCTATGCTTGAAACGCGTTGGACTATGAATCGTAAAGTGCTTCCACCGTTGTTAAAGCATGAACAAATTGACTTGTTACATGGTTCCAGACGTATATGGAAAGATGAAATCGGTGCGTTTAAATTAACTATAATAGAAGAAGAAAAATTAGGATTTTATCGTGATGGGGATATTCCAGGGCATTTAGCTCCAATTATTTATCAAGATGCGGTAAAAAATGGACGGGCAGAAGTTCTGATGAAAGTTCTTACACATAATGAATGGGATATCCTTTCTCTCGTTGCTCTTTACATTCGGTCTACAGAGTTATTGCTGGGTGGGAATGACTCTGAAAATGCAACTACACATACGAATATCGGTAAATGGTTTGCAGATTTAAAAAACTATAACCGAAGTAGGCATATATTTGAAAATGTAATTGATGAATACGGGACAGATCATCCAATAACACATTTTCATTTTGGATTTATTATGAAAAGAGATCAAATGTATGAAAAAGCAGTCTTTTCCTTTAAAATTGCGGCTGAAAAGCTATCAGGGCGTCAACGAATAATTGCTTTGGAGGAATTGGCAAAGTTATTTGAGCATAAACTAAAGAACTTGGACCTGGCACTTATGTTTACAAAAAAAGCGATAGGGTATATTTCATCTGATACAAAGTTAACGAAGAAATTCAGAGCAAGCGCCGATTTTGAGTTTAGGAAAAGGGAAATTAGAATATTGCGGAAACTATTTCCCGGGGAAACGCAGTAAACGACATATGTCATTAAAATTGCTATATAAAAAGACAAATTCAATCAATATATGGTATACTTCAACATAATGTAAACATATATGGAAGGACGATTTCATGGACACAAAGTTAGATACAAAAACAATTCTTGAAAAAGAATTTAAAACAGGATTAAGAGGTTACAATCAAGAAGAGGTTGATTTATTTCTTGATGATGTTATTCACGACTATCAAACTCATAAAAACAAAATATCTGAATTACAAAATGAAAATATGAAATTAAAAGAAGAATTAGCAGAAGCTAAAAAACGACCATCTGCAGGCAGTGCAGGTACAACGAACTTCGACCTTTTGAAAAGGATTTCAAATCTAGAAAGACATGTCTTTGGAAGTAAGCTTTACGACCAAGAATGATTTTGTAAATAGTATATTGATGTAATCATTGAAATTCAGACGAATGTAATGTATACTGGTTAAACCATAGTGTAGATTTAGGTAATCGCTGCAACGCTTGACGTTGTAGAGGAAAGTCCATGCTCACACGGCTCTGAGATGACCGTAGTGTTCGTGCTCGGCTAAAAAATAAGCCGTGGCACCGTATAACATACGGTGACGGCGGGAATAACGTCTACGTCTTCGGATATGACGGAGGTTTCCTGAAAAGTGCCACAGAAACGTAGCCAACTTGGAAACTGGTTGGATGGAACGCGGTAAACCCCACGAGTGAGAAACCCAAACTATGGTAGGGGCACTCTTCCGAAGGAAATGAACTTAGGAAGGGACAGACATTGTCTGTAGATAGATGATTACCACCCTAGTACGAGGCGCAAGCTGTTTGAGTACACAGGAACAAAACATGGCTTATCGAATTTCCTATGGTTTTAATGTTAAAAGCTAATGCTCTCCTAACTGATGGGGAGCTTTTCTTTTTGTAATGAAGAAAAAATTTAAACTACATTCATCTACCTTTTCACATTAATAGTTCGAAGTCGTTTAAAGAACGTAATTTATAGTAACGTCTTAAATCGGTTTTGAATTTTTTAGAATGGATAACTATAAATAAGATAATAGAAGACACTGAAAACATTGGAAATAATTAAGGTGTTTTTGTTGATATATCAAAGAGTGAATCGACTATAAAACATATTAAAGATATTACCTCTCACTGAATTACTAAAGCAATGCACAAGGGAATTTCACTGTCCATTTTTCTGTGTTTTATTTTATACAACCTAACTTCTTGGATGAGGTTATGGGTATACTAGAAAGGCATAATTTTAAAAGATATGATTTGTAATGTGGCCAAAGAGGCTATTTTATGAGAGCGCCCGGAATAGAAAACTAAATAGTTATATTGAAATGATGGATTTAATTGGATAGGAGTGGAATAATTGATGGAGAAATTTAAATTAGTAGCAACAACAGCGATGGGTCTTGAGTCGATTGTTGCAGATGAAGTAAAAGCACTTGGTTTTAAAACAACTTCAGATAATGGGAAAGTATATTTTGAAGGGGATACTGCTGCAATAGCTAAAACGAATATGTGGCTTCGTGTAGCAGATCGAGTCCGTATTATTGTTGGAGAATTCCATGCGGATACATTTGATGATTTGTTTGAACAAACGAAAGCAATTCGTTGGGAACAATTCTTATCTGTAGATGCTGCATTCCCTGTTGCAGGAAAATCGGTTAAATCAATCTTGTATAGTGTACCTGACTGTCAAGCAATTGTTAAAAAAGCAATCGTAGAACGGTTGAAAATTGCATATAATAGAACGGGATTCCTTGATGAAACAGGGCCATTGTATAAATTGGAAGTATCAATTCTAAAAGATAAAGTAACACTAACAATTGACTCCAGTGGAGTTGGACTTCATAAGCGCGGATACCGAGTTGGCCAAGGAGATGCACCATTAAAAGAAACGATGGCTGCGGCCCTAGTTAAATTAACACGATGGAATCCAGACCGTCCTTTCATTGATCCGGTATGTGGATCAGGAACAATCGCGATTGAAGCAGCAATGATTGGGCAAAATATTGCACCAGGTACTAATCGTGACTTTTTGAGTGAACAATGGCCATGGATGGAAACGAGTGTCTGGGAGCAAGTTCGAGAAGAAGTAGAAGATGTTGCAAAACGCGATCTTATTCTTGATATAACCGGATCTGATTATGATCCAGAGCTGATACGAATTGCACAGGGAAATGCTGCGCAAGCAGGTTTTACTGGTTTAATTAATTGGCAAGTACAGGATCTGCGCGATTTAACATTAAATGGTTCCAATGGAGTAATGGTTGGAAATCCCCCTTATGGTGAGCGACTTGGTGAATTAGAAGATGCGGAACAGCTCACTCAGGATTTGGGACAATTGATGAAGAAATATCCATCTTGGTCAGTCTATATGTTATCCTCACTTGAAAATTTTGAGGAAATGTACGGTAAAAAGGCGACAAAGAAGAGGAAGTTATTTAACGGATTTATTCGTACTGATTTATATCAATATTGGGGTAAACGCAAATAAATCATATGCACTAAAGAAGGTACTCGCTTCTTTTGCCTGTAAAATAGGAAGGGGTTCCACATGAAAAGAAAGATGCCATTCCCGTTATCCAAAGAAAAATCATTTTATGACTCATTAAATGATTGGATTGGAGATACGCTGTACGATGATTTAACTGAAAAGGGATTTGAATCCCGTGATGAACAAATTTACATGGCTTTTCAAATTGAAAAAGCATTAAAAGATAAAAAAGTATTATTTGCAGAAGCCGGTGTAGGAACTGGAAAAACGATTGCATATCTTTTACCAGCTCTAGCATATGCACGTTATACAGGAAAACCAGCACTTATATCTTGTGCAGATGAAACGTTAATTGATCAGCTTGTAAAAGAAGATGGCGATATTAAGAAAATTAGTGAAGCTTTAGGGCTTGATATAGATGTTCGTCTTGCAAAAGCAAGGAGCCAATACCTGTGCTTAAAGAGACTTGATGAAGTAGGTAACAGAGTGGATGATGAGTATATTGAAATATTGGAAGACCGATTACCGGATTTCGTCTATGGTTCAGGGTCTTTACAATCGATTTTCCCTTATGGAGATCGTTCGGATTACCCAGAACTAAGTGATGAAGAATGGAATACGGTGAATTATCATCCAATCCAACAATGTACGGCATGTGATTTGCGTAATCGTTGTGGTCAAACAATTCATCGGAACCATTATAGAGATTCCCTAGAACTTGTTATTTGTTCTCATGATTTTTACATGGAACATATTTGGACAAAAGATTCACGCGTTCGACAAGGCCAGCTGCCATTATTACCCGAGGCATCTATGATTGTATTTGATGAAGGTCATTTACTGGAGTATTCTGCTCAACGTGCACTCACATATGAAGTACAAAATAGTACGTTACTCAATTTATTAGAACGAGTTATGGTTGATGGAGTTCGCGAAGAGACTTTGCAGTTAATGGAGAGACTTATTGATACACATGAAGAATTTTTCGTTTTACTTGATGTGTATGCTGATACTACGGATAATGAGCGAAAAGGAATTGAAAAAGCTCCTTCTCTTTTAGAAGTTGGTAATGAAGCAGTTAAAATATCAACAGCTCTTCTTGAAGAATTTGTTTTTGAAGGTGAACTATTTGTCATTCCTGAATATGATTTGAAAATGGTAGAAGAATACCTTGATCAATATATTTATTCAATGGAACTCTTTACGACTAAGGTTGATGCAGTGGATTGGTTAGAGTCTCCTGAAGGTGAAACGACACTTGTTATTATGCCTAGGCTTGTAACAGACATTTTAAGAGAAAAGTTGTTTTCATCAAATACACCAATTGTATTTTCATCTGCTACGTTGTCGATTAAAAAAGACTTTTCTTATTTAGCTAATGGACTTGGTATTCAGGACTTTTTATCGTTTTCCGTGGATTCACCGTTTGATTATGAAGAGGTAATGGAAGTATTTGCACATAATCTTGCTTCTGAAGAAAAGGCTAATCAAGCACTTGAGTTAATCAAAGATGGGGATCAAACGCTTATTCTCTTTAAATCAGAGCTGATGATGCGTCGGTTTAAGGAACAAGTTCCTGATGATATGAAGGACCGAATTTCTTTTGAAGGAGAACGTGAACTTTCTTCTATGATCAAAGATTTCCAACAAAAGAACATTCAAGTTTTATGTTCATATCACTTGTGGGAAGGATTAGATATACCACAGGATGCACTAACTCGTGTGATTATTCATGACCTACCTTTCCCGCCAAAGGACCCTCTTTTTGAAGCGAGACGAACGCATGCAGAAGATCCGTTTAAAGAAGTAGATTTACCATTCATGCTCCTTAGGCTGCGACAAGGTGCGGGACGCTTAATTCGAACGTCAGAAGACTCTGGGACGATTCATCTTTTGTTGGATGATGAAGAACAGAAAATGACGAAAGAAATTGAATCGATTTTTCCTGTAAAGATGAAAATTACGGTTTAATAATTATAAGTAAGAGTTCTTCCGATTCTTGGAAGGACTTTTTTTATAGGATTGAATGCATTGGTGATTTAGTAGTGAATTATCTCATTGGTTAAAAGTAGAGTGAATTATGGTAATATATAAGAGATGGAATCGGTGAAAAGGGAGTAGATTTGTGATGGAAAAAGATTTCTTAGCACATTTGAAAAAGATGAGTGCCTATGATGAAGCAATATCAATTATGTATTGGGATATGCGTACAGGTGCTCCAAAAAAGGGGATAGCTTCTCGATCAGAAGCGGTAGGTACATTATCAGCAGAGCAATATAAAATGGGTGTTTCATCAGAGATGGAATCCTATTTGAAGAAACTTGAGAAAAAGAAAAGCACTTTAAATCCGATATTATTAAAGACGTATGAAGAAGTTCAAAAAAACTTTGATTTAAGTAAGAAAGTTCCAGCAGATGAGTACCGAGAGTATGTTGTTTTAACTTCACAGGCAGAATCAGTTTGGGAAGAAGCGAAAGATCAATCTGATTTTGAGATGTTCTTGCCGTATCTTGAAAAAATTGTTGCTACAACTAAAAAGTTTATTGATTATTGGGGCGTAAAAGATGGTAATCCATATAATACACTGCTGGATCAGTATGAACCCGGTTTGACGACAGATATTATTGATGAAGTATTTGGTCAGTTAAAAGAAACGATTGTCCCGCTCGTAAAGAAAATCACAGACGCGAAATCGAAACCAGAAACATCATTTCTATTTAAAACATTTCCAAAAGAGAATCAAAAATCTTTTAGTCATGATCTTTTAAACCAACTGGGATATGATTTTGATGCAGGTCGCTTAGATGAAACCGTTCATCCCTTTGCAATGGGTATTACAATTGGCGATGTTCGAATTACAACGAAGTATGATGAAAATGATTTTCGGTCTGCAGTTTTTGGTACGATACACGAATGTGGACACGCTCTGTACGAACAAAATATTTCTGAAGAACTTGAAGGGCTTCCAATTGCGAGTGGGACATCTATGGGAATCCACGAGTCACAATCTCTTTTTTATGAAATGTTTGTTGGTAAGAATGAAAACTTTTGGAAGTATAACTTTGATCTACTGAAAAGTTATTCAGAAGACCAATTTAAAGATGTTACGTTAGAGGAATTTTTACGTGCAATTAATGCTTCAGAAAAATCTTTGATTCGTATTGAAGCAGATGAGTTAACCTATTCACTTCATATTATGATTCGATATGAAATTGAAAAAGAACTTTTTAACGGAACGATCGAAGTTAAAGATTTACCTGGAATTTGGAATGATAAATATGAAGAATATCTGGGAATCAGACCTGGGAATGACGGAGAAGGGGTATTACAAGATGTTCACTGGGCGGGTGGTTCATTTGGTTATTTCCCATCATATGCACTTGGTTATATGTATGCGGCACAGTTTAAAAATGCAATGTTGAAAGAATTGCCGAACTTTGATGAACTTTGTTTACGAGGAGATTTTCAACCAATTCTTGAGTGGTTAACGGAGAATATACACAAGTATGGAAAAATGAAAAAACCTCTAGAGATAATTAAAGATGTTACTGGAGAAGGACTCAATGCAAAGTACTTGGCAGATTATTTAAGTGAAAAGTACACTCGACTCTATAATTTATAAGAATAAGACAGTCCAAAGTTCGGACTGTCTTATTAGTACCTTTTTTATTCATCGTCAATTGTTAAAATTATGTTTAAGAATCTACCATCACTCAGTTTGACGGGAAGTTTAAATGCTTTTTTAAAACCATAAAACTTTGTAGCTCCCGTCATGACAGTTGGTGGAGATATATCAAGAACCAACCCATCTTTTTCAAGAATTGTACATAAGTTACCCGCAACCATATTGCCAAGTTCGCCGGTAAAAGATTCAACCATTTCTCCTTCAATCGACATTCCGAACATCGATTGACCAATTGTATCAATAACATCAACTGTAGTATCGATAATAATTCTCCCTTTAATGCCACCAGTGAATCCTATTAATACACTAATTTCTTTTTGTTCATAAGGTTGAACGATAAGAGAAGGTGGGAGGATATCTAGTTTAACTGGAATAACGCTTGTAAGAGATGTTATTGCTGCATTTAATATCATTTGTACATTTTTAGACGTCGACATTACAATTCCTCCGATACATATATGCGAGTAGGTCTATTATACCGATAATAAAGTCATAAAGAAAGAAGATTCGACAATATATAAATTCGGTTAGATGATACCTAGAAAAGTGGTATGATATAGAAAGTTGAAAAATGAGAGGAACGAACAATACATGCTTAACTTTGAAATTGAACAAGCCCAGTTATTAAAGGAAGTTGCACGATATCTTCAATTGTTCAAAGGTAATAACGATGATGAACAAGAAAAGAAAGCCGAACTTTTTGCAAAAAAGATAATAGATGAAGAATATATGATTGGATATGCTGGACATTTTTCTGCGGGTAAGTCTTCTATGATTAATGCTTTGACGGGTGGAGATTTATTACCGTCTAGCCCAATTCCAACTAGTGCAAATATTGTTAAGGTGAAAAAAACTGAATCCGATTATTGTATCATTCATTCAGTAGATGGTTCAGCAGTTAAGTACGGTGGAAAAGGTCTTTCGGAAGCTGTAAAATCTTTTAGTATAGACGGTTCGGCTGTATCGCTCGTAGAAATCGGTCATAAAGAGTCCACATTGCCGGAAGGTATTACGGTTATGGATACACCTGGAGTTGATTCAACAGACGACGCACACCGACTTTCAACAGAATCCGCACTTCACTTGGCGGATTTAGTGTTTTATACGATGGATTACAATCATGTCCAATCTGAATTAAATTTCCGTTTTACCAAGGAATTGCTTCGATACAATAGCAATGTGTACTTGATAATTAACCAAATTGATAAACATCGTGAAAGCGAGTTACCATTTTCCAAATTCACACAATCCGTGGAAGACTCATTTAAAATGTGGGGTGTTGAACCAAAAGGAATCTTTTATACATCATTAAAGGATCTAGAACTACCGAACAATGATTTTTATAAAATTAAATCCATTGTGGATGAATCAATGGAGAATTGGCAAGACCAATTTATTGAAAATGCATATCGTACACTTGAAAAATTGAAGGATGAGCATATCCAGTTTTTGAATGACGAAATTAGTGATCGGAAAAATACATATTCGGAAATTGTCTCAGAAGATGAATGGAATGAATTAGAAGAATTAACACTAGAAACAAAAGAAGCTAAACAGATGGCTGAGCTTCTTAGTGGGGATACTTTTAGCAGTACTTTTGAAAAGGATCGAAGCAGTTTATTATCAAATGCAGCAATAACACCATATGAAACAAGAGATTTACTGAAAGAGTATTTGGAGTCCTTATCGAGTAGTTTTAAAGTAGGTTTTCTTTTTGGTGCAAAAAAAACACTAGAAGAAAAAGAGAAAAGAAAGTTACTCTTTTTTGATAATATTAGCAAGCTAATTCATGCTCAAATTGAAGTACATTTAAAGACTTTAATGAAAAAATCTTTAAAAAACGTTGGGATACTTACAGATGAGCTCTCTCTATCTATTGACAATATAGAAATGACAATTCCGTTAGACGTTTTAGAGAAGGAATTCAGTTCGGTAGATGTCCTTACGGGTGATGCTGTTCTGAATTATGCAGACCGAATAAAATCAGCAGTACAAACTTATTTCCGGTTACTAACAGAAGACTGGAAACATGAGATGTCTCAACTCGCAGCAACAGCGGGTAATGAAAATGCGGGTAGTATCGAGCAGAAAGTGTTTATGCTTGAAAAAAAACTACATGCTATTACTCAAGTAGATATTTTAAATACGCAACTAATCACCTTTAAAGCAAATAGTGAAAATATGACTTTAGCACTGAGTGAAGAAACTGAAGCTTTAATAAAGAGCTGGCAACAAAAAGAAACACTTATAATCTCCGAATATGAAACAGAGGTTAAATCATCGGATATCGAAATCATTGAAGAGGATATTCAAATTGAAATTGAGAATGCTTCAGAAACAAATTATGAAAAAGTAGTTGAAGATGCTAAGCGTGTTGCACAGATTATTAAAGACGTTCCGGGATTTAACAGTACAGTAGACTATTTAATGAAAAAAGCGGATCGACTTGAAGGACAAGAGTTCACTGTAGCGTTATTTGGTGCATTTAGTGCTGGAAAATCATCGTTTTCAAATGCTTTGATAGGTGAACAAATACTTCCTGTTTCACCAAATCCTACAACTGCAACGATTAATCGGATTCGTCCGGTTATAGAAGGAAAAGATAATTGTACAGCAGACATCTTCTTGAAAACAGTAGACCGAATGACTGAAGATGTACTTCGTTCGTTTGAAAAGCTTGGCATAGAAGTGAACACTTTAGACCGTGCGTTCTCAAAAGCAGATGAGGCAATTAGTGTAGAACTATCGAATGAATCTCATCATATTCATAAAGCTTTTATTGCTGCATTTAAAATTGGTTACCCGGTCTATAAAGAGATGTTGGGTACTGTCTTAACAGTTGAACGAGAAGAATTTGTAAAATTTGTTGCAGAAGAAGATCGAAGCTGTTTTGTTGAATCAATTGATTTTTATTATGATTGTGAGTTGACGCGAAAAGGAATTACACTTGTCGATACTCCAGGTGCAGACTCCATTAATGCCAGACATACAGATGTTGCATTCGATTACATTAGAAATGCGGATGCCATTCTTTTTGTCACATATTATAATCATGCATTCGCAAGAGCCGACAGAGAATTTCTAGTTCAACTTGGCCGAGTGAAAGATGCTTTTGAGCTTGATAAAATGTTTTTCATAGTCAATGCCATTGATTTAGCAACCGACATAGAAGAGGCAAACACAGTTAAATCATTTGTTGCTGGTGAGCTTCAAAAGTTTGGGATACGCAACCCACGAGTTCACGGAATATCTAGTATAGAAGCTCTAGCGGCGAAAAAAGAAAACAGTGTTGACCCGTTTATGATGCCATTTGAAAGTGAATTCCATTACTTTCTAGAACATGATTTAAAAGGTTTGGCAATTCAAGCACTTGTAGAAGAAACAGAGAAAACAACAGAACGTCTAGCATCACTTATATCTCGTACAAATTCGAACTTATTACGAAAATCGGAACGACTAGGCGAGCTTAACCATCTCGAAGGCGATGTTCGACATCGATATGCGGATAGTTTTTCGGAAGTTCTTACTCGGAGTACAATAAATGAATTGAGCGAACTTGTATACTATATATTACAACGAGTATTTTTGCGATTCGGTGACTTTTTCAAGGAGTCTTATAATCCATCCGTTTTTTCGAAAAACTCGGCTAATCAAGCACTAAAAAATTCTCTTGAAGAAACGTTGCAAATGGTTGGTTTTGATTTGACTCAAGAACTTAAAGTTACAAATTTAAGAATTTTGAATTTCATGACCAAACAATTAAAAGAACGAGAACGATTGGAATTGAACGAGCTAAAGGAGATGGACTCAACATTTTCATTATCACCATATGATGCGATGGAGACTGAATTACTTACATTTGATGCTCCTTTTACAGACTCTAGTATTTATAGTAGTGTGAATAGAGTTTTTAAAAATCAAAAATCCTTTTTTGAAAAAGGAGATCGAGACATCTTAAGAGATAAACTGGAGGTACTTTTGAAAAAGGATACCGCGCTTTATCTTGGAGAAGAGAAAGAAGTTCTAGAGAAGTGGACAAATCAGTGGATTGAAAGTGAAGCTGAGGGATTAAGACAACATCTGTTGAAAGAATGTCTTAACCAAATCGCATCAGAGAGAACATTATTGAATCAAACCGAGACGATTCACGAATGGGAAAAAGTATACGAAAAATTACAAAAAGAGGGGTTGGTTTAAATGGGAAAGGTTTTTATTTCAGTCAAAAGTATTGAGCAAAATGATTATAAGTGGATAGACACTCGGTTTTCATTGCAAAATGCAAATGATGGTTTAGAAAAATATAAAGAACTTCATTTATCAGATGCAGTATATTGGAATTTGGACGATGATTTAGCGGATATGACGAAAAAAGAGGGTCGACACCCAATGGTAGAAAAAGATGCACTGACAAACCTATTTCGTAGAAGTGGTCTTTCTTTAAATGACCAAATCATTGTTTATGATGATGGCGGAAGCCCTTTTGCTGCTCGAGCATGGTGGCTTCTAAAGTATGCAGGTTTTAAAAATGCATTTATTTCTCTCGAAGGATTTAGTGAAATGAAAGAAATTGGCTTATCTGTGGATAATGCAGTGCCTACCCCTGTAGAATCTGATGTTTTACCAGTTTGGAATGAAGAGATATATGCCCCAAGAAGTTTTGTTGAAGAAACAGTGTCTGGAAATACAACGAGTGTCCTTCTTGATGCGCGTTCGGAGGAGCGTTACCGCGGTGAAACAGAACCACTTGACCCAATCGCAGGTAGAATTCCCGGTGCATTGAACCTTAATTGGGAGAGATTGAAGGAAGACGGGAAATTCAGTATGGATTCAACAATTAAAGAAGCAATGTTGAATGTAGTTGATCCAGCCGAAGAGGTAACGGTTTATTGTGGTAGTGGGGTAACAGCAGCACCTTTGTATGCAATGCTCTCTCATAACGGTTACAATAATGTACGGCTGTATGTGGGAAGTTATAGTGATTGGATAGCAGGTGAAGGAGCTAAAGTCGAGAAGGGCTGAGTTCGGGAGGAAATAATGATGTATTATGCGTTTCTAGGAGATATTCATTCATCCATGGATGACCTGAAAGTTGTGTTAGAGGATATTTCGAATAAAGCACCCGAGGCTATTCAAATTGGCACGGGTGATTTATTTGAATGCACGATTAGTAAGAAAAAGATAACGAATGAAAAGTTTAGACAATTGGAAGATGTAATGATTATACCTGATGGATTTGTGGATCTGTTAACGTTCGATACAGTAATAGGGAATCAAGAAGAGAGGATTTTACTCATTACGGAAACCAATGATTCCTTGCGTTATAAACTTGGTTCTTTACCAGAAATCATTGAAATCGACCATGTAAGAATCATTCATGGACACCAATTTAAGTGGGGTGGTGTTCCATGGTCTCTTATCGAAGCTGAAATAGAGGGCCCTCTAATCTTTTACGGTCATAGTCACCAGTCGGAACTTTGGATTTCTGGTGTTCGTCAAACAATTGAGTTTGGAGTACCCTATTCTATAGGGAATGAACGCACGCTAGTTAATGTTGGGGCGGTCGTTTCGGACAGAGAATGGGTTTTGTACAACAAGTTAAAAGAAGAAGTGACGTTTATGAAAACAAAAATAGACTGACTAAGGAATTTTATTATCCTCTTTTTCAGTCTATTTTCGAATAGCTTCTTTAGCTAAAGCATCAGCTGCTCGGTTTTCGGAATCCGGAATCCATTTGATGAAAAAGAAATCAAATAAGTCTATGATTTCAATGATTTTTGCAAGAATTTCTTTGAATAGTTCATTTTTTACAAACCTTTTTTCAACAGCCATAACAACTAGTTGAGAGTCGGAGCGGGCGGATACAATCCCAGTTGTAAGCTTCTTCACTTCTTCCAATCCGCGAAGTAGGGCTAAAAATTCAGCGGTATGATTATTTGTAGGGTCAATTGATTCGGATATCTTAATAAGATGACCTTCGCCTTTGACAAAAATACCAATCCCACTTTTTCCTGGATTTCCTGCACTAGCACCATCAACATAAAGTTCAATCAACTAAGGATTCACCTCTTATTCCATTGTTTGGAGTTTTTATAAATGAAAAATCAGGGTACAATAATGAATAGCCTTTTATAACTGAGCTTATAGAAATGGAGGTCCTTATGGATAAAGCACTTGTAATGAATGAAATTGATGAAATTTTAGATACATATTGCGACGGTTGTTTCTTGAAAAAACACCTTTCAAAAGACCGTGGAAAAACAGCAGCTCATAATTTTTGCATTACACATTGTACCGTAGGGGAGCATCTGAAATTTCTAGGGGAAGAAATGAATAAATTGATAAAATAATATCCCGCAGAAATTACTTTCCGGCGGGATCTTTTTTAGTTTGCATTTATTTTTAAGACATTGGCTGCCTGAGGACCTCGATTTCCCTCAACAATTTCAAAGGAAACGGATTCGCCTTCATCAAGCGTTTTAAAACCTTCCCCTACAACCCCGGTAAAGTGGACAAATACATCTGAACCATCATCGGCTTCGATAAATCCGTAACCTTTTTCGCTACTGAACCATTTCACTTTTCCTTGGTACATAGTCAGTTCCTCCTCGAGCTTCAACGTCTATCCACGCTAATACGTGGATGATTAAACTATACATGATTCGACAAGTAACGTCAACAACTTTCCTAAATTTTCAGATATCTAATTACGAAAATGTATGAAAATGGGTGATTATATGGAGATAATTATTGAAAACTGTAAACAGTCCGTACTAAGTATATATGAGAAATTTGATGCAAGCCATGATTACGCTCATATCGAGCGAGTGTTAAAAAATGCGGAGAAGATTATGTCTACTGAACCATCAGCCAATCAGAATGTTATTCGATTAGCTGTCCTTTTGCACGACATAGAAGATGCTAAGTATTTTTCTGAGAAAAATCCAACAAGTTTTGATATTTTGACTTCGTTAGGTGTAAAAAGTGAATTAATTGAAGAGATACTACATTGTATTCTAAGTGTTTCTTTTAGTGGAGGCAATGAAAAAGAAATTACATCGATTGAAGGTGCAATCATTCGTGACGCGGATCGGCTTGATGCTATTGGTGCTATTGGAATTGCAAGGACATTTGCCTTTGGAGGAGCTAAAGGACGAAAGTTATACGACGTTGATGAAGAGGTCCGATTGAAAATGTCTGAAAAGGAATACCGCCAAAGAGGAACTGCATCTGTTACACATTTTCATGAGAAATTACTATTATTGAGGGATTTGATGATTACTAAAGAAGGTAAGAAACTTGCTGAGGAGCGTCATGCTTTCATGGTTCTATTTTTGGAACAGTTAGAGAATGAAGTTAAACGATGAGCTATTTACTTTTTGAATCTAAAAAAAGTATTAAAATGTTAATTGGATAAATAAATGTGTTACGCACATATTAATTAATACGGTTTAATATACACAGCCATCAATAAAAGGAGAGAAGGAAAATCAATAAAGGAGGTGTTTTCAAGTGAATTATTTGAGTAGAACCTTTTTAGTGATATTGTTCTTGTTTTTATCAACTGATTTTGCTGATGCTGAAGAATTACAAAGCCGTGAAGAAATATTGGAAGAACGAATGAATTACTATGTTAAATACTCTAATTTGTCGGTACCTTGGTATTATCTGGCTGCAGTAGATCAGTTTGAAAGAAATATACAACAAGTTCGCAGTGATCTTCCTAGAAAGGACGGACCGGTTGCTCTTCAGTTTTCAACAGATTTTTGGGTGGGTCACTTAAATCCTTTCAGAGATGATATGTCTGAACTCTCTATTGCTTTTTTTAATGGAATTGGAAAAGATGGAAACAACGATGGTGTTGTTGATATTGAAAATAATGATGATGTAATGTATACAATGACAACCTTTCTAGAAGAAAAAGGGTATAGTGAAGAAAATTTTAAATCCATATTAAAAAAATATTATGAACGTGAAGAAAGTGTTAACCAAATAGTAACAATCGCTAAAATTTATAAGGAAATGCAAACGCTTCATTTGGACAAACGTGTTTTTCCCCTTCCAGTTCAAAATAATTATAGTTATCAAGGAACTTTTGGAGGTAAAAGGGGCTGGGGTGGACGAAGGATTCATGAAGGGACCGATTTATTTGCGTCTTATGGTGTTCCAGTCAGAGCTGTGACTTACGGGGTCGTAGAAATTATGGGATGGAATGATTATGGTGGTTGGCGTGTAGGAATTCGGGATGTACATAATACGTATATTTATTATGCACATTTATCGGGGTTTAATAAAGAAGTCAAAGAAGGCGATGTTGTTGAACCTGGGACAGTACTTGGCTGGGTTGGAAGTTCAGGTTACGGCAAACAAGGAACTTCGGGCCTTTTTCCACCGCATCTTCACTTTGGGATGTATAAATATAATGGTAAAACGGAATGGGCATTTGATCCCTTTCCATATTTGAAAATTTGGGAACAAAAAGATAAAAAAACATCCAAATAGATACAGCACCCCATAAATTAGAATGAAATCCTAATTTATGGGGTGCTTTTATATGGGTGAATATGGTGGTGAACTTAAGTTAATGTGATATTTGAAGTTTGGCGGAAAATCAGTTAATTTATGATGTACTGTTTTAAATAGATTTAACAATATATGGTGATAAAGTAAATATGTATTGGTGCACTTTCAAATCTTCTGTATAATAGATTTTAGAACGTGTTTTGACCAACATTCAGTAGTTGATACTCTATATTCACAGGTTCGGTAATTTTTTAAGGGGGTAGATGTGAAGTTCTTAAGAGTTTATTAGGGATGGATCGATGGATTATGAAGTTTTTAAAACATTTTTTGCAAATTCTTATTTTGTGTGTTTTTTTTATGTTTGGAAATTGGTTACATGAATTTTTTCAATTACCATTTCCAGGCAGCATTATTGGTCTTGTATTACTTTGGGCTGCCCTGACACTTAAAGTAATTCCTTTAAAGTGGGTTGAATCGGGTTCATTTTTGATATTGTCGTATTTACCCTTATATTTTATACCCCCGATTGTTGGCGCAATGAATTATGGACATATTTTCATAGGAAAAGGTTTGTTTTTGATTTTTATTACGATTGCTAGTACGATTCTAACCCTTTTAACATCAGGTTGGATAAGCCAGTTTCTTGCAAAACAATCCGCTAAGAAAAAGGAGCGATTGTCTTGCAAATTATAATGATCTCGTTGTCTTTTATACTTTTGACGGTTGTCATTTATTATGTAATGAACGTAGTTTATTTTAAATTCAAACGCGATTATCTATTACCAATACTTACTTCAACTATTGTAATCATACTGATTTTACTTATATTTAATATTCCTTATGAAACGTACATGTTAGGTGGCAAGTATATTGATAGTATACTGGGTCCTGCAATTGTAGCATTGGCGATACCACTGTATAAACAACGTGAAGTACTTAAGCAGAACCTCGTACCGATTATTGCTGGGGTAACTGTTGGAGTCGTTATTGGTATGAGCAGCGGCATAGTTTTTTCAAAAGCCTTTGGATTTAGTACAGAAATCATACTCACACTTTTACCAAAGTCGATTACTACGCCAGTTGCAATTCAAATTGTTTCAACTATAGGTGGAGTTACCTCTTTAACTGCAGTTTTTGTTATGATTGCTGGTTTTACAGGAGCAATTGTAGGCCCGACACTATTTAAAATTATAAAGGTGGACACTGCCATTGGACAAGGTATTGGATATGGAGCTGCATCTCATGTGATTGGCACTTCTAAGGCAATTGAATATGGAGAAGAAGCTGGGTCTATGAGCTCGGTAGCAATGATTCTTTGTGCGGTAGTAGGTTCGGTAATGGGACCGTTAATGGCATGGATTTTTTTGATGTAAAATGGAAATAATTGAATCGTAATTAATAGGAGGATGAAAAATGGATTTAGGTTTAAAAGATAAAGTAGCTTTCGTTTCTGCTTCAAGCAAGGGACTTGGTAAAGGGTGTGCACTTGAATTAGCCAAAGAAGGGGCTCATGTCATTATTTCAAGTAGATCTGAACAAGATTTAATTGAAACAAAAAGAGAAATTGAAGAAGTTGCAAAAGGGAAAGTTGAATATGTTGTTTGTGATGTGACAAAGCATGAAGACATTCGAAATGCGATTTCTTTTGCTAAAGAAAAGTTTGGTAAGGTTGATATTTTAATTAACAATGCTGGTGGACCAACAGCAGGTGATTTTTCGAAGATGACCGATGATGATTGGTATGCTGCATTTGAATTGAATCTATTAAGTTATATCCGATTCATTCGAGAAGTATTACCGGAGATGAAGGACCAGCAACACGGCCGTATCATCAATCTCGCATCCTCTTCTGTGAAGCAACCAATATCTGGACTAATCCTATCCAATACTTTTAGGCCAGGTGTAGTAGGGCTTTCTAAGACTCTTTCGGAAGAATTAGCGCCTTATAATATTCTTGTAAATACGGTTTCTCCAGGTAGTATTGCCACGGACCGGTTAATAAGTCTGAATCAGATTCGTTCTGAAAAAACAGGTCTTTCAGTTGAAGAGATTGAAAAGAATACTAAAAAAGGGATTCCGCTTGGTAGGTATGGAGATGTGAGTGAGTTCGGTAAGGTTGTTGCTTTTTTAGCGTCAGATGCAGCGTCATATATGACCGGGAGTTCAATTTTAATAGATGGTGGCAGTGTGAAATCGATTTAATCTAAGGATTTGAAAAACTATAGCTGAGTTTTTCGAGATTTCTTCACTTATTGTTAGAATACTATTTGTTTATCCAACTTCAAATTCCTTCAGGCTATATGTCTCCCTTTTATGGGTATTAAAAGGATAAACAGCTTTATAATATTTGTGAATGATATTGGGATGGAATTAGCCCCGTTAAAAGTATAGATAAATAGAAGGGCTTATTAAGCCCATTAAACTGAACGTCCAAAACACGCTCGATTTACAGAGCGTGTTTTTACGTGCCTTTTAACTTGATGTTTTGCATCTAAAATTATGGATACTCAAATCGTAGCAACTTAATTAATGAAAGTGTGTTGAAATCATTCTGCAAGCACAGATTACTCGACAAGAATCTTTGCATCTCTTAATGCATTTTCCGCGGATTCAATTTGCTGCTCACTATCTGCAATGATGGTATGCGAATGAATCCCATCGGTTAGCTCCAATAAGAACGTTGCATTTGTTTGATGGATATTTTTTATGAAATCCACTACTTCGCTACGGTTTGAAACCATGACAGAGGCAGTTAAATCTCCATATACCGGGTGTTCCACTTTTACATCTTTCACTGTAATTCCATAATCTACAAGCATCATTAACTCTTCCTCCGTTTGTTCGGGGGAATGGTTGCATACGATAATTTTTTCAATTCGTTTTGGTTCGATCATAGGATGCATATACAAATACCCACGACTGGTTGCCATAATTGGTTCGCCCTTAGCTTTTAATAAATTGATATCTCCAACAATAATTTGTCGGCTAACATTAGTTAAAAGACCCAGTTCTCGGCCTGAAATAGGTATGTTTGAATTCTTCAAAGTTGAGACGATAAAAAGATGTCGATCGTCCCCAAGTATTTTTTTATTTCCACTCATTTACTTTCACCCCACATTACATCTATCTTTCAGTTTATCATACGAATTCAGCGAGTGCCTCAGATTGTTTGATATTTAATTGTATTTGAATTATGCAATGGGCTAGTTTTTGAACACTTTCTAATGTTGTACTTTTACCAAAAGATATTCGAATGAATTCCCTTGCTCTCTGTGGTTCGATTTGTAAAGCCATCATTACTTTGGAAGATGCTTGTTGTCCTACCTTGCAAGCACTACCAGTTGAAATAGCAAATCCATTTCGATTTAATTCAAGCATCATCAACTGACCTTCCATATTATGAACGCGAAGACCTATAATTTGGGGAAGCTGTTGGTTATCTTCCTGACAATTGTAAATGGTAAATAGTTTTGGATAATTTGCTAGTTTAGATAAAAAGATGTTTCGCAGTTTAGTGAAACGTTCGTACTCATACTCGCAATTTATAGCTGCAGTTGTAAAAGAAGCTATTCCTGGGACGTTGACAGTTCCTCCTCGAAATGTTGATTCATGTACAAGTCCTGGGAAAACCGGAGTTAGACGATGTTTAGGATGTATATATGCAAAACCAACACCTTTTGGACCGTATACTTTATGAGCAGAAACAGTCAAACTATCTACATTTTGAGCGACAGATTTTAAATCGATTTTTCCAAATGATTGTATGCAATCACTATGTAGAAGAATCCCATGTTTTTTCACCAATACAGAAATTTCTTCTATTGGTTGAATGGTTCCTATTTCAGGATTCACATGTTGCACACTTACCAGTATTGTGTTTTTTGTAATCTCTTTTTCTAACACAGTTAAATCAACAAGGCCATCTTTATTAAAAGGGATTTTTGTGATTTTAAAACCATCGTCTTGTAAATATTCTAGCGCAGAGTCGATTGATGGGTGTTCGCCTAAAGTTGTGATTATATGGTTACCTTTTGAGCGATTTGCCTTTGCAAGTGAAATAATTGAAAGTAGATTGCTTTCAGTACCCCCAGATGTGAAGTAAATTCCGGCAGACTGTACACCAAGCAGTTCTGCAAATTTCATACGACTATAAGCCAAAATGTTTTGAGCTTCTGCACCGACTTCGTGTAAACTGCTTGTGTTTCCGTAACAAGAAATTGAAAGTTTAGTATATACATCAGCTGCCTCTAAACTAAGGGGTGTAGATGCTGCGTAATCAAAATAATTCATTGAATGAACCTCCGAATATTAACTTATTTATAGATTCATCTTGTCATATAATAAGTAATATGTAAAGATAGGTGTCAAGACACTAGTTTGTTTGGGAGGATATCGGTGAAAAAATACAATCACATCATTATCGGTAGCGGAATTGCGGCTTTGCAGCTTGCATCGAATTTAAATAAATCATCCAAAGTACTAATTATTACGAAGTCTAAATTAAATGAGAGCAATTCATACCGAGCTCAAGGTGGAATTGCTGCGGCGATTGGAAATTTGGATCATCCCTCTTTTCATTATAAAGACACACTTAAAGCAGGTTGCTATTTCCAAAATGAAAATGCTGTGATGGAACTCGCTGAAAATGGACCAAGAATTATTGAGAATTTAAAAGGCAACGGTCTTACTTTTGATGAGGATGATTGTGGAAATCTTTCATTAGGCATGGAAGGTGCACATAGTCAAAATAGGATTTTGCATTGTGGTGGAGATGCGACAGGAAAGCATATTATGAATCACCTTTTTTCTGAAATTCATCCGCAAATTGACATTATTGAAAATGAATTCGTTTTTGAGCTGATTTTGAATTCGAATAGAAATAGATGTATTGGAATTAAATCGATGGATGAAAACGGTGAAGTTCATTATTATTCTGGTCAAAACATCATCTTGGCAGTTGGTGGAGTGGGAGGAATGTTTTCATATACATCCAATGAGCAATCAATTGCTGGAGACGGTATAGCACTTGCTTATCGTGCGGGTGCAGAAATTGTTGATATGGAATTCATTCAATTTCATCCAACACTTCTGTTTGTAGATGGGGAAACTAAAGGATTGATTTCCGAAGCGGTTAGAGGTTCTGGTGCAAGGCTTATAACTTCCACAGGGGCTTATTTAATGGATGGAAAACATACACTTGGCGACTTGGCACCGAGACATATAGTAGCAAAAGAAATCTTTGATCAACGAGCAGCTGGTGTTGATGTATTTCTAGATATATCTATGATTTCTGAATTTGAAAAGAAATTTCCTACCGTTTCAAAGATTTGTTTAGAGAATGGTGTTGCAATAAAGACTGGTTTAATTCCTGTAGCACCAGGCTGTCATTTTCTTATGGGTGGAATTTCCGTAAACGAAGTGGGCGAGACATCTGTAAATGGTCTATTTGCTATCGGAGAAACAGCATCAACAGGTATTCATGGTGCGAATCGGCTCGCGAGTAACTCATTGTTGGAAGGTCTATATTTCGGAGAGAAGTTAGCGATGTATTTAAATAAGCTAAATCCGCCGAAAGAATCCCTATCCATAATTGAAAAGGAATTCCAGATGCGTCATGATCTCTTCATTCCTAATGTAAAAGAAGTTCAGCAACAAATGATGCTACATGCGGGAATTATACGAACGAAATTAGATCTTTTGCAAATTGAAAGCTGGCTTAATCAATTCAGCGAAGAGGAAAATGCACTAGATAAATATAGTAAAGAGCAAATCCAAGTTTTGTTTATGGTGCAATGTGCAAAACTTATTGTGAAAGGTGCGCTTTTAAGAGAGGAAAGTAGAGGTGGGCATATACGCGAAGATTTCTCATCTGAAAGTCAAAGTTGGAAAGAAATGCATATCGTCCAATCGAATAAAGGTATTGAAATGAGGAGGAGAACAAATGAACGACATAAAGTTGAAATCCATGCTTGAACAATTTTTTATAGAAGATATCGGAGATGGAGATTTATCAAGTATGACTCTCTTTCCGGAGGAGGTACTTGGGGAAATGGTGTTCGTCGCTAAAATGGATGGTGTATTTTGTGGCAATAAAGTAATTCAATTAGGTACGAGTATTGTTGACCCGTTCACGAAAGTAATTTGTCATCTCCGAGATGGAGAATACATAAGAAAAGGTGAGGAAATCGCAACATTCCAAGGATCTGTTCAAAGTTTACTTAAAAGCGAACGCGTTCTTCTCAATATAATTCAACGGATGAGTGGAATTGCATCTGAAACAAACGATGTTGTTCAACGTGTAAAAGGAACAACTACAAAAATCTGTGATACTCGAAAAACGATGCCGGGACTTCGCATGCTTGATAAGTATGCTGTACGAATGGGTGGAGGTAGTAATCATCGAAGTGGTTTATATGATGCAGTAATGTTGAAAGACAATCATCTGGCATTTGCAGGGTCAATTAGTAAAGCGGTAGAAACCATAAAGAAAAATATAGGACATACTGTAAAAATAGAAGTAGAAATTGAGTCATATGAACAACTTAAAGAAGCAGTAGAAGCGAAAGTAGATATTATAATGTTTGATAATTGTACACCTAAGCAAATTAAGGAATGGAAAGTAATAGTACCGAATTCAATTATTACAGAAGCTTCGGGCAATATTACAAAAGAAACTATTTACGACTACGCTAATGCAGGGATAGATTTTATTTCCTTAGGTTACCTAACTCACTCCGTTCAAGCCTTTGATATAAGCGCAGTCGTTTCAATTAATTAAAATTTATAGGAGGATTATTGCATGTCAATCTTACAGTATTTTGAAGAACAAAAAAGCGGTACGTTACCCGAAAAATATCATGATCTTACACAAAATGAAATGGAAGTGCGAATTACTCAAATAAAAGAACAGTTAGGAGAGAAACTTTTCATACCTGGGCATCATTATCAAAGAGATGATGTTATTCAATTTGCGGATTCTGCTGGAGATTCGTTGCAACTTGCTCAAATTTGTGCGGATAATGAAAAAGCAGAACATATTGTTTTTTGTGGTGTTCACTTTATGGCAGAAACAGCTGATATTTTAACAACTGACAAACAAAAAGTGTATTTACCGGATATGCGTGCAGGTTGTTCGATGGCGGATATGGCAGATATATTCCAAACAGACCGTGCGTGGGAAGCACTTGAGAAATTATTTGGAGAGACGATTGTCCCTTTAACATATGTAAACTCAACTGCTGCCATAAAAGCATTTGTTGGGAAAAATGGTGGAGCAACAGTTACATCATCCAACGCACACGCAATGGTTCAATGGGCCTTTACACAAAAAGAACGAATTCTGTTTTTACCTGACCAACATCTTGGGAGGAATACAGCATTTGATGTAGGTGTTCCTCTAAATGAAATGGCGGTTTGGGATCCGATTAACGACAAGTTGGAATTTGAAGGATCTGTTGAAGATATAAAAGTAGTTTTGTGGAAAGGTCATTGTTCTGTTCACGAAAAGTTTACGATACAAAATACAATCGACGTTAGAAATCAATATCCTGAAATGCGAATCATCGTACATCCAGAATGTTCACGTGAAGTTGTAGCATTAGCAGATGATAGCGGATCAACAAAGAACATTATTGATAAAATAAACGAAGCAAAACCTGGTAGTCAATGGGCTGTAGGGACAGAAATGAACTTAGTCAACAGACTCATTAAAACACATCCGGACAAGCATATTATCTCATTAAATCCAAGCATGTGCCCGTGTTTGACGATGAATCGAATCGATCTTCCTCATTTGCTTTGGAGTCTAGAAGGTATTGTGAATGGTGAAACCATTAATCAAATTATTGTAGATGAAGAAACTACGAAGGATGCAATATTGGCTTTAAATCGTATGTTAGAAAGAGCATAAAGGTTCTGCTCATTTATGTGAACTAAATCAAAAGCATCGGTGCTCTATTATCCGATGTTTTTTGGTTATCCGAAATAAGCGCAATGAAATTTATGTTCATCCCATTGTGCTTGTGAAAAAGTAGATGCTAAAGATGTTAAGTGGTTAACACTAATTTCAATGCCATTTCCTGAACGCAAATATGTAAAGGAGTCGTTAGAATAATTTCACCATCTAAAACAACTTGGATGGGTCTGTCCGTTTGTATCTGAATTTCTTTACCTGTTTTATAGGTAACGCCTTTACCATGTATTGTTCTACCCTTTAAAAGAGCAGGAAAGGACCGACAAAGGACCGTCAAACGGTTTACATCACTTACCATTGTAATGTTCAGTAAACCGTCTGTAGGTGATGCTGTAGGACACACTACTAATCCTCCCCCATATGAAGTAGTATTGCCTATAGCAGTCAACCACGAATTTCGTAATGGGAATTCTTGTTCATCAATAATTACTTTCGAAGTAAAAGTTTGAAAGGACATAAGTGCGAAAATAGCGGCAATCGTATACACGGATGAGCCGAGTTTTAATTTATTTAAAATAGGCTTATAACTTGCATTATTTGCACGCTCTCCGATTGTTGCGTCAATGCCGACGCCGACAACTGTGATTCCGTATCTGCCATTCACTTTTAACAAGTCTACGCAAGTTGTTCTATTTTCAATGAGTTTTTTTACAAAAAGTTCTGGGTTTCTCGTCAAGCTAAACATTCGTGCAGTGTCATTTCCAGATCCTGTTGGAAAAATCGCTATAGGTACATGAGTGCCAGCACTTTCTTGAATGACAGAATTCACGGTACCATCACCGCCAATTATTACAATTGTTTTTATTTCGGTCGTTTTTAGTTGTTTTACAATAAAGTCGCGTGCTTCTATCTCTGAATTACTTAAAATAGCTTGATATTTTATAGTGGACGGAATCTCTTTCTCAATATCATTCCATAAAGGTACAGCTTTTCCATTACCCGATATTGGGTTAATAATAAATAAAAACAAAAACCCACCTCATCCCTTTTTCTGTGAAGCAGAATAAACACATGGTTATTAGACTGTTTTAATCATTTGATATACTCTGTATATACACTTATAGTATCCAACTTTTAAGGTACGATAGCAAACTAACTTTCATTGTTGGATGTGCAAATTACATTATAAATCAATTGATAAAACTTCAATATATTCTTCAATAATATGCTATCTTGAAGAATAGCAAGTTTGTACCTTAAGGCAATTTATTCAAGAATGGATAAAGGGGTGCTCAAAAATGAAGTTTGATGTGATTGTTATTGGGGCGGGACTTGCAGGACTTGTTGCAACTGCAGAGCTCGCAGATGCTGGAAAAAAAGTGATGTTATTGGACCAAGAACCAGAAGCGTCGATTGGCGGACAGGCATGGTGGTCATTTGGCGGCTTATTTCTAGTGAATTCTCCCGAACAAAGAAGACTAGGTATTAAAGATACTTATGAGCTTGCATGGCAGGATTGGCTAGGAACTGCAGGGTTTGATCGGGATGAAGATGAGGATTATTGGGGTGTGAAATGGGCAGAAGCCTACGTTAAATTTGCTGCAGAAGAGAAACGCGATTGGTTGCGTAAACAAGGAATACGCTTTTTCCCCGTTGTTGGATGGGCGGAGCGCGGTGGATATTTGGCTGATGGACATGGAAATTCAGTTCCTCGATTTCATATTGTGTGGGGAACGGGTCCTGCCATTGTAAAACCGTTTGAAGCGCGCGTTAGAAAAGCTATAACGGATGGGTTTGTTGAATATCGCCCACGTCACAAGGTGGACGAATTGAAAACGACTAATGGTACAGTTGTTGGCGTTAAGGGAGAGATTCTAGTTCGGCAACTCGAGGCCAAGCAAGTTCTCGCGAAGTTGCAGGTAAATTTGAATACTATTCAGAGTCCGTGCTTGTTACGAGTGGAGGAATAGGAGCGAATTTGGACTTAGTCAGGCAGAACTGGCCGGCACGTCTTGGTAAAGCTCCGGCAAATATGATATCGGGTGTTCCGGCACATGTAGATGGACGAATGCTTGCAATCACAGAAGAAGCGGGTGGACGAATAGTCAACAGGGACCGAATGTGGCATTACACAGAAGGCATAAAAAACTGGAGTCCAATATGGCCAATGCATGGAATTCGCATTTTACCTGGCCCCTCATCACTTTGGCTAGATGCGGAAGGGAAGCGTTTTCCTGCACCGAACTTTCCAGGTTTTGATACGTTAGGTACATTGGAAGCAATTCAGGCGACTGGGTACGATTATTCTTGGTTTATTTTAACGCAAAGTATTATAGAAAAAGAATTTGCGCTTTCCGGTTCAGAACAAAATCCTGACTTAACAAATAAAAGCATTAAACAAGTTTTACAACGAATTTTACCAGGTCCTACAAAACCAATTCAAGCTTTTTTAGATAAAGGTGAAGACTTTATCATTGCAAATACATTGGAAGAATTGGTTAATGAAATGAATAAGATTACGGACGAAAAGCTGTTGGATTTCAAAACGATTGAGAAACAAGTACTTGCAAGGGACCGTGAAATAGCAAATAAATTCACGAAGGACTTACAAATCACTGCTCTCAGAGGTGCAAGGAACTATATTGGCGATAAATTAATACGTGTTGCGAAACCGCATGAACTACTGAATCCCAAAAATGGACCATTAATTGCAGTTCGTTTGAATATCGTCAGTAGAAAAACGCTTGGTGGGTTGCAAACTGATTTATCGGGGCGTGTTTTAGGCTCGTCTGGAAATCCGGTTCCTGGACTTTATGCAGCAGGAGAAGTGGCGGGTTTTGGTGGTGGAGGTGTTCATGGATATCGTTCACTGGAAGGAACGTTTCTTGGTGGATGTCTTTTTTCCGGAAGACAAGTAGGTCGTGCACTGGCAAGCCTTTAGATAAGAATAGCTAGAGAAATGGGGAATCGATTTGATGAGATATACGGTGTTGTTTTTCCTCTCCTTGTTTTTAATAGGCGGTTCGCTTTGGATGTTGTTAGACTATTTTATACCAGGAGCTGGAGTATTAGGTAATGAAAAACTGACTGTTAACTTTTGGATGATCATTGGGAGTAGTATGTTGATTGGTGTTTTTAGTTTAAGACGTGCTTATCAGTTATATAAAATCGATACATTTAAAGGCTGATCTTAAGGAGACAAAGAACGCACAGAATCTATTGATTTTAGATTCTGTGCGTTCTTTATGTTAATGGATAAACACGATGACTATAAAGTAAGAAATCAGTGCGATTAGTCCAATAGGTACTCCGACTCGAGCCCATTCTAAGCTTGTAATGTTTAGTTTTCCGGCGGCGATAATGTTTGGAATATTGCCTGGTATGAGCATCCCTCCGCTGATTAATAAACCAAGTAATATGGCTTTTATCGTGACAGAATCCATAGAAGGACTGATTTCTGCGGCAGCTAATGTTGCATTATCGAGGATTGCTGAAATCATATTGATCCAATAAAGGATATATGGATTTAAATCAAGGAGGTACCTATTTATGAAAGGTTCGAATCCAGACCCAAGAAAGGTTAAAGCCATTACGAATACATAAATTTTAAAGCTTCGAACAATGATTTCTACGTAAGATTCCTTTTGATGTTTCAATTTTTTCTCCATGGACATTCTTTTAGGAGGAGTAACCATTAAACTCGATAAAAGCCCGAAAATTAAAACTCCAGGGATGATATCAACTGCCAGTAAGTTGAATAAATAAAGAAACTCCTCATTCAATTTACTTGTAGCAATTGTTGAGAGGGGTTCGCCAATTGGAGTAAGTACTGCACCAAGACCAATTGAATAACAAGCCAAAATTACAAGGCGGATTGTGGATTTTCGATCCAGTTGTAAAACTGTTACGAATGCCACAAGTACTATTGCTGCGATAATTGCTGTAATAACGCTAGAAATCAGTCCCAGTAGTATTACGAAAAGTCCTATAAATAATCTAAACGGCATTGCTTTACTTATGCTAAGAATTCCATTTTCGATTGGTTTTTGTAACCATCTAAACAAAAGCCCAGCAATGAGAACAGCTAGAGTGATGTTCACCGGATCTTCTAAAGCATTTAAAAGTAGTGTTTTGTTTAGTACTTGACTGACAAGGACGGCTGCAATTCCCATAATAAATAAAAACAATTCTAAATTTTTCTCTACAATTTTCAAAGTAAATGGCATGAATAATACACATAATAAGATAACTGTTAAGCCTAATATCATTGGTCGGCTCCTTTTCTTTTACTCATTATATCACTAGGGGAGAATTGAATATGAGAGTATTGTTGAATATATTTATTTGGAAATGTAAAAGTAAATACAATCTGGTTATCTTATTCATTCAATATCAGATTACTACTTTTAAGAGTTTCTCAAAATAAATTAATGAATAAATGTTTTAGAAATGGTTGATTAGTGGTATAAGTTAGATATGGAGGTGTAGCTGTATGAATTTAATGTACATAGCAATTTTTCTAATGGCCATCGCTTTTGCAATTGTTTCGATTTATATTGCTAAAATATTAGTCCGTGTCTCTTCTGTACTTTCAACTTTAGGTCTAACACTGGAAAAGGTTGAGAGCCAATTGGATGATTCAATTACTAATGTAGAGAGCATGATTATTGAAACAGAACAAACAGTTATGGATGTCGAGAGAAAACTGCTTGCCACGGAGGGTCTATTTACAATGGTGAGCAATATAGGGGATTCATCATTAATGGTGAGTGAGCAAATCCGAATCAGCACAAAGAGTTCTGCCCAAGATCCTAGACAATCAAGATTTAACCCGGTAGTTCGAGTAATTCAATTCGGAGAGTTTGCTTCAGTATTGTTTAGGTCATGGCATCGGGGCTCTAAACCCATTCGTTAAGGGGAAAATACTTTGAAAAGAGGGATGATTTATGGACTTATCTGGAATTGGCGTGTTGTTAATTGGAATTGCTTTTTTAGTTCTTGCTATTTTTCTTGCACGTGTTCTAAATAATATCGCTGGGGTTTTAAGCGGCGTTGGAAAAACAGTTGAACAATTACCGAATCAGTTGGATTCTATTTTTACTGAAACAGGAAACTTAATTCATAATAGTAATGATACTCTTGCTGATGTAAATGAAAAACTTGGAACGTTAACACCCATTTTTCATATCGTGGGTGATGTGGGAGAGTCAACACGTAAATTATCATCTGCACTCGTTGACGCAACTGCTTCTTCTACAAAAAAATGGAGTGATACGGATGTTGAAGTCCAAAACAAAAGAATTGGTGGAATATACGGGATCACGACACTGGGGTACTACATTCTTGGTAAAAGAAAAGAATTCAAAACAACATCCTTTTACGAAGAAGGTAAAGTTCGTGCAAATGAACTTAAACAAATAAAAGCAGATGCGCGGGAAGAAGCAAAAAGTAATCTATAAAAAAAGCTTGCAGCCGAAGTAAGTAAACTTCGCTGCAAGCCTTTTTTATTTAACAAGTTGTTCTTTGATGACTTCTTTTCTCTGTGATAAATAATAAACGAAAGCGAGTAGTCCATATAAACCTTGGAACCTTTTCCTTTGAGTGAATTCCTTAGCTTCTGATGTTTTCTTTTTAAGTGAAAATGTTTTCTCGAGAGCCATTTCAGAGAAATCTCTAGAAGCTTCACCGGCATCGTTAACTATTTGAAAGAGTGGATTTATATCTTTTACTTGATTGTTTACATTCACTAATGTTTCATTGCCTTTTTGGAAGACTTCAGTTGCTTGTCCTGTAACGTTGGTTAACATAGTTGGTAATTGATCTGTTGTTTTTTGTAAACTCTCTAGTACTGTAGTGAGCTTCATCAGTGGTTTTATTAAAACGAAAACGAGAATCAGAAATGCAATTCCAATGATTAATACCCCGATACCTAACCAGTCCATCTATTTCACCTCATTTCAATTCATTTGATAAAAAAATTAGTTGCGATGTTCAATTTGTTTTTGCGGCTCTGGCAATCTTTTTAGCTGTTTTTCTCTATTCATTTTTTTGCTCTTTTTAGTATCGGTTTGCTGAAATCGGTAATAAGCCCGAGCAAGTACTTCAGTAATAATGCTTGCTTGTTTCATGATTTTTACATGTTGTTCGGGAGGTGTTTTGATTTGATTGGAGACACTTTGAATAGATTCATTTAAATAGTGAGAAGAACTACTTAAATTTTTTGCCGATTGGCTTAAGCCGTTAAATGCTTCTAATTTGGTTTCAGCATTTTCAGCAATTTGATTTGTTTTATTCATAAGCTTCTCAGTTTCATCTGTTATACCGCCAATTTTTGTTTCAACCCTTTTTAGAGTTTCCGATACTTCGTTCATTGTTTTTTTTGCATTTTTCAATGTAATGACAATGAAAATGGCGATTAGTAGTAAAGATAATGCCGCTATAATTGCACTTACATATAAAAGTATTTCCATGATGAAGAACCTCCATTTCTTTTGAATTTTAGCATGTCTAACCTATATGTACCACTTTATAGGTATATTTAAACTGTATCTTCATTTTAAATATATTATTTCATAATAAATCAATTTGCTATGGGACTGGATTTACTTTACCATATATTTTCTTGTTTTGTTACAATAGTATTGAACTCTTGTGTTACAATAGTCTATGAATTTAGTTTACTTAAAAATTAGGTTAAAATAGAGGAATGTGAGGGTCTAGAATGAACAGAAATGTACGCGGGAAGATTAAAAGTTTTTCAATTGGATTACCAAAAAAGATGAAATATGGTGAAAACAAAGAAGTCGTGACCGCAATCTGTAAAGAAACTGTAGAAGAAGCTTATTTGGAAAAACAAGGATTTATCGGGGATGATGTTGCCGATTTAAGATTTCATGGAGGTCCTGATCGTGCGGTATGTGTGTATTCCTATGAACATTATTCTTTCTGGGAAAAAGAATTTGGTAGCTCATTGCCCTCTGCAGCTTTTGGTGAAAATTTATTGGTTGAGAATATGTTGGAACAAGATGTTTATATTGGGGATGTATTTCAAATTGGTGAAGCCGTAATACAAATTACGCAAGGAAGGGTGCCTTGTCATATTATTAATAAAAGGACAAGTAATGAAGCACTTTTAAAGAGAATGGTTGAAACAGGCTATACCGGTTATTTATGCCGGGTTATAAAAGAAGGTATGGTTCGCAATGACTCCGAAATTATTTTAATTGAACCGCATCCTAAACAAATATCCATAGATTTTGCAAATCAAGTATTTTTCCATAGACCTAAAGATATTGAAGGAATTCAGAAGATATTAGAAGTTGCTGAATTAGCTGAAGAGTGGCAGAAACCTTTGTTGAAAAGGTTGGAAAATTTAACTAAACCCGTATGAAGATTATAATTTAATAATAATATAATGGAAAAGCCTTTTTTATAAACCGTTAGTGACGGTATACTAAAAAGGCTTCTGTGTATTCTATTAACTTTTCTTTTTCATCAAAACAACCAGAGTGCATGAAAAAAACAAAACTGCTGTTCCAATTAGGTAAAGGACACTAAATAACTTGGTTGTTAGTTTGTCTTTGATTTCATAAGAAACGCCCATATTAATTAAGAAGTCTTTTTTTAATTCCGCCGGGGCATTTGAAAAAGCTTCTAGCAAAGAGGATTCCATTAAGATTTGCCGGAATAAGGAAACAGAATGGGAAACCGGGAACACTTTCACAATGGTTTGTAAGTATTCGGGTAAACTTCCAATTGGAATGTAAATACCAGCTAAAAAACCGATGAACGTTCCAATAACCATACTTGCTCCTGCAAAAGCATTTGATGTCTTTAATGAAGAAACCAAGAACAGTACCATCGATCCATTTGCCACGACTGAAAGTATGATGACTCCAAACACTTGCACTGTATTTCCGAACGATAAGATGGTTCCACCTGATAGTGATAGATAGATCGCAGCAACGATAAATGTGAAGGAACACATTAGGATTCCGACAAACATGGAACTCGTAATATACCCTCCAACAAGTTGTGGTTTTGAAATTGGGGAGGAGTTAAAATCCATATCAATTTTTAAAAAACGATCATCTACCAGAACACCAAGCGCTCCTAAAGTCGAGGTCATAGATGTGACTGCAAGTATTCCCGCTATAAACCAAGCAGTTAGTAATGGTTTTTTAGCTGGGAAGTCGGGAAGACCTGTCGACGTCATTTCCCCTAAGAAAAATACATACAAAGCAATAAGAATGAGCACAGCAAGAAGTGAAAAGAACACAGCTGTTTTGTCTCGGAAATAAAGAAAGATATTTCGTTTAGCGATTGCGAACACTAGAAACCATATCCTTTCCGGTAATAGAAATAAATACATCATCAAGACTGGACATTCGTACTTCAAAGGATGTAATTGATTGTTCGTACTTAGCTAAAATAGGTATAGCATCAATTGTTTCCTGGAGGTGTATGTGGAAGACTTGTTTTTCTTCACGAAAAGAGATACCTTCTGAAATAAATGCCTCTCTTAAATCATTATCCGCATTCGTTGTTAGGGATAATTGATGTGAGGAATAGGTGTTTTTCAATTGTTCAGGTGTACCCTTAGTAATGATTGACCCTTCCTTCATAACAACAACAAAATCAGAGTTCGCGGCTTCTTCGATGTAATGTGTCGTCAAAAAAATGGTCATATTTGATTCTTGCTGCAGCTGTTGAATCATTTCCCAAATGTACTTTCTATTTTGTGCATCGAGTCCAGTTGTTGGTTCATCTAAAATTAAAATCGTAGGCTGATGAATCAATGCACGTGCGATGTCGGCCCGCCGCTTTTGACCTCCAGATAATTTACCGTATCGTTGATTTAAAAAAGAAGTACAATCTACAATTTCGGCAACTTTTTCTATTGCAATAGTACGCTCTTTCTTTGATAAACCGTAAAAGGATCCACGAATATGTAAATTCTCTTTTACAGTGAGTAAAGAATCCAAAACACTTTCTTGGAACACGACACCAATTTCTTTTCGAATTGCATGATCATTCTTTCCAACAGTATAGCCATTCACAGAAATTTCACCTTTATCTTGTTTTAAAAGAGTTAGAATGATAGAAATCATAGTAGATTTACCAGCACCATTTGTTCCTAGAAATGAAAATAGAGACCCTTTTTCAACATAAAAACTAATATCATTAATGGCCATTACTTTTCCGAAAGATTTCGAAACGTTTTGAACCTCTATGATTTTATTCATCAATATTCCTCCTTATTTTTACTTTGTATTATAGAATTTATTTTCTGAGCACTTGCATGATTGCCTATAAAAGTAATTACAATTACAACGACATAAGTAAACAATCCAATTGTCACAACCGAACTAATATACAATGCTGTGAAGGGGTACATTCCAAAGTACTTTCCCGCAATCAAGAGAATTCCGATAACAATTACAATTTCTGAAATTCTTGAAAAAAAAGTACTTTGAATTGTTACAATATGAGTGATAAATATTAAAACCATAATACTAACGGATATAAATAACATACTTATCATCGTTTTTTCTTCAAACGATGGAAAAATATTTAGTAAACTGAACATTAGATAAAACAGACAGCTAAAAGTAAAAGAAACGCTACAAGCTGTTATATATACTAATATTTTTTTCATTGTATTCCCACCTCAATTCAAAAACTTTTCTTTAAATGATTTTACATAATGACGATTTACAATTACTTTTTCTCCGTTTACTAATAAAGCTTCAAATCTTCCGTTGAACAATGCCCGCACGCTTTGAATCTGCGAAATATTGACAATTAAATTTTTACTTATACGGATAAAACGCGTGTTTTTTACTATTTTTTCGATTTCATATAGCTTTAAATTACTTTCAAACTCATTTGTTAGTGTATAAAGAAATGAGTTGTTGTCAACGGATTCAATGTACAATAAGTCTTTGACTGGAATGGATTGTATTCGTTTCTGATTTTTACCGATTAAATGGATATCATGTTGTTGAATGAGTTCGATGAGTTGAGAAAGACGATCATCTATTTTTGGACAATGAATAATAATTTCAATATCTTTGTGTTCATCAGATTCTTTAATTGATAAGCGAATAAGTCACACACCCTTTTACTTGTTTCATATTGTCTAAATAGTATCATTAGCTCGTAACAGGAACAAGATTTCTAAAGTAAGCTGCATAGGACACAAGTCAAGATACATAAGGACATACTTTATGTGTGAAAAGAAACGGGATTAGGTCTGACCCTTTTAAATAATAGATAATTGACCTTTCAACAGCGATTCTTTTTACGTTACACTGAAAAAGAATAGAAATACATAAAATACAACATTATTGGAACTTTAGATATGAAAGGAATTGAGAAGTATGATGATTCAACGTGCACTTACAATAGCTGGTTCCGCAGCCCGTGGCGGTGCGGGGATTCAAGCAGATTTAAAAACATTTCAAGAATATGATGTATTTGGTACTTCTGTGATTACAGCCATTGTTGCGAGTAGTGAAAAAACTGGTACGGGGATCTTTCCTCAAACACTTGAAGCAATTGAAGCTCAATTATATACAATAGATAAAGACATTGGGATAGACGCTTTGAAGACAGGAATGCTATTCACAAAAGAAGTGATTAGTTACGTCGCAGACTGGATTGCAAAATCCAATCTGACAAATATTGTTGTAGACCCGGTTATGATAGGCAAGATGGGATCCGCATTACTACAGGAAGATGCAATGACGGCTATGAAAATGGAATTACTACCACTTGCAACAATCATTACGCCAAATATGCCCGAAGCATCTTACTTATTAGGTAATATGGAATTGAACTCAGTAGAGGATTTAAAAGTAGCGGCAAAAAAATTGCGCGAACTTGGTCCGAAGTACGTACTTGTTAAAGGCGGTCGATTAGTGGGTCCTGCAATAGACGTGTTGTATGACGGGGAACAATTTTACTTATTGGAAGCACCTCGAATCGACACAGTGAATACGAACGGTGCAGGATGCACATATTCTGCAGCGATTACAGCCGGGCTCGCCAAAGGTCTTACCGTACCTGAATCAGTAATTGAGGCGAAAAAGTTCATTACAGCGGCAATACGCTATTCGCTTAGTTTTAAAGATGGCGTTGGGCCAACATATCATGCGGCTTACGGAAAGTTTAGTGAAGATGATTGTACGGTTACTATAGTCAAAACTGAAAAATAGGGAAATAAAATATTGATGTAATAACAAGCTGAAATTAATTGAGAAACAAAATTCATATAAAAGAAATCTCCCACACTAAAATAGTGTGGGAGATTTCTCTTATTAAGATTCACTAGGTTTTTTGATTACTTTTGGATCCTTAACCATCAATGACAACAGTAGTCCGAATAATGCAATGTATCCAGCAACGCGAAAGGCGACATTGACCCCCTCTATAGCACCTGAAATCGACTCATTATCTGAGGCCGCCGTAATGGTTATGGCGACAAGAACCGCTGTCCCAACTGCACCTGAAATCTGACGAAATGTGTTGTTCATGGCGGTACCGTGAGAAATCAAGTGATTTGGTAGTTCATTCAAACCAAGCGTAGTAGACGGCATCATAACCATCGCAATGCCCATCATTCGAACTGCATTCAAGATAGCCAAATGTGTGAAGGTCGTTTCTTGCGAGAGATAAGCAAACATGAAAGTTGTAACTGTTAATATGATAAATCCAATACGTAACAACCATTTTGCTCCATATTTATCAAAAAGCGCGCCAGATACTGGATTCATAATACCCATGACAATCGCTCCTGGTAAGAGCATAAGACCCGAATGAAAAGCGCTGAATCCCAGTAGGTTTTGCATGAAGATAGGTAGGATAACAGTTGTTGCAATCATAGAGGCAAATACAATCATACCAAGTCCAGTTGCCAAGCCGAAAATTCTATACTTGAAGACACGAAATTCAAGTATTGGTTCATCCAATTTTAACTGTCTTTTAATGAATAAAAAGAGGGTAATCGATCCAATAATTAGAGCGACCCAAACGTTCATGTGAAGCCATCCGGTATTACCCGCAATACTAAATCCGTAGAGAAGGCCACCAAACCCTAGTGTGGAAAGAACGATAGAAAGGTAATCCATTTTGGGATTGGTGAGCTCTGTTACGTTTTTGAGTAATATAGAGGCTGCAATAATAATTATGAGAGCGATTGGTAAGACAACATAAAAGACACTTCTCCATGCGAAATGATCTACAAGATAGCCCGATAAAGTCGGTCCAATAGCCGGTGCAAATGCAATAACGAGCCCAAACATACCCATTGCTTTTCCTCGTTGTTCAATCGGGAACAGTAGGAACATGATCGTTTGTAATAGTGGCATCATAATACCTGCGCCCGCACCTTGAAAAACCCTCCCTATTAATAAAAACTGGAAATTAGGGGAAACCGCGGCGATGAGCGTTCCAAAAGCAAAAATGGACATTGCGGTCAAAAATAATTTACGTGTTGTAAATTTACCAATTAAAAATGCTGTAATTGGAATCATAATTCCGTTAACGAGCATAAAAATCGACTGCAGCCACTGAACAGTACTTTCGGAAACAGACAAGTCCTTCATAATAGGGGGCAAAGCCGTTGCAAGAAGGGTTTGGTTTAGAATCGTAAGAAACGCACCCGATAACAAAACGACCATCAATGGAATATTCTTTTTGAGTTCAAATGTTTGTGAGTTCGCCATCGGAATTGCAACACCTCAATTCAGTTTATATTTGCTGAAACTATTACCATTGTCATTGAATACTAAACAAAAGCGTAAAAAATCTATACTTTATGCTGAACAAGAAAATCAGTTTGTTCAATTGACATCGAAGTACCAATTTAACAGTTTTTAGCAAATCATTCAAGAAATCACTGTAATATATCCTATATCCCTAGATAGAAAAATTATATTGATGTTAAAGACTACTGAATACGAACTTTAATGAGAATTTAAAAAAGGAATTGAAGATTATTAAAAATATCTAATTACTTCTTTATTATTCATTTCCTATTTTATTGCAACGTCCGTATAATAAAAATAAGTACAAAAAAAGACCATTAGATGGATTTGAACTCTGAAGATTGGAGGAAATGCAATGAAGCGCATTAAATCGATAGTAGAATGGCAGTCATTATTGAACTATTCTACGGAGCAACCTTTTCTTCTCTTTAAAATAAGTATGACCTGTTTCAGTAGTTTGTCGGCAAAAAAAGAATTACAAACATTAGTAACGGATTTGCCAATATATGTAGTCATTGTGCAGATGGATAATAAAGTTTCAAAAGCCATTGAAAGTGATTTAAACGTAAAACACGAATCACCACAACTCTTGATTTTAAAAGATGGAAAAGCAATTTGGCAAGCGACCCATTATCACATTAAAAACACGATTGTAACGGAAGCAATTGAAATGTATTGTTAAGGGTTTTGTACATGAGCGCCGAAAAAGTCCTACAAGCGAATTCAAGCATCTGAAGAATTAAAATGTAGGATCATAAATTCGACATGGCATGAGCGGCACGATCACGTTCTTATAAATATAGAGTTTATTAAGCGGAGAATAACTAAAACAGTTAGATAGGAATTGATGCAATGTTAAGAAAGAGGTTGCTATATCTACTCTTTATGATTGTGACTTTAGGATGTTTTATTTGGTTTCAAAACAATTCGATTTCCACAAGTCAGACGGTTGTTCCGTTAGAAAACCTTCCTGTTGGTTTTGATCAATTTAAAATTGTACATTTGTCTGATTTACATAGTAAAGAATTCGGGGAAAATCAGCAACCTCTCATTAGAAAAGTCAACGGACTTCATCCAGATATTATTGTGTTTACCGGAGATCTTATCGATTCCAACAGGGTGGGTGATGATGCGAGTCTGATTTTAATGGAGGAACTGACGGCCATTGCTCCAGTGTATTATGTTTCGGGAAATCATGAATGGTGGTCTGGAGCGTTCAGTTCGTTGGAACAATCATTAAATGATTTAGGGGTGCAAGTTTTAAGAAATGAACATGACACCATAGCAATAGGAAATGACAAAATTAGTATTTCTGGAATCGACGATCCCGCACATGACGGGAGTGGTTGGTCAGATGTAGAGATAGTAGAGGGAGACATTGGAATGTTAAAAGAGGAACTTGAAGAACACACTTTTTCCATTCTTTTAACTCATCGCCCAGAACTGCTAACACTCTATGCTGAATCTGGGTTTGATATGGTTTTTGCTGGTCATGCACACGGCGGACAGGTAAGACTTCCCTTTATCGGTGGTTTAGTCGCGCCGAACCAAGGGTTTTTACCAAACTATACCGCCGGGAAACATGAACTGGGTCATACTGTCATGATAGTCAGTAGAGGACTAGGGAACAGTATTATACCCTTAAGACTATTCAATCGACCGGAGATTGTGGCGGTCACATTGAAAGCAGTGAACAATTAACCTACTAGTACTATAGGGGGTTAGTTGAGGAAGTTAATACTTTTTATTTTATTCGCCATAAATTTAGAAATTAAATTTATTATAGAGCACGATAATGGCAAAGCTTTATGTTAAATCATTATATTAACCCTTTAGGTATGTAAAACATATGATGTTTAAACTATTATTACTTGGAGGAGTTGCAAAATGAATAATTATTACAATCCGCATCTTTATTATGTTGTACCGATGTGTAATTATGGAAATATGCCTGTTCCTGGTCATTGGGCTATGTCGAATGGAAGGGATGCAAATTATTATACAACGTATCCAAACATCCAAAGCAATACAGGAGACGTGTCACTGGATCAGGGAAAGGAACCTTTTGTAGTTAATATTAATCAAGCGTCACGACAAAACAATACTTTTCGTACCGCCATATGGACTGGAGATAACCTGCAGATTACCTTGATGAGTATTAATGTTGGGGAAGATGTGGGCTTAGAGTTACATTCTGATGCAGATCAATTTCTTCGTATTGAAGAGGGTCAGGGACTTGTTCAAATGGGAAAGGATAAAGATGATTTAAGTTTTGTAAGACATGTATTTGATGACTCTGCAATTTTCGTGCCTGCTGGTATCTGGCATAACCTAACCAACATTGGAAATATTCCACTTAAGCTTTATTCGATCTATGCCCCACCTGAACATCCATTTGGGACGATTCATAATACAAAAGCGGATGATATTGCAGCTGGAGGTAATTGAAGACAGCTAAAAGTTTAAAACAACAAGGCACATATCCTGATATACTGGATATGTGTCTATTCTTTATTAAGCCAAAATTTGAAAAGTTAGGCTTGTAAGGACTTGCCTCTTTCCACTTCTGCTGTAGTCATGTAAAATAGTTACTGTTGTTGAAAGTATAGATATATTATGAAAGTGTTTTTTTATTTGGACTAATTGTGTGATCTAAAATAAAAACAATTTAAGTGTTTTCGGATGAAGGATTAACCTTGCATCCTATAAAGAGAGGAATTGAATTTGAAAGTGAAGGATAATTTTTGGCTTGATTTACCACGACCATTTTTTATATTAGCACCGATGGAAGATGTCACGAACATTGTGTTTCGTCATGTTGTAGCTGCTGCAGCAAGCCCGGATGTTTTTTTTACAGAGTTTACGAATACTGAAAGTTATTGTCATCCAGAAGGGATTTTTAGTGTTCGTGGTCGCTTGACCTTTACAGAAGATGAACAACCTATGGTGGCTCACATATGGGGAAATAAACCCGAACACTTTCGTGAAATGAGTATTGGTATGGCGAAACAAGGATTTAAAGGTGTCGATATTAATATGGGATGCCCTGTGCCAAATGTGGCAGCAAAAGGTAAGGGAAGCGGACTCATTCGTTACCCAGACAGTGCTGCGGAAATTATACAAGCTGCAAAAGCTGGAGGATTGCCCATAAGTGTGAAGACTAGGCTTGGTTACACAAGTTTAGACGAGTGGCGTGGTTGGTTGACGCACATATTGGAACAAGACATCGCAAATCTATCCATTCATCTTCGTACAAAAAAGGAAATGAGCGTTGCGGATGCACATTGGGAGCTGATTCCAGAAATCAAGAAGCTCCGTGATGAAATTGCGCCAAATACACTATTAACAATCAATGGAGATATTCCTGATCGTAAAACAGGAATGGAGCTCGTTGAAAAATATGGTGTCGACGGTATTATGATTGGACGAGGTATATTTAAAAATCCTTTCGCCTTTGAAAAAGAACCGAGAGAACATAGCAGTGAGGAATTGCTCAATCTCTTAAGATTGCAGCTAGATCTTCATGATAAATATTCAATTGAATTAGAGCCACTTCCATTCAAACCACTTCGTCGTTTTTTCAAAATTTATGTTCGCGAGTTCTCAGGAGCTGGAGAATTGAGAAATCAGCTGATGAGTACAGAAACGACAGATGAAGTTCGAGCAATGCTCTGTGAATTCGAGCAATCAAAAAATAGTTGAACGAATTGACAGAGTTCGTCCGTTAGGTCTGCTGTACTTCGATCTTGCGTATCACACGATTTATTCACAAGATTTTATTACTCAGTTATCCTGACAAAATCAAATTTATTCAATGGGTAGATTCTAAGTCGAATAATGCTGGGATGTCAATCAGGATTTCATACCGTATAATATGTGTAAAGCATTTTTCCAATCTGGTAATCTGTGTTTTTCAACACTTATTATATCGGATTTTGGGGAGTGTTTTTTTATCATTTTACACTTAGTTCTGCAATTGCCATTAGGTATTAAATGAATCGCGCCAGTGCATACAATACAAATCAAAATTGTTCCCGTTTTGAGAACAAAAAAGATTGTAATAACAAACACAATTGTTTTTTACAAAAAAAAGCAAAAAACACTATAATTATATGGGTGAAAATGATTTTTTCTTTAGAATAAACTATTTTATATACTTAATCTAAAGTATTATAGACATAAGCCGATAGTCTAAATGTGGCGGTGTGAATAAAATATATCATTCAGGAGGAAAGTCATGCTAACCATTCAATCACTAAGCAAACAGTTTATAAACGGAATTTGGAAAGACGGAGCAAGTAGAAAGCATCTTACAAACATCAATCCTTATAATGGAGAGATTTTATCCACAATTGCTATGGCGACAACAAAAGATATTGATCATGCATATCAAGCATCTTTTGAGGCTCAAAAAGAGTGGGAGAAAGTAAATGCATATAAAAAAAGAGCCATTCTAGAAAAAGCCGTTACATATATTGAAAATCATGAAGAAGAAATTACAGAGTTGATTATTAATGAACTGGGTGCTACAAGACTAAAAGCGGCGTTTGAAATTGGGCTCGTTAAGAATATAATTAAAGAATCAGCGACGTTTCCATTAAGAATGGAAGGGAAAATTCTACCTTCCATCGAGGATCAGAAGGAAAACAGGCTGTATCGTATTCCCGTTGGTGTTGTTGGAGTTATTAGTCCGTTCAATTTCCCGTTCTTTCTATCCATGAAATCTGTAGCACCTGCGCTTGGTGCAGGAAATGGTGTTGTGCTTAAACCGCATGAAGAAACACCGGTTATGGGAGGCACATTAATTGCAAAAATATTTGAAGAAGCAGGTTTACCAGCAGGTCTTTTAAACGTGGTTGTTACGGATATACATGAAATCGGGGATGCTTTCATAGAACATCCGATTCCTCGAATTATTTCATTTACTGGCTCTACAAAGGTAGGGAGCCATATTGGACAAGTTGCTATGAAGAACTTTAAGAAGCCGATTCTTGAATTGGGAGGTAATAGTGCATTTATCGTAATGGAAGACGCGGATATCGACTATGCTGTTATAACTGCAACTTTCAGCCGGTTTACTCATTCAGGCCAAATTTGTATGTCAGCGAATCGTATCCTCGTACATGAAGACGTTTATGATGAGTTTACTGAAAAGTATAAACAAAAAGTATCTTCATTGAAGGTCGGCGATCCAAGAGATTTAGAAACAGTTATTGGCCCTGTGGTGAACGAACGTCAGGCTGGTAATTTAGGATTGTTGATCGAGGAAAGTATTACACAAGGCGCTTCTATTATTTTACAAGGAGCCATCGAATCTAACTTAATGGAGCCAACAATAATTGGTAATGTAACACCAGAAATGACAATTGCTCAAGAAGAATTATTTGGACCTGTCGTATGTGTTATGTCTTTTAAAAATAAACAAGAAGCAATTGATATTGCCAACGATACACGTTTTGGTCTGAGCGGGGCAATCCATACTGCAAACGTAGAAACCGGTGTAGAAATGGCGAAGAAGATTCATACAGGAATGATTCATATCAATGATATTACGATACATGATGAACCAATCGTAGCGTTTGGCGGAGAAGGACAGTCAGGAATCGGACGATTAAATGGCCAATGGAGTCTAGATGAATTTACAACGATGAAGTGGATTTCTGTAAGCTATGGTCAACGACAATTTCCATACTAATGAAAAGAGGAGAATACTTTGAACATAGCGAAAAGAGATACAAGTGAAGAAATTCTAGATGCATTTATTAAAATTGCTCCTTATTTGAACGAATTAATTCAAGATGATATTACCATTGGCATTTATGATACAAATAAATTGCTGTTAAATATACCAGGAAAAACTTTTGCATTAAATGTTCAGAAAGGCGATCCTTTACTTCCAGGTGATATTGTGACAAATGCACTTCGTGAAAATCGTAATAAAAGTGCATTGGTCCCAAAAGAACTTTTCGGCTTTCCTCTGATTGCTAGGGCCATTCCGCTTCAAGATGAAACAGGAAAAGTAATTGGCGGAGTTGGCGTAGGAACAAGCCTTGAAAAATCAAATGATTTATTTGTGGTCGCGGAAAGCCTTTCGGCAATTGTAGAAGAAACTGCAGCTTCACTCGACGATATCGCTTCCTCTGTTACAAAGTTAGCGGGTCAAGTGGAAAGTGCTTCAGATGTTATTTCTCAAGTGACGGCAGGGGCTTCAGAAATCGGAAAAATTTCCACTGTTGTTCGCGGTATTTCAGATCAAATTAATTTACTTGGTTTAAATGCAGCAATAGAAGCGGCAAGAGCCGGCGACCATGGAAGAGGCTTTTCCGTTGTATCAAATGAAATCCGAAAACTAGCAGCGAACTCTAAAGAAAACGTCTCGCAAATTGATCATGTAACAAAAAGTATTAGTAATTCTATAATGGAGCTAAATGAATCTTTCGCCGCCATCAATGAAGTAACGACCAATCAAGCGGCAACTATTCAGGAAATTTCCGCGACTGTTCAGGAAATTAGCCGTAATGCACACAATCTTTCCAAAATGGCTGATAGCACTCGCTCCGTTAAATAAACTATAAAATCGGTTTTAAATACAGATGAAAAGACCTTACTATTTATTTGGTAAGGTCTTTTGTGAACCGAGAGAATTACGTTATAATCTAGATTCTATAACCGTGGGAGCGAAATGGTTTTTGTGATACTCTGTCCTATAAGTCTGTTCATAAATGTAGTTGATACAGGTATAATTATAAACTGAAATTGAGTTTATAATTGGAACAAAGGAGGCGATGAGGATGAAAGAGATTTTATTGAAAGGAAAGCAAGTCACGCTAAGAGAGATGACAAAAAGCGATGCTCATGATCTCTATGAAGTTGCTCAAGACGAGCGAATTTGGGCTCATATGATGAATCGAATGGAAACTCAAAAAGACATGGAAAGTTACATTAATGCAGCTCTAAACGCAAAAGAACAAGGAAGTGAGTATCCCTTCGTCATTATTCATAATGAAACTAATAAGATCATCGGATCGACACGATTTATGGATATCAATTTGGCCCATCAACGGTTGGAAATCGGAAACACTTGGCTTAATCCTAAGTTTTGGCGAACACCAGTTAACACTGAATGCAAGTATTTGCTGTTCAAACATTGTTTTGAGGAATTACATTTGAACCGTGTGCAACTGAAAACAGATCATGAGAATATTCGCTCCCAACAAGCAATCAAGAGGATTGGTGCAAAAAAAGAAGGAATACTTCGCAATCATATCATTCGGGTAAACGGAACGATTCGCCATACCGTAATGTTTAGTGTAATTAAAGAAGAGTGGCCGGAAGTGAAAAAAAGCATTGAGTTAATTTTAGAAGAAGCCCATAAATAATAACTGTGTACAGATTCCATTGATGCAAACTTCAATATATATGTACAAATCACTGATGTTCTTTATTTACGCTCTTTTAAGCAGATAAATCTGATTCGCTACCATTCCAGCGGGTCTTTTTTTATTCCCAAAGATAAATGGTAGGATGATTATAAAGCATTTATAAAGTTTAGAAGATATCGCAAAAATGGTGTTAGTGTGATTAGGAGGAATTGTAATGTGTGAACAGATATTACTTGTGGAGGATGACGTGGATATTGCACGTATTGTCCGAGATACATTGCGTCAGGAAGGTTATGTAGTTACATGGGCGACAACGGGACTAGAGGGTTGGGATGATTTCCAAAAAGCAAGTTATGATTTGGTGGTTGTCGATTGGATGTTACCCGAGATGGATGGTATCACATTGTGCCAGAATATCCGATGGAAAAGTAATATACCGATTATTATGATCAGTGCGCGAAAAGAAGATGCGGACAAGGTAGAGGGGCTAGAAATTGGTGCGGATGACTATCTTGCAAAGCCTTTTAGTCTAGCGGAGCTAAAAGCACGCGTTGCTTCACAGTTGAGGAGATGGCGGCGATATAACGGTATCGAAGAACAGGTAGAGAGAGCGGAATATGTTTGTGGACTAAAGATTGAGTGGCAACAAAACCGAGTTTTTTCGAAAGATAAAGAACTATCACTGACCTTAAAAGAGTTTGAACTGCTGAAGCTACTTGCTCAAAATCCGGAACGCGTTTTTTCTAAAAGTGAATTGTATCGCCATGTGTGGCAACAACCAGAACTTGGTGATGCACATACAGTAACTGTACATATAAAGGCTTTGCGTGAAAAGTTAGAGGACCCTGTTAAGAAGCCACATTTCATACAAACCGTTTGGGGCAAGGGCTATCGTTTCATCGGTGAGTTGGAATGAAAATTAAAACATGGTTGTTGCTATCGTATTTCATTATCATGTTTTTGCCGTTACTAGCAGCATACGGTTTATTCGTGTGGATCAATTCTTATCATGATGACCGTAACGTCGCCGAGTATATGGATAATTTAGCCGAATTGACTGCAGTGCAAGATGTTCTAAAGGAACCATCGATTTATCGGCCAAATGGTGATTGGACAGAGGTTGAGCAGATTGCAAATGACCGGTTATCAATTACACTTTATACCGATATCGGTTTCATGTTATATTCCTCCAATCCAATGAAACAAACACCTATATCTTTTATTCCAAAAGAGAAACTATATAAAGAATTTTATGAGTTGCGGCAGAAGTTTGGGACTATTACATACAAAGAACCTGTGTTTTTTAAAGGGGTACTTGTTGGTGTGTATGAGATTGAATTGCTTCGTGATGAATGGGTGTCTGGTGTGGAGCGACGGTCCTTGCTAGTAATCGTACTTTTTTCAGTGTTTTTCATAGCATTGTTCATTGGAATGACATTCCTAGTCAATCGGAAGTTAAATAGGCCGCTTCATCTATTGATGGGTCATATGGATTCGTTTGCAAAAGGAGAGCAAGTACTACCAATGCCAACGCGTAAAGATGAAATTGGTGAACTTGCCGAGAGTTTCGAAATGATGAGACGGGACCTTGAAGCGGCAAACCGGAAACTTAATGATGAACATCGACAGAAGGAGTTTATGATTGCGAGCATTTCACATGATTTGAAAACACCACTCACTTCCATTCGGGCCTACGCAGAGGCTTTGCAGTCGGTGACGTTGACTGATAAAGAACAACAGGAATATCGGGAAGTCATCATTACAAAATCGAATTATATGAAACTGATGTTGGATGACCTTTTGATGTATACACTGTTGCAATCCAGTACGTATGAGATGGAGTTTGTCACTGTGGATGGTGAAGAGTTCTTCGACATGCTTGTCTCCGGCTATGAAACATTATGTGATGAGAAGTCTATTGTGTTAGTCGTGGAAAGTGCTGCAATTGGAAATTATTCGGTAAACACAAAACAACTTATGCGCGTTGTGGATAATATTATGTCAAATGCAATTACGCATTCGCATCGCGGCGGAAGAATCGAACTTGCAACTATGAATGTGGGAAATACGCCGGAATGGTGTTTTGAAAGTGTGAAAGAGGTACTTACACAGAAAGATGGTATGTATTTGATAGTACAAAACTCAGGATACGGACTTTCCGAAGAGGACCTGAAACGTGTATTCGAACCGCAGTTCCAAGCTGATCAGGCGCGGTCAAAAGCCGGAGAACGAGGAACAGGTTTAGGATTGAGCATTACAAAACAAATTATGGAAAAACACGGCGGCATGGTACAGATGGTTTCTAGTAAGGGACTTGGAACTGCGATCATTTGCTGGCTGCCGGAGTTGAAAGGGGAGTACCTATCATGAAATGGATAAAACCTACAATAGCTATTTGTGTCTTGCTGTTTTTCGCGGTTGGGGTTGCTGCGTGTAATTCAGGGGAAGGTGAGTTTTCTCCACAAGAAGTTATCAATACTGCATTGAAGGAAACTGATACTCCAATGTCGTACTACGGTGAATTTACACTTCAGTCAAACGATGACGAGGGCGACTATACAGCTAAAGAATGGGTATCAAAAGAAGGTGAACGACGAATTGAAATGACATCGGTAGAAGGCCCTGAACACATGGTCGTTGTCAATAACGGCTTAAATATTACGATGTATGACAAGGCAAGTAATAGCGTACAAATCATGGATATGTCCGAAGTAGATCTGCATCAAATAAGTGGACAATCTCCTCGCCAACAAGCTGAAAAAATGTTGGAAATGATCAAAGATTCGCATGAACTTTCGATAGTTGGTGATGAAAAAATTGCAGGACGTGATACGTATCATATCAGTGCCAAAGTGAAAGACACCAATACATTGTTTGGTGATCAAGAATTATGGGTTGATAAGAAAACATGGATGGTTCTAAAATCTGTTTCCAAAAGCGAGCAGTTAGTCCTCACACAGGAATATACGAAAATCGATTTTCAACATGATTTAAATAAGAATGTGTTCGTTTTTGACATCCCAGAAGGAGCAACAGTAGAGGCGATTGATTCGGAGAGCATTGCTCCAAAAGAAGCAACGAAGGAACAGGTTCAAGAGGCACTTGGTGCATACTATCAAGTTCCAGAATCTAATGATCTAAAGTTATCAACAATAACTTTTTATGAAGTTTTGGAAGAGCGTCCCGAGTTTTCATTCGACTACATGCAAAACGACATTCCAGCATTCTCGGTTACAGTGTTTAGAGAAACGCCGGATATGGAGTCATTGGATGAAATGCCTAATGAGGATGAAATCGTTATTCGCGGACAAAAAGGCTCTAAGTTAGAAAGTGGCGATTTTAGGTTGTTGAATTGGGAAGAAGCTGGCTTGCGGTATAGTGTGATTCTTGAAAACCCAATGATCGAAATTGACGAAGTCGTGAAGTATTTGGATGATATGAAGTTGGTCGAATGAAGGAAAATCAAAACATCAATACTTGACGGAGGTGTCTTAATTGAACTGGCCAGTTTTGAGAGATTGGAAGTGGTTAGTGTTGCAGGCTACAGCGATATTGTTTGCGATTGTTGCAATTGGGCTTGCGGTGGCTGATTTGAGGGGTTGGGTTATTGCAGCGGTGCTATCCATTATAATGAATACTTTTGGAGTGGCTAGAGCATCTCACTTATCAGGTTTTTAATCTTACACCGTTGCAGGATACGCTTGTAGTATCGAAACTGAAAATCCTAATTATTCAAGTCTATTTAAAAGGTTTTTTAAAGTAGGTTTCATGTTACAATTCGGAAATGAATATGAGCGAAAGGGATGAGTTTTTCAATGTTATGGATATCCACACAAGATAAGAAAAGCTTGATAAATATAAAAGAAGTTACGGTAAATGGGAAAAAAATAAAAGGGTTTGTTAGCAGTTCGACATTAGATGAATGGAGTAAAGATCTAGGGAAGTATGAATCAAATGAAAGAGCATTAGAAATCCTTAATGAAATTTTTACGAAAATGTCAGAAAGTAAAGGTGTTTTTGTAACATTCGTTATGCCCGAAAAATAAGGTTGAGAAAATAGTACTTCTATAAAAAAACATTGAAAAAACTTCAATGTTTTTTTATTTGATAAATTACTTATTTCCCTCCTACGCATATTTCATTTTGACTACTATATCAACGTTAACCTCTAGACAAAACTTCGAAATATGCAATTTTGAAAGAGTGTGCATTCGAAAAAGTTTTATGATTTTTTAATGTAGATGTAGGAATTGAAATTTAGTAGTTTTTCAGCAAATCACTAAAGATATATACTATAATTAGGTATGGACAATATAAACTTACGAGTTTGATTAATAATTGAATTTTATAAGGGGGATCATTCCTTGAGTACTGTTGAGAAAGAAACAATGATTGCTGAAATCGATTATATTGATGACAAAGGAAATGGACAAGCTGTATTATGGCGTGAAAGTACGGGAAGCAATCCTAAAAAATTAAGATTAACGATTCCACGTACAATCCCAGGTGAGTCTGTAGAGGTTGTCTTAAAACACCCAATTATGAGAAAGAAAAAAGCCATGCCGGAAGAAATCTTAATTCCTAGCCCTGAACGAATAGGTGCGTCTTGTCCACATTACGAACTTTGTGGCGGTTGCATGTGGCAACACTGGAGTTACGATGGCCAACTGAAACAAAAGACGAATCATGTAAAGGAAGCACTTAGAAGTGTGGGTATGAATCCAGACTTAGTAGAAGATACAATTGGAATGGAAACTCCCTGGCATTATCGTAATAAGATGGAATTTACTTTTTCTCCAGAGGGTGATATAGGTTTACATGAACAAGGGAACTACCTAAAGATTATTCCACTTGAAACTTGCTTGATTGCAGGCCGAAATATAGTCGATGTCATGTTGGAAGTTGGCAAATGGGTAAAAGAATTCGAACTAAAAGGATATAACAAAGAATTACATAACGGGCTGCTGCGTAATTTAATGGTTCGGGAGTCGTTCGCCACGGGTGAAATTATGATTGCCTTGTTTGCGACGGAAGCTCCTGATAGGGATTTAAAAGTTGCTACTGAAAACCTTATTGAAAGAATCACTGAGAAACTACCTAATGTGAAAAGTCTACTTTGGTTAGTGAACACAGAATGGGCAGATCGTACACAGTCCCAAGAAACTCATATATTAGCTGGTCGCGACTTCATTTATGATGAAATGGCCGGCTATCGATATCGTCTTTGGTTTGATACGTTTTTTCAAACGAATCCTGTGCAAGCGGAAAAACTCGTTGAACTAGCTTTAGAAATGGCACAACCGAAAGAAAACGAAAAAATGATTGATCTATTTTGCGGTGTCGGTACATTCTCTTTGCCATTTGCAGCACGTGTAAAGGAATTGGCTGGAATTGAAATTGTCGAATCTTCCATTGAATCTGCAAAACGAAATGCCGTAGATAATGATTTGCATAATACGACATTCCTAGCCAAAGACGCCAGACTTGGACTTGCAGAAATTCATGAGAGCTTCGGTTTCGCAGATCTTTTATTAATAGATCCACCGCGTTTTGGTGCGGGCGGAAAAGTGATGCGTCGAATTGGTCGTTCACAACCAAAAAGGATTGTCTATGTTTCCTGCAAACCGGACACATTCGCTGTGGACATTGCTGAATTACAGCAGTTCGGTTATTCACTTCAGAAAGTGCAACCGGTTGACCTCTTTCCACAAACAGTTCACGTCGAATGCGTTGCGCTTTTAACATTAGATAATTAAATATAGATAAAACAGGGAACAAACAAGATATTATATCTTTTGTTGCCTGTTTTTTAATAAGTAAGGATGCATTAACGAAACCAATATCAGATTCGAACGTAATGAATAGTAGAACGTCAAATATCTAAATCGAAAAATCTACTTAATAAAAGAAAAGAATATAATGGTAAGTAAAATAAAGATTTGTTGAAAGAGAGGACACTAATGTCACTAAATCAAAAAGCACTATTATTATTTGAAAGTAATCAATATAATGAAGCGCTGGCTTCATTTGAAAGAGCTGTGAGCAAGGAACGTACCGTGCAAGCATTGAATAATTTAGCATGGATGTATTTATACGAAGAAGAAGAAGCACAGCGTGCCAAAGTTCTGCTTGAGGAAGTTCTAGTTCATGATCCGCAATCTCATTTTCCATACAATATGCTTGGTGAAATTGCGATGCAAGAGAAAAATTGGTTAGAAGCAAAAGAAATATTGGAAAAATCAATCAAAATAGTACAATCAACTGAAGCGATACATAACCTAGCGGTAATTCATTACAAGATGGGTGATTTTCAAAAAGCTGTGAATTTCTTTTCGGAAATTGCAGAGGATTCTAATCTCATTCGCTGGTTCGAAGTCCTGGCACGAATTCGAAATCAAGATGTAATTACCGCAAAATCGATTCTTGATAGCTGGAACGAACATGCGGATGATTACACAGGAGCTATTGAACCGGCTGATGCATATGTGGAAATAGACTGTTTCAAAGAAGCTAAGATTATGTTTGAAAAAGAATGGGAGGAGTACTTTGTATCTCCTTATATTATCAACAGATATGCTTATGCTTTATTTCAATTGAATGAATTTCGAAAGTGTGAAAAACTCATTCAAGAGTCTATTGATAAGAAAATCATTGAAATAGTGGAAGAAAAGCAAGAGCCTTACGACGGACAATGGACAGAAGCTGACAAAAGTGATCGAATTGCAGAACTTCAATTTGAATTAACTGGACTTAGACAATTAACTACCAAGCTTGAAGCAGGTTATAGACCTCCGTTAGAAATTGAACTTCATGCAACGAGCAGCTGCTATTTGTTTGGCTGTGTGCAACATGGGAATGCGGAATATTTATGAATCTATTTTCAAAATGATGATGTAACATATCGTAAGCAAATAATGAAAGGCAAACCCCGTATATAATGATAGACAGAATCATTGAAAGTAAAAAGCATCTTTATTGATGCTTTTTTGCTTTCTAAAAATATATTTAAATCGCAATCCGTCTATAACTCTATTTCTAAAAAATGAATTTAATTATTGCAATAAATAAGAAGGTTTCGTTCACTGACAATAATGATAATTTCCCTTTCTATTTAATGATTTAGCGTATACAATAATAAGTCACTAAGAATTGTAGAGGAGCACATTGATCTGAAAAACATCATAAAAATAGGAACATTCTTACGAACGGCACCATTATCTGTCGTCTGAATAAAACTTCAGGCCTAAGGACATCATAAAAACTAGTGTAGATTAGGAATATTTGATGCTCAGTAATTTAAAATAAAATGAACTATACGTATCTGAAACAATTTTTATACAGTAAGCGCTTATGTTGTGTGCGTTAAATGGAGGTTATATTTTGAAGAAATATGAGTCGAAGACGGATTGGAACGTACTTTTCATAAGTGGTGGCTTACTTATCGCTTTTGTCATAGCATCATTCATCAATATTGATTTTGTTTCGAACATGGTCAATCAATCATTCAATTTTGCGGTTCAATATTTCGGGGCATTTTGGCAAGTTTTGTTATTAGGTACGTTCTTTATTGCACTCTTTTTGGGATTCTCAAAATACGGTAATATTCGTTTAGGTGGTGTTCAAAAACCAGATGTTGCCTATTTTAAATGGATTGCAATGATTATGACTACGCTACTTGCTGGTGGAGGTGTATTTTGGGCAGCAGCTGAACCGATGTTTCACTTTCTAGATGCACCACCTATTTTTGCTGGTAAAGGTGTAGTATCGGGCACTGCAAGCGCCATTATCCCGGCATTTGCGCAATCGTATTTGCATTGGGGATTTCTTGCATGGTCGATTCTTGGTACATTAGGAACGATTGTACTGATGTATGCCCATTATGAAAAAGGTATGCCGTTAAAACCACGGTCATTGCTATACCCGTTGCTTGGTGAAAGAATCATGAAAAACAGTGTGCTTGGTACTTTTATTGATGCTTCTGCGATTATTGCAGTAGCTGCGGGGACGATTGGGCCAATTGGATTTCTGGGCTTACAGGCCGCTTACGGAATGGAAGCATTGTTTGGAGTACCGAACAATTTGTTTACTCAAGTCATTATTATCATTTGCGTAGTAGCAATAGCCACAATATCCGCTATTACAGGTTTACGTAAAGGAATACAGTTTTTAAGTAATTTAAATATCATCATTACATTAATCTTAATGGTTGCAATATTATTGTTAGGACCAGGTGGCTTTATCCTTGATACCTTTCTCGCAGCTACTGGGGTTCATCTTCAAGAATTCCTTTCGATGAGCACTTTCCGCGGAGATTCAATTTGGTTAGGTTCTTGGACTATCTTTTTCTGGGGTTGGTTCCTGGGATATGGTCCAATGATGGCCATTTTTATTGCAACAATTTCACGCGGACGTACAATCCGTGAGTTGATTTTAGCGGTGTCTATTACCGCACCAATCGTTACTGCATTTTGGTTTACAGTGGTTGGAGGGGCAGGAATGTTCTATGAGCTCGCTCAGCCAGGAGTTGTTTCAGATGCGTTGAATACATCTGGAATGCCGGCTGCGATGGTGGCAATTGCACAACAATTACCGCTTAGTTCTTTCATTGCACCCCTTTTCTTGTTAGTAACAATATTATTTGTAGTTACAACCGCCGACTCGATGGCATATACAGTTTCGGTTGCAATAACGGGAGATGCTCATCCTCCAAAGACTATGCGTGTTTTTTGGGCAATTATTATGGGTACTGTAGCAATTGTGCTCTTAATGATTAGTGAAGGTGGAATTGAAGCGATTCAATCGTTTATTGTTGTTACGGCAATACCTGTTTCATTAATTTTATTGCCAACATTTTGGGCTGCTCCAAAAGCAGCGAAAATCATGTACGAAGATCAGTTTGGCGCAAAAGCAAAAGTTACTAGAAAAGTTATTGGTAAAAGAGAAAGATAAGACGTTGAGAAGAAATCAATCTATTAAAGGATTCCTAATAAAAAGACAAAAAACCCTGTCAATTTGACAGGGTTTTTTGATTGGCTTCATTAATGAATTTAAGTTTACTCATCTTCTATTGGAACAAGATTGAATATTTCATGGTCTTCAAAAGCATTTATTAGTCGGTCAAGCCAAGCATAATATTGCTTAATGTAGATGAGTCTTTCCATATCTGCTTTTGCTTCTTCTAATATAGTTGAACTAATTGTTTCATCTTCTATTAGCTGTTCTAGTTCCGAAACTGATTTTCTAATTGCGGCAGTATGAATTGAAACAGATCTTCTCCACTTCATTGTAAATGTGTCTATAAAACTTTGATACCAGTCTTCCTTTACCTCATATAAGTCCTTCCGTACTCCACGTTCCCATACGCGCTCTACAAGCTTCGCTTCGGATAAAGCTCGTATAGAAGTACTCATACTTGTTTTACTCATACCAAGCTCGTTGGCCATATCATCCAATGTAGAGGGCTTATTTTGGAAAAACATCATTCCAAACTGTCTACCTGCAGATGGAGGGAGACCGTATAAATGGATATTTTGTGCAATGGATTCCGTAATGCGCTTACGTGCTTTTTCTAGTCTTTCTTTACCATCCATAAAACGCGATCCTCTCTCTTGTTATATAGTGAAAAAAATATGTTTTAGTTTATACAGTATAGCTTAATATAGTTAACTGTGGAAATCAAATGAAATATACGGAAAAAACTGTACGTTCAAATTGTTTGTGTATATTGGTTGTATTACAAACAGATTACAGTTATGCTATTAAACATCAAAAGATTTTAAATTTGTAGGGAGTGTACGGATGCTAGAAAATGAAGCCAAAAAGAAAATTGAAGTTCAACAGACAACTAAAATTTTCGGCAAAAACAGTAAACGAGCAGCACAGCTGCTACGTGAAGGTAAGTCAAAAGATGAAATATTGAAAGAGACAGGCGCAACTATTGGTGTTAAAAATGCAACATTTGAGGTGTATGATGGTGAAATATTTGTCATTATGGGTTTATCTGGAAGCGGTAAATCAACACTTGTCCGTTTACTGAATAGACTAATTGAGCCAACATCGGGTCAGGTTTTGATAGACGGAGACGATATTGTCAAAATGAACAAGGAACAACTTAGAAATGTTCGTCGTAAAAAAATAGGTATGGTCTTCCAAAACTTTGCACTGTTTCCACATAAAACGATTCTTGCAAATACAGAATATGGTTTAGAAATCCAGGGTTTTCCTAAAGAAGAACGTGAAATGGATGCGAAAGTGGCATTAGGACTCGTTGGTTTAGCTGGATATGAAGAACAATTCCCAAGCCAATTAAGCGGTGGAATGCAGCAACGTGTCGGACTTGCTCGGGCACTCGCAAATGATCCAGATATTTTACTTATGGATGAAGCCTTTAGTGCTTTAGATCCTCTTATTCGTAAAGATATGCAAGATGAGCTTTTGCAACTGCATAGTGATATGGGGAAAACAATTATCTTTATAACACATGATTTAGATGAGGCCCTTCGAATAGGAGATCGCATAGCCCTAATGAAAGACGGGGAAATTGTTCAAATTGGAACACCGGAAGAAATCTTAATGAGCCCATCTAATGAGTATGTTGAACGTTTTGTTGAAGATGTTGATTTATCAAAAGTTCTTACAGCAGCTCATATAATGAAGCATGCCGATACGGTTCAAATAGATCGGGGTGCACGAGTTGCACTTAGATTGATGAAACGGTTACGTATTTCATCCATTTATGTTGTGGATAAGCGTGGACGTCTACTCGGCGCTGTAACAGCACAAGATGCGGTGACAGCAACAGAGAATAATCAGTTGCTTGAAGAAGTATTAATCACGGATGTCATTAAGATTCCAGAAGAAAGTGTACTAACTGATCTATTTGATAAGGTTTCAACTGCAACTATACCAGTTGCAGTAGTTGATACAGAACAAAGGTTAAAAGGAATCATCATACGTGGTGCACTAATTGGTGCATTGGCTGGTAATAATCAGTTCATTAACGAAAATGGAATTGTTGATGAAATCGTTGAACCGGAATCAGAGGTGAATACAAATGGATAAGTTCTTACCAAGATTACCATTTGCAGATTGGATAGATAACGGTGTCGATTGGCTTACTGAGACATTCGGTTCTGTTTTTGATGGTATTGCGGTCTTATTAGAAACAATTGTAGAAGGGTCCGTTGATATTCTTGCATTAGTACCGTCTATTCTTCTGGCCGTAATATTTGCCCTGTTAGCGTGGCTCATATCTACTCGAAAAATAGCTATTTTTTCATTAGCAGGATTTCTGTTCATAGATTACCTAGGTTATTGGTATCCAATGATACAAATGCTTGCATTAGTGCTCACTTCAGTAATATTTGCCATTGTAATTGGTATACCAATTGGAATATGGGCTTCACAACAAGCAACGACAAGAAAAATAGTGCTTCCAATTCTGGATCTCATGCAGACAATGCCAGCTTTTGTTTACTTGATACCAGCAATTTTCTTTTTCAATATAGGAGTAGTGCCAGGGGTCGTCGCATCCGTTATATTTTCGATGCCGCCGACAATCCGAATGACGATATTAGGAATAGAACAGGTGCCTAATGATTTAATTGAAGCAACTGATGCATTCGGTTCTACAACTTGGCAAAGATTAAGTAAAGTTCAAATACCACTTGCCAAACAGACGATGATGGCAGGAGTTAACCAGAGTATTATGCTGTCACTTTCTATGGTAGTAATTGCTTCAATGGTAGGTGCACCAGGGCTTGGAGCAAAAGTATATCAAGCCGTAACACAACTGAAAACAGGAGTCGGTGTCGAAACAGGTGTCGCCATCGTAATCGTAGCGATTATTTTGGATAGAATCACTCAGTCAGCCGGAACCAAAAATCAAGGGGGAAATAAATAATGAAATTAACGAAAAAAGTATTAGGTCTTAGTGCAGTTGCATTACTTGCTGTTGGATTAGCAGCATGTGGCAACGATAAAGAGGATAACAAAGATACTGACGAGAATTCAACTGGAGACAAGTCAGAAGCAGTTGGTGAAACAGTCGACTATAAAATTACAGGTATCGATCCAGGTGCAGGTATTATGGAAGCAACGGATCGAGCAATCGAAGACTATGATTTAGATGAGTGGTCAGTAGTAACTGGTTCTGGTGCAGCGATGACAGCTGCTTTGAAAAAAGCATATGACAAAGAAGAGCCCATTATTATCACTGGATGGTCGCCGCATTGGAAATTTGCAAAATATGATTTGAAATATCTAGAGGATCCTGAAGGTTCATATGGTGGTTCGGAAGAACTTCATACCATTACCCGTCTTGGATTAGAAGATGACTTTCCGGAAGCTCATGCTATGCTTCAAAACTTTAATTGGTTAGAAGAAGATATGGCTGAAGTGATGATTGAAGTCATTGACGGTGAAAAGCCTGAAGTAGCAGCTCAAAACTGGATAGATAAAAATGAAGAAAAAGTTACTGAATGGACAGATGGCATCGATAAAGTAGATGGCGATGAAATTAAATTTGTTTATGTTTCATGGGATAGCGCTGTTGCTAGTACGAATGTAGTGGCACTTGTATTAGAAGATCTGGGTTATGAAGTTGAAATGTTACAAGTGGAAGCAGGTCCTATGTGGGCAGCAATCGCTGATGGAAGTGCAGATGTACTATTAGCAGGCTGGTTGCCAATCACTCATGGAACTTATGCTGAAAAATTTGAAGGTAAATATGAAGATATTGGGACAAGTATGGTTGATGTTAAAATTGGTTTAGTAGTACCAACATATATGGACATCGATTCAATTGAAGACTTGAAGTAATAAGAGCATCAATTAAATTACCCAGCTAAGATTTTTTAAACTGTACATTTAATAAAAAAACTAGGGGGAAATAAATAATGACACTTAAGAAAAAAGTATTTGGACTTGGCGCAGTTGCTCTATTGACTGTTGGCCTTGCTGCATGTGGTAGCGATAAAGAGAATGACACAGACGAAGGTACTGCGGATACTACAACTAAGGAATCGATTGGTGAAACAGTCGACTACAAAATTACAGGTATCGATCCAGGTGCAGGTATTATGGAAGCGACAGATAGAGCAATAAACGACTATGCTCTAGAAGACTGGACGGTAGTAACCGGTTCTGGTGCAGCAATGACAGCAGCTTTGAAAAAAGCGTATGACAAAGAAGAGCCAATTATAGTGACAGGTTGGTCGCCACATTGGAAATTCGCAAAATATGATTTGAAATATCTAGAAGATCCTGAAGGTTCATATGGTGGAGCAGAGGAAATTCATACAATTGGTCGTCTTGGATTAGGAGATGACTTACCAGAAGCACATGCTATTCTTGAAAAATTCAATTGGGAACAAGAAGATATGGCTGAAGTAATGGTTGAAGCCATTGACGGTGCAAAGCCTGAAGTAGCAGCACAAAATTGGATTGATAAAAACGAAGAAAAAGTTTCAGCTTGGACAGAGGGCGTTGAAAAAGTAGACGGCGATAAAATTAAATTCGTTTATGTTGCTTGGGATAGTACTGTTGCAAGCACAAACGTAATGGCGCTTGTATTAGAAGATATGGGTTATGAAGTTGAAATGCTACAAGTAGAAGCAGGTCCTATGTGGACAGCAGTTGCCGATGGAAGTGCAGATGTACTTTTAGCAGGATGGTTGCCGATCACACATGCTACTTATGTAGAAAAATTTGAAGGTAAATTTGAAGATATTGGTACAAGTATGGTAGACGTTAAAATCGGTTTAGTAGTACCGACATATATGGATATCGATTCAATTGAAGACTTGAAATAATAAGTCTGATAGAATTTCACCCCAGTTTCCTTAGTGGAACTGGGGTGTTTTTTGGTTTTGGTTAGTTATACTCAAATAAAAACGATGGATTATAATCAATAAATCAATTAAATACCGGTGAAGCATTGATATTATTCTGTTTCAATTAGTACACAAGATAGAAAATATTCAAGACACCCTAGGACCTCTTACAATCAAGCATATATATTGTAATAATGATTTGCAACGCCTATAATCAAATCGTGTACGATGTATATTTAAATCTTTTAACTGTAAATGTCGAGGTCAAAATCTCTAGAAAATTAAAGGAGGAATTAGAATGGTATCCGTTTATGATTTTGAAGTAAAGAAACCAAATGGTGATACGCTGTCATTAAAAGAGTATGAAGGTAAACCTTTAGTCATTGTAAATACAGCGAGTAAATGCGGGTTAACTCCACAGTTTACCGGTTTGCAATCGCTATTTGAAACATACAAAGAGGATGGTCTAATGATTCTTGGATTTCCTTGCGATCAATTCAATGACCAGGAATTCGATAATATTGATGAAACTACGGAGTTTTGCCAATTGAATTATGGTGTAACATTCCCGATTATGGCTAAAATCAACGTTAATGGTGATGATGCAGATCCGTTGTTCAACCACCTGACTTCAGAGAAAAAAGGGATGCTCTCCAAGAAAGTTAAATGGAATTTCACAAAATTCCTAGTAGATCGTAACGGAAAAGTCGTTGAGCGCTACGCACCCCAAACAGCACCTGAAAAACTCGTGGAAGATATAGAAAAGTTATTATGATGAAAGACTTTCTGACGCTTGATAAACAGCTATGTTTCTCTGTTTATGAAACGGCGGGAGAATTTACTAAGTTGTATTCAAGCGTACTGAAGCCATTCGGGCTTACGTATCCGCAATACTTAGTCCTACTTGCTTTATGGGAACGTAATGGTATTACGATGAAAGAGCTAGGCGGGCAACTCGGCCTTGGTACAGGCACACTTACACCGATGATCTCCCGTATGCAAAGAGATGGCTGGCTCAGTAAAGCTCGTTCGACAGACGACGAACGGAAAGTATATGTCTCTCTTGAAGAGAAGGCATATCAGGAACAAAGCAATATCACGCAGCGAGTCACTGAAGAGATTCAACTGTGCAATATCAGCTTAACTGAATACAATGAGCTGATGACGAATTTGAATGAACTGCATAGGAAATTAAAAGAGCGGGCGAAACCCACTGATATTAAAATATAGAGCACAAACGAGCAGAGACCTAGTTAATGGGTCTCTGCTTTTATTTGGCCACTAATCGTTGCATTTCTTAAACAATTAGCAAGTTTGTCATTATCAATTTGATATCTCTCAAAAAAAATTAGTAGATAGGTGACCACAAAGAATTTTCTTTTTATTCGTTTAAAGATAGTCTATTCCTATATAATGAAGATAAAGAAATTAAATCATTTTATAAAAGGAAGATAAAACGATAGTTATTCAAAGATTTTAGAAGTGGATTATGAATATATCGATTGAATCGTAAAATCTAAAGTAATGAGAACTGATTAGAACAATCTCTATTTTAAAGGGTATAAGAAGCATATGTTTAAAGAGTAAATTATAGTGTCTGATCATCACACGATATAGGGGGAATTACAATTCATAAAATAGTGTTTAAGTTATTTTCAATACTCACATTGATTGCAGTGATAGTCGGCATTAATAGTTCAAACGGGAAGACTGCTTCACCCGAAGATTCGATTACAATTCTTTTCTCTCATGATTTACATGATAATTTTCTACCATTTGAAATTCGTAAAGGTCAAGAAAGATTTACAGTCGGCGGTTATGCACGCTTATACAGTACCATTAAAAAACAAAGAGAAATTGACCCTGATGCATTATTAGTAGATGCTGGAGATTTTGCCATGGGTACCTTATTTCAAACAATCTATGCCTCACATGCGCCTAGTCTTAGATTAATGGGTTTAATGGGATATGATGCTACAACTCTAGGGAATCATGAGTTTGACTTTAGAGCAGCGGGATTAGCAGCAAGTTTACGAACTGCAAAAGAAAGTGGCGATAAATTGCCTACTATAGTTGCCTCGAACACTGTTTTTCCGAAAGATGAAGATGGTGAAATACCTGTTGACTTACAAGATTTAAAAGAGGCAATGGAAGAGTATGAAGTGAAGGATTATCATATTTTGGAACGAAAAGGTATAAAAATAGGCATCATTGGTTTAATGGGTGAAGAAGCAGATGGCAATGCTCCTATGGCTGGGGTAACATTTGGCGATATTATTGAATGCGCTAAATCAACAGTGGCTACATTGAAGAATGATGAAAAAGTGGACCTTATCGTTGCTGTTTCCCATTCTGGTACATCCGATGAAAAATCCAAATCAGAAGACGAACTAATGGCAAAAAGTGTACCCGATATTGATGTCATTATTAGTGGGCACAGCCACACATTGTTAGAACAACCTATTTTAGTAGGGAATACGATTATAGGATCTGTAGGAGAATACGGCGAAAATTTAGGAGTTCTAAATATTTCACAAGATGATAATGGGAAATGGAAATTAAATAACTATGAATTAGTATTAATAGATGATGCCGTGGCTGCAGATCCTACGATTTCTGATTTAATTGATGAGTATAAAGAAATCGTACAGGAGAACTACCTAAATAATTTTGAAATGGGATTTGACGAAGTTCTTGCATACTCACCATTCGATTTTACAGCTTTTTCGGATTTAGGCGCTGAGCAGAAGGAAGAGCCAATAGGGAATTTAATTGGAGATTCTTTTATATATACGATTAAAGAACTTGAAGGCAACGAATACGAACCAATCGCTGCCGCAGTTATGCCATATGGGACTATCCGGGATACCTTTAGCAAAGGAAATATAACTGTTTCAAATGTTTTTAATGTCAATTCATTAGGAATAGGACCGGATGAGATTTCAGGGTATCCTTTATTAAATATTTATTTGACAGGTAAAGAATTGAAGACCATTGCTGAAGTTGACGCATCTGTTCAACCAATCATGAATGAGGTGCAGTTGTATGTAGCGGGTTTAAGTTATACTTTTAATACAAGAAGATTTATTTTCAACAAAGTAACAGATGTAAGTTTGCAAGACTTCGATGGTAAAAAAGAAGAGATTGACGACGAAAAACTTTACCGAGTTGTTGCAGGATTGTACTCCGCTCAAATGCTCCCTTATGTAAATGAAAAATCTTTTGGGATTCTGTCGGTCGTTCCGAAGACTAAAGAAGGTACACCTGTTACAAATTTTGAGGAACAAATCATTTATATGAATGGCGATCAAGAAGTGAAAGAATGGTATGCCATGGCAAACTACTTTAAGTCATTTGATAAAGTAAATGGTGTTCCACAGGTTCCAGTTTATTACAAAGTAATGCAAAACAGAAAAATTGTGGAAGAGAATTCGAATATTGTTGCAATACTTAAGAACCCTAATCAATTTATAGTTACTATTTATGCAATCGCCCTTACCTTACTGATAATAGTAGTCTTACTTATAACGTTCATAGTAAAACGAAGAAAACGTAAAAACAGAATTCGCGTACCTAAGAATCTTTTGACTTAAACATTGTTTAAAAATAACCTACTACTCACAAGGATATATGAGTAGTAGGTTATTTATTTCTAATTCCCTAGTTTCTTAAGAATGATTGCCATTGTGCCAGGGTTTTTAAATACTATCCAGAATCCCATTGTATGACGTGAAAACAGTTATGGCTAACAAAGCACTACTTCTTAGCCAGTTTAGCGGGAACAATTTCACCATCTTTATCTTTAAGGAACATGTAAAGTGATGCACCAAAAATGATTGCATATCCTAAGATACTATAGATGTCAGGTACTTGACTTAGAAAAGTAAAGCCAAGCAAAGCTGTGAATACGACTGTGAAATAATTAAACACTGAAATTTCATTTGGAGGCGCTAACTTATAGGCGAGTGTAATACCTAATTGACCAACTGTTGCAAACACTCCGCCGAGAAGCAAGTATACTGTTTGTTGAAGTGTCATAGGTTCATATATATAAATTACAAATGGCAAAAGAATGACCGTAGTAAAACCTGAAAAGTAAAAGACGATTGTATAAAACTGTTCTCTACCGCCAAGTGCCCTCAGTACAGTGTAAGCTGCACCAGCGAAAACTGCTGACAAAATACCCGCAGCATACGGAACGACATCTAGTGAAAATGATGGTTTGATAATAAAGAGCATTCCAACGAAGGCTATGACAATGCTGTATAGTTGAAATCGTTTAACATGCTCTTTCAGAAAAACAGCAGCAAATAGAATGGTGAAAAATGGACTCATTTTGTTAAGCATATCCGCATCTGCGATAACGAGATTATCAATTGCATAAAACAGTAACACAATACCGATTCCACCAAGAACTGAACGGAGCAGCAACAACGGTTGATTTTCACGTTTGCCAAATAACCGTTGTTTAAAATAAATGACGAGAAAAAATGTGATAATCATTGTTACGCCATTTCTGAAAATGGTCTTTTGTAGTGTAGGTACGTCACCTGAAAGCTTAACAAATAATGTCATAAGCGAAAAACCGAATGCTGATAAAATGATTAATAATATACCTTTATTTCGATTCGTCATAAAATCCTCCGGTTCAATTTGAATGCCTTAACCGGCTATTCATAGTATTGGGATATAAAGTTAGACCTGTACAATTTAAGAATCATCATCTAATAAATTTGAATTGGCAGCTGATATGACAATTGAATTCGCTATCAATTGGCTAGTACATGATCTAAAAACTTTTGAACGTGTTGCTCAAATTCAATTGTCTTATTGTCATAGGATTTAGTATGCCCTGCATCGGGAACAATCCACATCTCTTTCTCGCCACCCGCGGCTTCGTAGATTTGTTCTGCCATAATGGTGGGAACAAGGTCATCCGCATCCCCATGTATAATGAATAAGGGAAGTGTGTTTTTTTGTACTTGATCGACTACGGAAGCTTCTCCGAAGGTATATCCAACTCTTAAGTTTGTAATGATACTTGTAACATTTAATAGAGGAAATGCTGGTAAATTATAGATGTGCTTCAATTGATGCGCAAGTTCTTCTTTAACACTGCTGTATGAACTATCTGCAATAATACCTTTTACTTCATTAGGAAGTTCTTCACCACTCGTCATAAGAACTGTAGCGGCTCCCATTGAATTACCATGTAGAATTATTTGCTGATTACCGTATGTAGTTAAAAAGTCAATCCAATTTAAATAATCTAGACGGTCATGCCAGCCAAAACCGATATAATCACCTCCGCTATCTCCGTGACCACGTGCATCAGGCAATAATATATCAAAGCCTTGATCATAATAGAACTTGGCGAATTTCCCCATATCCTCACCAGTATTACGGAAACCGTGTGCAAGGATTACTGCTTTATTCTTCGGAATTTCTTGAGCAATAAACTGTGCTTTCACTTCAATTCCTTCGTCTGTTTCAAAGTTCACAATTTCTGGATGTTGTAGATTGAACCAATCTTTAGCATTTTGTAGATGAAGTTGATCATCTTCACTTGCCAGTGCATTTGTTGACGCGGATTCTGAATGTAAGACAACATCTGTACCTCTTTGCACAGCTTGGGAATAAAAATAATCTCCCGCAAATAGGAGGGCAACCGTTATCAATACAATTAAAATACTTGCCGTTAGTTTAATCTTTCTTTTCATTCGAAAACCCCTTTTTGATAAACCTTTATTCTACTGTCTTTAGTATACGTATAAACCTTCTAGCTTTCTATTAAAGTACTTCTTAAGCTTCTTTATTCCTATGTCAAAGAACTCACTGCAAAATGGTGCTTTTGTTCGAATTGTTAAGGAATCTTTTTACCTTATACACTATAATAGATATATACTATATAAATTGGATGAGAGGTATCAATCCCTCTTTAGAATTCTTCAATTGGAATGGGTTGAAATCGATGGCAGTATCTACTATACCTTCATTCACGCTTTTTTCAACAGTCCATTTTGTGTCACTTGGGACACTTTTACTCTTGATTATTTCAGTGTTTATCTTCAGAAAAGATTGTGGAATTCAACCAAAACAAAGACGGTTGTTTGAACGTTTTTTTGCACTATCTTTAGTGATAATGGAAATCCTATATCATGTTTGGATGATAAATACCGGGAGATGGAATTTAAGTAATTCACTACCGCTTGAATTATGCAGTATTAGCTTGGTTTTTACGATACTTTTACTTTGGACTGGTAATCGAAAATTAATTGATTTCGTATTTTTTGCCGGAATAGGAGGCGCCTTACAAGCGGTTATTACACCTGTTTTAGATGTCGGTTTTCCACACTTCAGATATCTCCATTTCTTTTATACGCATACAGGAATTATATTGACGACCTTTTACTTTCTTTGGATGAAAGAATACAGACCAACATTCAAAGGAGTTATCAAAACGATGGTTTTTTTAAATGTGCTATTACCGTTAGTAGTCGGAATGAATTTATTAGTCGACGGAAATTACATGTTTTTGAAAAACAAACCAGGTAGTAATAGCTTGTTGGATTTCTTAGGCCCACATCCCTGGTATATCTTATCACTTGAAGGCATTGCGTTTAGTATGTTTATCGTTTTATGGCTATTATTCAGGGGATCTCAAAGAACTCATAACGCCTGAAATTTCTTTAAATATAAAACCGAGCAAACTTCAGTCAGAAGTTTGCTCGGTTTTGATTTTATTAAGTTTTTAGTTCGGATTCTTTCGATTGAATGGTGTTCTATTATTTTCCTAACCGGTAAAATCTCCATAATGAGATCAAGAAAACAACACTAGAACCAATCATCAACTCACTGTAATCATCTATGAAACCATAAACCAAGGTCGTGAATGCACTTAGTGAAATAACCCCGGCGAATAAACGGTTTTGTAGTTTAACACGAAACCGACGTTCCTCTATATCACGCTGTTTTAAATAGTGATGAATTTCCTCAGGCGCCTCTAAAAACTTTGAGAGTTTGGGAGCGAAGCTACGTATTTGACCAATGTTTTGCAGCAGCATTTGTTTAAGTTCTTTTTTATTTGTGAATGGATTCTTGGCACGGCTGTGCTGTTTTGCCCATTCAGTGATTCTAGGACGCGCAATGATAAGCAAATCAATCTCAGGATCTAATACATGAAGTACTCCTACAAAAACAGAAACGGCTCGCCCTAAAAATGCAAAATCAGCCGGCAATTGGACAGGTTGAGTTCGAACGATTGTCTTTAGGTCATTCAGAAGATTATCTACTACAAAGCCGTTCATATCTTGTAAATCATTGGACTCGTAGGCTTTTACTACACGTTCAATTGCGCTGGCTAAAACAGGTCGATTCGCATTAGGAAGTAAGAAATTCAACGTTTCAAGTCCATCTAACACGCGATCATATTGCTTGAACAAGATGCCTTCCACAATAATGAATATAGCATCAGCGTCTTTAGATGTAATATTTACGACCATCCCGAAGTCAATCAAGACCAATGTGCCATCTGGTCGTATTAATAAATTACCGCCGTGGGGATCTGCATGAAACTGTCCTCCTTCGAGGATTTGTTCCAAAAATAAATGGAAGAGGCGAACAGATAATTCTTTCCGATCAATATGATGCTCCTTTAAAAATTGAAGGTCTGTGATTTTGGAACCTTCAATCCATTCCATAACCAATACCTTGCGAGTCGAAAATTGTTTATAGTATACAGGGAAATGCACACCATCTAAACTTGGAAATCGTTCTGAGAAACCTTGTCCATTTTTCATTTCTTGTATGAAATTCAGTTCCGCACCAATTACGTCGGTCATTTCTACGTATAATAAATCCAAATCAACTTGTTTACCTAATGAAGAAAAGCGTTTTGCAAGCCAAATGACGATTCGGATTGCTTTGAAATCCGCCCGCAAAATCCACTCAATATCTGGCCGTTGTATTTTAATGGCGACAGGAGAACCATCATGCAAGAACGCTTTGTAAACCTCTCCAATGGATGCAGATGCAATCGGTTCTGGTGATATGTTGGTGACATACTCTTGATGCGGTCTTTCCCATTCCTCATCCAGTAAACGTAATGCTTCCTCGGTAGGGACGGGTGTAACATGATCTGTTAAACCTTCTAATTCTTCAATGAAAGAAATTGGCATTATGTCTGCTCGGGTAGAAAGGAATTGTCCCAATTTTACCATTAATCCGCCCAGTTCTAGAGCGGTACGTTTGTATATTTTTGCTTGATTGGTCACTAGCTTATCCCACTTTACTGTTACAGCAGGAGTGAATTTGCCACGATGACGACGCTGGAATAACGCTACTTGAATGAAAAACACAACCGACATCCAGACACTTCGGATGATTCGATAATTTGCGGAACGTTTCATAAATAACACTTCTCCCTGTAGAAAATAAAGTATATTAGTTCGGTTTCATCTCTTTCAGACCATACTTCATTGCAGCTACAGCACTTATTCCATTCAAGATTATAGCTATAGCTAATAATAACCACTTAAACTTTTCAGGAAGGTCGAGAAAGATTGCCAAAACTAAAAATGTACAACCAATTACTAACATTAATAAATATATGAATAACTTCTTAAACAATGCTCGTTCACCCCTATTAGTTTCTACCCTTATTCTAGCATGAAAAACCATATGAACTTAGCGTTAAGCTATTGTTTCTTCCCACTATCCATTGTGTTACCAGAACTAGAACGAACAAATAGAGTGACAGGAATACTCAGATAGAAATTTTCTTTGAATATGGGCAGACTATTCGAAAAGGGGAGTGGATTAGCAAGATGAAAAACAAGATGATTAAAGAATATACTCGAATCCAAAATGGTTTGTTTGCAAAGGTCAGCTTAGAAAACAATTTTAAAATGGAAGAAATCCTACGAATTGCTGGAGTTGATATTGCGTATTGGGAGGAAAAGGGCTTTCATTATGGGACCTGTTGTATCGTTGTAATTAATTTTAGAACTAAAATAGTGATTGAACAATCAACTAGTAATGGGGAAATTACAGTTCCTTATATTCCTGGTTTTCTTGCATTTCGCGAATTACCTTTAGTAATGGAAGCTGTTGAAAAGTTAACTATGGACCCTGATCTATATATGTTTGATGGAAATGGTTATTTACACTATCGACATATGGGACTTGCAACACACGCATCATTTTATTTAAACAAACCAACAATCGGTGTGGCTAAAAACTATCTTAAAATTGAAAACACACCTTTTGTGATGCCAGAAAATGAAACTGGAGCTTTTACAGATATTCGTATTGGACAGGAGATTTATGGAAGAGTTCTTCGAACAGCAAAAGATGTGAAACCAATATTTGTGTCCAGCGGAAATTGGATAGATTTAGCTACAAGTACTGAAGTAGTGATGGCTTGTATAAATGAGAATAGTCGCCTACCGATTCCGGTAAGATTAGCGGATATAGAAACACGTTTGGCAAGAAGAAACTTAATATCAAAATGAAATTGCATTGTATTGAAGAAATTAATGATAAGTTCGTTTCTATTCCTAATTTAATATTGAATTGTATCTTAGCAATCAAGCTCTTTTTAAAGGGTATAGTAATACTCTAATATTAAATGAATTATTTTCATTGACAATATACTAGTGGGGGTATATATTGAATGAAGAACGAACTAACAATAGCAAGAATGTAGTTTGTAGATAAGATCATTTATATTTTTTTAGCGAATATAATACCTGCATGGGTATATGCGAGGGGATAGTAAATTGGAAACGAAAAGAACAACAATAGTATTATTTAGTGGGGATTATGATAAGGCGATGGCAGCTTATATAATCGCAAATGGAGCAGCGGCCTATGATCATGAGGTTACGATATTTCATACATTTTGGGGTATTAATGCACTTCGAAAACAAGGTTTTGTACCAGTAAAGAAAGGTTATTTAGAAAAAATGTTTGGATGGATGATGCCACGTGGAGCTGAAAAATTAGGACTCTCAAAAATGCAAATGGCAGGTATGGGACCTAAGATGATTAAACATGTTATGAAAAAGCATAATGCATTAACATTAACGCAACTAATTGAAATGGCACAGGAACAAGAAATAAAAATGGTGTCTTGTACGATGACGATGGATCTTCTTGGATTACAACAAGATGAGTTATTGGATGGTATAGAATATGCGGGGGTCGCTGCGTATTTAGCAGATGCACAAGATGGTAATGTGAATTTATTCATATAAAAAGGATTTATCGATAATCTGAAATTATCGCAAATTGAAAGGATGAGAGAGATGAAAGAAATTACAGTTCAAGAAGTTGTAGAAAAAATGGAGAATAATGAAGTATTAAACATGATTGACGTACGTGAAGTAGAAGAGGTTCGCGGAGGGCATATAGATGGAATCGTCAATATTCCCCTAGGTTTACTTGAATTTCGTATGAATGAACTAGATAAAAAGAAAGAATACATCATGATTTGTCGTTCAGGTGGACGCAGTGGTCAAGCGACAGCTTTTTTACAAGAATGGGGCTTTGATGTTACAAACATGACAGGCGGAATGATGGCTTGGGAAGAAGAGCAAAACAAGTAATTAAAGTATATCTTTTATGGTATAAGGGGGATTTCAAATGGCGATTAAAGCAGATGTAATACTAGATGCACAGGGATTAGCATGTCCAATGCCTATCGTAAAAACCAAAAAAGTTATGAACACACTCACGGATGGACAAATTTTAGAGGTAATTGCTACTGACAAAGGATCTAAAGCAGATTTGGCAGCATGGTCTGAATCTGTTGGGCATCAATATATAGGAACAATTGAAAAAGACGATGTGTTAACGCATTATATCCGTAAATGTTCAGATGATGAATTATTTGAAAAGGTATTTGAAAAAACAATTTCAAATGATGAAATCCTTTCGCTATCAAATAATGGAGGCCTCATTTTAGATGTAAGAGAAGAAGCCGAATTTGCATTTGGTCATATAGACGGAGCAAAATCGATTCCAATGGGTGAACTAGATGCCCGCTTAAATGAGTTAGACAAAGATCAAGAAGTGTATGTAATTTGTCGTACTGGAAAACGTAGTGATTTAGCTGCCAAAAAGTTAGAGAATAACGGTTTTGTTAACGTATATAATGTTTTACCTGGAATGACAAGTTGGTCAGGAGAATTGGTAAAGCAATTCTAAAAATAAAAACACATAGTGAGAGGCTGTATGTATTCTTTCGCTATAAAAAATAAAATTAATACCATAAGGGGGAATGAAGAGTGCCAATAATAAAATGGACAGCAAAAGATGTAGCTCGAAGAGTAATTGAAAATAAAGAGCTATTCATTTTAGATGTACGAAATAAAGATGCATTTAGTGACTGGAAAATTGAGGGACATAAATTTGAACACTTAAATATTCCCTATTTTGATTTATTAGATGGAGTAGAAGAAATTCTTTCAGATATTCCTACCGATAAAGATGTACTCGTTGTGTGTGCAAAAGAAGGATCTTCTATTATGATTGCGGAAATGTTAGCGGATGAAGGACGCCCAGCGGGATACTTATCTGGAGGTATGAAGTCTTGGAGTACGTATCTAGAACCTGTTAAAGTAGGCGATTTAGCAAATGGTGGTGAGCTTTTTCAATTTGTACGTTTAGGTAAAGGTTGTCTTTCCTATATGGTTATCTCTGAAGGTGAGGCTGCTATTATCGATGCGGTTCGATTTACAGACGTATTTATAGATTTTGCATCTGCGAAAAATGTTGCAATTACTCATGTTTTTGACACACATTTACATGCAGATCATATTTCGGGTGGTCGACATATCGCTGAGTTGACTGGTGCAACATATTATTTACCTCCTAAAGATGCGGAAGAAGTTGTTTTCGACTTTGCTCCACTTGAAGATGGTTTAAAGATACCAATTGGAACATCTAATATTGATATTGATGCATTGTATTCTCCAGGCCACACAATAGGTTCAACTTCATTCATTATTGATGGAAGATACTTATTAACTGGTGATATTCTATTCATCGATTCGATTGGTCGTCCTGATTTGGCAGGACTTGCAGAGGACTGGGTAGTTGATTTACGTAAAACTTTATACAGTCGTTATCGTGATTTAGCGGATGATTTAGTCGTTTTACCAGCACACTTCATGATTATTGAAGAACTGAATGCTGACGGAACAGTAGCTAAACGCTTGGGTAATCTATTTGCTGATAATCACGGATTAAATATTCAGGACGAAGAAGTATTCCGTAGCTTGGTTACAGATGATTTACCACCACAACCAAATGCTTATCAAGAAATTCGTCAGGTAAATATGGGAAGAATTACACCAGATAACGATGAACAAACAGAGATGGAAATTGGCCCGAATAGATGCAGCGTTCGGTAATGAAATCTTAGAATATTGAGCACTTAATTAATAATACTAACTTATGAAATGGAGATATTATAATGAATTCAACTAACATATTAGATGCGAAAGGGTTGGCGTGTCCAATGCCAATCGTTCGTACAAAGAAAGCTATCAATGCACTTGAAACAGGTGAAGTATTAGAAGTGCATGTAACTGACAAAGGTGCCACTGTAGATTTTCCAGCATGGGCAAATGCAAGTGGACATGAAATTCTAGAGCAAACTGATGATGCAGGGATACTTAAGATACTTATCAAAAAAGGATAATCGATTTGGCTAGTAAATAAACATCGAAATTAGTCATCTCGAGTAGGAAGAAGGAAGACATATGGATCTAACCTTTATCATCGTCATATTTTTAATTGGATTTATCGGCTCCTTTATATCTGGAATGTTAGGTGTCGGTGGTTCAATTATTAAATACCCTATGTTACTATATATCCCTCCCTTATTAGGGGTAGCTGCATTTACAGCACATGAAGTATCTGGAATTAGTGCTGTCCAAGTATTATTTGCTTCTCTAGCAGGTGTCTGGGCTTACCGAAAAGGCGGCTATTTACACAAACCACTTATTATTTATATGGGAGCTTCAATTTTAGTCGGAAGCTTTATTGGTAGTCTAGGTTCTTCTTTTTTATCAGAAACGGCAATAAATGTTGTGTATGGTGCATTGGCAACTATTGCAGCAATTATGATGTTTTTACCGAAAAAGCAAATTGACGATAAACTTATGCACGAAGTAACATTTAACAAGCCCTTAGCAGCTATTTTAGCGCTAATTGTAGGAATTGGCTCAGGCATTGTCGGTGCTGCAGGTGGTTTTATACTTGTACCTATTATGCTAGTCGTCCTAAAAATCCCAACTCGTATGACAATCGCATCGAGTCTAGCAGTGACATTTATATCTTCAATTGGAGGAAGTGTAGGGAAAGTCATGACTGGGCAAGTAGATTACTGGCCAGCTTTCATCATGATTATCGCAAGCGTTATTGCGGCTCCATTAGGTGCAAAAGTAGGGAAAACGATAAATACAAAAATTTTGCAAGGATTTTTAGCTGTTCTAATTTTACTAACGGCTATTAAGATTTGGGTAGACCTGCTATAATTCGTTGTAAATACTGTTGATTTTTTGTTAGCTCATTTCATCTAAGGTTCTATAAGTGTTACGTTAAAGCATTGTCATACGACAATGCTTTTTTGAGTATCTTATAAACGTCATCCACAATCAAATTAAAACTTAAAGTTTTCTAAATTATTTTAATTACTCAAATAATTAAGATAGAACTAATTGGCATACTCAATTTTATGAACTTTATGTTGACAGCAGAAAACTAGATTCGCTATAGTTAACTATGACGACGATAGAGTCCGTGCAAAAAGGGAGTGTTATGTGCACGTTAAAATCAGGAAAATAGTTGAAGCGCCAGCGCCAAAGAAATCACACAGTATTTTTGGCAGACGAGGTGGAGGTTTATCGAACATTCGGCGGATGCCTCCTGATCGCAGATATCCGATCAAATGCAGTTCCTAAAACACGGAGGTAACTCGGTGACATAAAAGGGATGTAGCAGATATCAAAATTCACGGTTAGTCCAGTGCAGAACTGCCTGAACGACCTATACAGTTCTGTTACCGGACTGCCAGACCGGAGGAACAAAATCATGTGCGGAATTGTAGGATATATCGGAAGAAATCAAGCAGCAGAGATATTATTGAAAGGGCTGGAAAAGCTTGAATATAGAGGATATGACTCCGCGGGGATTGCTTTTCAAACCTCGGAAGGTCTTACCATGTTCAAGGAAAAAGGACGAATTGTGGATTTAAGAGCCGTCATACCTGAAAAAATTGACACATATGTTGGAATCGGGCATACACGTTGGGCGACACATGGTGTTCCAGATCAGAAAAATTCACATCCACATAGTAGTGCATCTGGCCGCTTTACACTTGTCCATAACGGTGTTATTGAAAACTATGAAAAACTAATTAAAGAATACTTGAAAGATACCCAGTTTTCTTCTGAGACAGACACTGAAGTTGTTGTCCAACTCATCGAGCACTTTGCGGAGATTGGGATGTCCACAGAGGATGCCTTTCGTAAAGCATTATCATTGCTCCATGGTTCGTATGCAATTGCTATGTTAGACGAGGAAAATCCGGACACCATATTTGTAGCGAAGAATCGCAGTCCCTTGCTTGTAGGGATCAGTGAGGATTGTAACGTAGTCGCATCTGACGCTATGGCAATGCTTCAAGTAACCGATCAATTCATTGAACTACATGACGGGGAAGTTGTCTATCTTAGAAAAGACGGCATAATTATCGAAACTTTAGCAGGAGATAAAATCGAGCGTGCTTCGTATACTGCTGAACTTGATATGAGTGATATTGAAAAAGGAACCTATGACCATTATATGTTGAAAGAAATTGATGAGCAGCCAGGTGTCCTGCGTAAAATAATCGAAGCTTATAGTACAGAAGAAGGTACCTTAGATATCGCTCCAATGATCAAGCAGGCGTTCAAACAAGCAGATCGTCTTTATATTATTGCTGCTGGCACGAGTTACCATGCAAGTTTGATTGGAAAAGAATACTTTGAAAAACTAGCGGGATTACCAGTAGAAGTTCATATTTCTAGCGAGTTCGGCTATAATATACCTCTTCTTTCAAAGAATCCATTGTTTTTATTCATCACTCAGTCCGGGGAAACGGCGGATAGTCGACAAGTACTTGTTAAAATAAAAGCACTTGGATATCCATCGATTACGATGACCAACGTTCCAGGATCCACGCTATCTCGCGAAGCAGACCATACATTATTGTTGTATGCGGGACCAGAAATTGCAGTTGCGTCGACTAAAGCGTACACCGCCCAACTTGCAGTACTTGCAATTACAGCCCATGCAATAGGTGGAGGCGCACAAATGATAGACTTGAAAAAGGAACTCGCACTTACAGCAAATGCAATTCAAACGTTGACAGATATGAAAGAAGAGATTGCAAAAATAGCTAGAGAGCTATTAACCGATAAACGTAACGCCTTCTTTATTGGTCGTGCTCTCGATTATTATGTGAGTTTAGAAGGAGCATTAAAACTGAAAGAAATTTCCTATATTCAAGCAGAGGGTTTTGCAGGTGGGGAACTAAAACATGGAACGATTGCATTGATTGAAGAGGGTACACCCGTTATCGCACTCGCGACACAACCGAGTGTAAGTCCGAATATTCGAAGTAATGTGAAAGAGGTCCTGGCTCGCGGAGCACATGCCTGTATCATATCGATGGAAGGCAATAGCGAAACGGATGATCGACTCATCTTGCCTTATGTGCATCCACTTTTGACGCCACTTGTGGCTGTTATTCCCTTACAGCTGCTGAGCTATTATGAATCATTGCACCGAGGTTGTGACGTAGATAAGCCCAGAAATTTAGCGAAGAGTGTTACGGTGGAGTAATAAATCTACTTGAATAATATATCTTTGCTTTTCCCTCTTTGGATATAATTATCCAAAGAGGGTTTTATGCGTAACTTAATTAAATGACTTTTAGGTATTTGAAAACATAAACAAAAGTATAACAAAGCTTTACCTATATTTAACCTTAGATTGATATATTCAATATAAGATTAAATATAGAGAGGAAGAAATTTATTAATCGATACGTGTTTAGGCAAGGTTCGGCTGTTTCAATTCTCATACCGATTATAGTCGCTGGGATTTTTTTATATTCTTTATTGTCGAATGGTATTTTTACTCCTGCACTATTTATAGTTGTTCTATTTCCCGTCCCTTTCATTCTAAGCGCTTTAAGAACGAAACTAGTGATAGAGAATGATCTACTACGTTATCAAAAAGTATTTAGTGCAAAAGAGGTTTCATTAAAAGAGGTCTCTCAAATTGCAACAAACGTTGTTGGAATAAAGATCTCAAAAAGATTTACTCTTATTTCAGAGGGAGATCAGAACAGTGATTCCAGCGATTCAAAAAGATATATTTATGTAAGGGACAGAGCGGGGGAAACTATCTTTACTTTTCCTGAGGATTTGATACGTATGAAAGAACGGGCTCGATTTGCTGAACTTGTAACGAATATAAATCCAGACATTAAAGTATTTAATAATAAGATATACTTAGACAAGTGATTTTTGTGTAAAGCTGAGAAACAGAATAATTAATTTTAAAAATAGAAATCCAACAAAATAATCAATTTGTTGGATTTCTATTTTTGTTATAACTAAATTTGCGATATGGACTTGTATGCTTAAAGTAATTACTGCAACATTAGGATGACGAGTAGAATGAACATCAGAATATTTACATATAACATTAAGTTGTTTATTGGATTCTTCCGGTAATTTGTTGCGACTGTGCTTTTTTGTTTGTTTTTTGAGTAGATAGTGAAAGCGAAATTGCTGCACAGACAAAAGCGATAATGACAATGAAGCCACCAACTATCGGCATACTTGTAACACTACCTGTTTGGCTAAATGCGACTCCACCGACACCTGAACCTAATGCGATTCCAACTTGTAAAGCGGAATTATTAAAACTTTGATGAATATCAGATGAAGCCGGATCGGTTTGAATAATGTAATCTTGCTGTGCGGGTGCAAGTGCCCAACTGAGTGCTCCCCAAATCATCATAACAATAATAAATATTGGTAACGAAAATGTTGAGTAGGGTAATATAAACAAGCTAATTGAAAACAAGCCTAGGATGATTAAAATGCTTTTTTGAGAGCCTATTCTTGTTGCGAAACTACCACCGAGAGCACCACCGGCAACGGCAGCAATACCAAATAGGAAGTAAAATGCGCTAATCCAAGAAGAACTGAGGTTCATCGTTGTTTCAAGAAACGGTGTGAAATACGCATACACTGTATAATGTCCAGCCAACATGAACATTGTGGCTAAATGAGCAAAGACGATTTTAATATTGGCAAAGGATTTAAGTTGCTCTGAAAGTGGCTGTACTTTACCAACTGGAATTTTATCGAAAAACATACTAATTAATAGTATTGTACCTACAGTTAGAATTGCAATACAAAGGAAAACTGTTCTCCATCCGAATGCATTTGTAATAATAATTCCAATTGGTACACCGAGTACGAGTGATGAGCTGATTCCCATATAAATATACCCTAATGCTTTTGCTCGCTGATTTGGTTTTGCAATTCGAGCGGTAATTGTTAATGAAAGAACGATGATTAATGCAGCACTTACAGCAGTTAATACCCGAGCAGTCATCATCAACGCAAAAGTGGTACTAAAATATGTAAAGACATTGCCAAAGAAAAAAATTATTAATGTAATCAGATAGAGCTTCTTGCGTTCTATTTTGGCCGTGAGTGACAATAATACAGGTCCGGCAATGGCATAGACCAATGCAAAAACTGTAATGAGTTGACCAGCAGTTGCAATCGAGACTTGTAAATCTTCAGCAATCACTGGCAATATTCCACCTACGACCAATTCTACCAAACCTACTGTAATTGCAGAAATGGCTAATAAAAATACACGAATGTCCATATAAGTTCCTCCTACCAGGGGAATAATCCCTTTTTTTCCATACAAAAATCCCGATTACAAAAATGCTTTTGTAATCAGGATTTAACGGTTCCTGGTAGAGACCCTCGAACCATATTATCGAGGTTATACAGATCGATTCTTATAACGATATTTTTCCTACTTATTAATCTATCATGAAAGAAGAATCATGACAAGGAGTAAAATTTTGACTGCATTTTGAGTTATTAAAATTCTTTATTATGAAGCAAGAACTACTATGTCATGTAAATGCTACTTTCAATTATATTGATGATTCGTAAATGGATAAAACAGCTTTTTCAAGTGTGATGTTAAATTCATCATCTGTTTGATTCGCATTCAAGTCTTGGCTGAGTGCCCTTGAAAAACTTGCAATTAGACCATCATTTTCTTTCAGCTTAGCATTGGCAACATCTGTCGTATATCCACCTGATAATGCAACGACTCGTATTACTCTTGGGTGATTAATGAGCTCTTTGTATAAATTTTCTTTTGTTGGAATCGTAAGTTTCAACATTACATTTTCATTGTCTTTTAATTGATCAAGATGTTGAAGTATTTCAGCTTTTAATAGTTCTTCACATGCTTCTTTATCTGCACTGTGAATGTCCACTTCTGGTTCAATAATTGGGAGAAGACCAAAAGTAATGATTTTTTTACCAATATCAAATTGTTGTTGAACAATTGCTTTTATACCTTCTTCATTTGCCTCATAGATGACTGATCGCATTTTAGTTCCGAAAATATGACGTTCGTTTGCTCGATTTAGAACCACTTCCAAATCTGTAATTGGCTTCATGAGTTGAACGCCATTTTCTTTTTCGGAAAGACCTTTATCAATTTTAAGAAAAGGTGCAATCCCTTTTATTTCTGATAAATAATCAGCTGTAAACATCCCATCAATTTCACTTTCCATAGTTTGTTCAAATAGGATGGCTCCAAGAATATACTCAGCATTAAAAGCAGGGGAAGTGATGATCCTAGTCCGCATTTCATGCACTAAATTAAACATTTCTGATTCATTTGAATAAGAATCTTCAGAAATTCCGTAAGCACTAAGTGCTTTTGGTGTACTACCACCACTCTGATCTAAAGCAGCAATAAAACCTTTTCCGTTTGTTACTTTGTCTAAATGTTTTTCAATCATTTTATACTCTCCTCATTCCTATTTAATATAGTACTAAAGTGATTAGATTGTGACTGCATGAATCTCTGAGTTAAGTATCATTTTACCATATTCTAAGCAGCACTTGTAAAAACCAAGGAAATAATGTATTGAAAATCAGTCTAATAAAGGACTTCATATGATTAGCTGTATGATATTTCAATAAGTTCTAAGATTTGTTGTGGTTTATATCTAGATGCTATACTTTGAAAATGATTTTATATTACATAAATCTGGAGGTGTATTAATGAAAAAAATTGCATTGTATGGTTTTGTCGTCTTTTTTGTAGCAGCAGGTATTGCACATTTTACATTGGAGTCCTTTTTTTTGACAGCTATGCCTGAGTGGATACCGTTTCGTTTAACTATTATATATTTATCAGGAATAGCTGAAATCCTTATGGCAATTGGTTTATTCTTTAAAAACACCCGAAAAAAAGCAGGTATTTTGATTGCAGTCTTTTTAATATGTATATTTCCGGTTAATATATATATGGCTTTCATTCCAGAAAAGTTCGATATTCCGGGATACATTTTTTGGCTACGCTTACCATTGCAGGTCTTGTTTATTTGGTGGGTGCTAAAAATACGAAAGTACTAATTGATATTTGATAATGCGCTAACTATTTGATGAGCGTATGATTCTAAAAAGACTGCCTAAAACCTTTGAAGTTACTAGGTTTTTTTGGCAGTCTTTCTGTATAATAAACTAAAAGAAGTTATTTTTTCCACAGTACGATGGTTTCTGACAGTTGCGAGGAAAATGCAAGGAGCTCCCTATGAATAAAATTGTATTAATGATCTTTGTTCTGATATCAACAGCCCTAATGGGGTCTTCTTTTTCAATTGGAAAAATCGGCTTACAATATGTTTCTCCGTTATTAATGGTAGGAATACGGTTTCTTATGGCTGGAATTCTTATGGTAATATATGCGGGATTAACTAAAAAACCGCATCCAAAAAAAATTACTACATGGTTCAAGATTTTTTTAATCGGACTATTTCAAACTGCTGGTGTTTTTGCCGCGATTTTTATTAGTTTACGGACGATTAGTGCTGGGCAATCATCCATTCTAACATTTATGAATCCATTACTCGTCGTTGTTATCGGTTCTCTCGTATTAGGAATGAAGTATCGCCTCATCCAATGGATAGGAGTTCTTCTAGGATTCATTGGAGTGATGATTACTCTTGGTGGACAGTTTGAGTTTCAGTTTGGAACCATTCTGGGTTTTGGCGGAGCAGTGTCATGGGCAATTGCCACACTTCTAGTTCATCGTTGGGGAAAAGAAATCAATACATTGGTATTATCTGCATACCAAATGCTATTCGGTGGAGGAGTTTTATTACTTTGTAGTCTTTTATTCGAAGAGATACAATTTACAATTAATCCAACTTCAGCTTTTGTGATTATATGGCTTACACTCATGGCTTCAGTTGTCCAGTTTACAATGTGGTTCTATGTATTACAGCAAGGGGATCCAGCTAAAGTTAGTTCCTTTCTGTTTCTCGCTCCTTTTTTCGGTGTTCTATTTGGCTGGTTATTACTGCATGAAACAATTGGATCACATCTAATCTTGGGTGGCATTTGTATTTTCGTAGGGATATTTCTTGTGAATTGGATATCAAAAGTTAATGTATGACCAATCAGTCCTTTATACTCTGACATTTTCCTTTGTTTTTATCTTCACCGATACGCATTAGATAATTATAGTTTGAAATCAAGATATACTTATGGAACGTAGTATAAATGGAGTGTGAAATAATGCCAGAATTTTTATTAGATTATTTTTCCGGGCTTGCAGAAAGTTTACAATCTACATTAAATACTCCTGATGCATACTTAAATAAAATCGCACTGACAGTAGTAATCATAATACTTAGTTTGAGTATATATATATTCATTAAAAAACTCATTACTCGCACTATAAATGATTTTATGAAAAAGCTCCAACTGAAAAATGTCGCTAAGAATACAATGGTTACGTTGACAATAGTTGCAGTACTATTTATATGGGTACAGGCAATCAATGTACTGATTTTACTTGCCTTACTATTTGGTGTTATTGCGGTATTTATGGTTAGAGGCTTGACGAATAACTTGGTTGGCTATTTCGTCATTAGATACCGTCAATATTTCCAAATCGGTCATCGTATAGAAATTAATGGCATTATCGGCGATGTAGTGGACATAAATCTTATCAATTTCAAACTACTTGAAGTACGCCACGGATTATCTTCCGATGCTAGTACAGGACGCGTCATCAAGTTACCGAATAGTATTGTGTTCAATGAATCTATTGAGATGATTGGTATCACAAACTCATTTATTTGGCATGAGCTTAAATATACTCTTTCATTTGATAGTGATTGGCAAGCAGCAGAGAAAATCATGGTTGATGCAGGGAATACATATTTCGAAGAGACAGTTGTACCGGAACTGAAAGAGAAAAACAACCTAATGTCCAATGAATCTATGAACTCAAAGCCTGTTTTTTCAATCGATACGAATACCGAAGGAATTGTAGTGGTTTTACGTTATATGGTGAACTACAATCATGCAACAAAGGTGAAAACAGCGTTTCAGAGAAAGATATTACCGCAATTTAATGACAATCTACAAATCAATTATGCGATTATTGAAGTCAAGGTTTTTCAAGATTAAGTAACAATGTTCGATGAGCATTCTTTTTCTATTACTCAAGTCGAAACTTTCAAAAAAAAGAGTAATGCATTTAACGTTCCTTTAACATTCAGCTTCTATTATGAAGTATATGAGTTTAAATGAATGGAGGTTGACGTTATGAAGATGAAATTATTTCAAGGGTTGTCCATTATTGCTTTAATTGTATTACTATCAGGATGTAGTGGAACTGAAGGATTAATTGAAAGTGCGGAAAATCTTATTAACAGTGTCGATAAGCTCGTTCAAGATGAAACGGCGAAAAATAAAGATATCGATAATGAAGAGAGTGAGAAATCTCCAAGTGAAGAAAAAGTCGTAACATCAAAAGAAGTTAAAGTTGATGCGGTAGAGGATGAGCAGGAAGGCGAAGATCCAGAAACAATGTTTGGTGAGGATGAGGATGATGGTTCAGTATCTCCAGACTATTTCCCTGAAGTATCGCCTTATTATGATTTATATGATGGTGAAATCGACCCACCAAACGGCTATTTCCTTCCAATGTATGATGACTGGCAGTTAGTATCAGTAATTAAAGATGGATCAGGTGAGGGGTGGCAAGGTAAGTTCTGTTATGATTCAGATCCCTATTACGTTGCATCACAATACTTTGCGGATATAGAAGATTTGGGATTGAGGATTCAAGAATCTTGGTATGAAGATGATGGCCAAGAAACAGCTGAAGGATTTGATCATAAAAGGTTCGCTTATTACTATGGCGCTGACTATGATGGAACTATTGAAGGTTTAGATTTGGAAGTTAGTGGAAAGATTGAGTTCTTCACAGATTCACGCGGAGAGTATTGTGCTGTTTCTACATTTTATCTGCCGTAATTAAACGAAACGCCAGATGCTCTGCGAATATAAATTTGTAGAGCATCTGGTGTTTTATTGATATGGAATTTTCATACCAAGTTCAACTATTTTTCTTTAACTCTTAATAAATAATAGGCATTGATCCACGAACTGATTGGGATAACTAATGCAACACCTGTGCCCGCACAAAGAATCAGCATCAGTTCCGAACTGAATATTTTTGAATTGATGATTTCGCCTATGGAATACGACAAATCTTTAAACCAAATCAATAAAGCCAAATATCCGCCGAAAAAGGCGAAAAACAATGTGTTTGTATCGGCTCCTAAAATATCTCTACCTATATTTATGCCAGAGTTGACCAAATCTTTTTTTCCAATCTTAGGATTGTGCTTAACAATTTCATGCATAGCAGAGGCAATTGAAATGGCGACATCCATTATTGCTCCAATTGTACTTAATATAATAACAGAAACCCCTATCTTCATAAAATCGATGCCAATATATAAAGAATATCCGCTAAGTGCTTCTGTCTCTTCTTCCCCGAACCCTTGAATCATTAATGAATCCGAAACAAATACGATGAATACAAGTAAGATAACAGTAGTAATCATTGTCGATATGAATGCGATAATTGTTTTTTGATTTATTTCATTAATATAGAATAGGCTAATACATCCAATTAATACACTAGCTATGAATGTTAGAATGATTGGATTCATATCTGGATTGAGCATAAATGCCAAAGTGAAAAAAATGACTCCAAAATTTAAGAATAAAGAAAAGAACGAACGAAGACCTTTCTTTCCCCCAACCATAATCATTAATACCAACAAAATGATGGCCAACAACACGATTACATTCATAAGCGGGCCTGCTTTCGTTTAATGAAGAAAATGGACATATAAACGCCAATAGGAATCGTAAGTACAATTCCGATTCCTCCAGCTAAAGCACGTGCGACTTCCAATGAGAGGTTCATGGAAAACGTGAATCCCAAAGGAGTTACATTTTTGAAAGAGAGAACAAGCATCGGAATTGAACCACAAACATAGGCAAGAAACAATATATTCGTTATAGTGCCCATTATATCTCTTCCGATGTCCATGCCAGATTCTTTTAATGCTTTAATAGATATTTGATGGTCTCTCTCATATAAAGTAAAGATAGATGAAGATAATGTAATAGCAATATCCATAATGGCGCCCAGTGAGCCGATAAACAGACCCCCCATGAACACAAGACGATAGGGTCGAGTTAGGAATTGCATTTCTTCGTATCGTAGCCCCTTATCTCCCGTAATCCAAAAAACAAATGCGGTAATCGCTAAGGAAGTCAATGTGGCAACTAGGGTCGCTGCAATCGCTGCATATGTTTTTTCGTTAAAACCACTAACGAATAGTAACGAAGTGATTGTGAATAAAAGAATGCATATTCCACAAATGACCAACAGATTGATGGAAGAATATTTGACGTAAATATCCAGTGCAACTGACAGAATGAGTACATTTATTGTGAAGCTGATAATCGCAAACAGCCCTTGCTTTTTGCCAACAATCAATAGAGCAAAAATGAAAATCCATGCAATAATTAATGCGTGTTTATCACGTTTTACATCTGTTATGATGCCAGATAACTGCGTATTGGATACTAAACTTTTATTGAGGAGGACAAATAATTCATTTCCAACTCGATATTCTTGATCATAAGCGCCAGAATAGGAATACGAATTTACTAGGTGGATTTTCTGTCCTTTTGCCTCACCATTTTTTAAAACAGCTGTAATTTCCTGCTTAAATAACATATCTTCATTATTATGACGATCGGTTATCGATTCAGACTCTAATAGGACTATCTGAGTGACTTTGGCAATTGGACGATCGTAAAATGAATAGTTATGATTTACAAACATAACTGAAGTAAATAGTAGGAAAAGAAGTAGGATGAAAAACAAGCCCTGTTTAGATGTTAACTTTCTAAGTTTTTGTATAAGCACATTTAATACAACTCCTACAATCTTTTTTGGTACCTATAATTTAAGATACTTTGACGTTCATTTAAATAATGAAAATCAATTTCCAATATCAAATCCACTATTTTGGTAATTTGTTTCTTCACATTGTAATTATAACTCATTCATAGCACAAGAAGAACCAATTTGAGTGTGTTATCATATTTAGATGACTTACATACATCACTAAAAAATAACGTAGAATATAAGTAAAACAATTTTAAATTAGGGTATAAATTCTCGATGAGTAGCAAGTACATTTTTTTATAAATCATGAAGGAGGTCGTTATGTGAAAACGCTATATATTAAACAAAAGATTTTCAGTTTGGGTGGTAAGTTTACAGTAAAGGATGTAAATGAGGTGGATGTTTATTATATAGAAGGAAGTTTGATGAAGATTCCTAAAAGTTACTCTATAAAGAATGCAGAAATGGACAAGGTGGCATTGATTACGAAAAAAATGTTCAGTTTGATGCCGACATTTTTTGTTGAGACTGTAGGCCAAGAAGATGTAACAATTAAGAAGGAGTTTACATTCTTTAAACCCAAATATACAATAAACGCAATTGGGATCGACGTCCAAGGAAACTGGTGGGATATGAACTTCAAAGTTGTTCAAAATGGGGAAGTCATTGGTGTTGTTGATAAAAAATGGTTTACATGGGGAGACAGTTATCAAATTCAAATTATGAAAGAAGAAACGGAAAGCCTCATAATTGCACTTGTCGTAGCAATTGATTGTGCGAAAGCTACTCAAGCGGCAACTAATTCAAGTATTTAACATTATGAAAACGACTTCTCAATTCTAAATTAAAAAGCTGGATTTTACATAATCCCCATTACAATATAAAAGAATTAAATTAAGGAAATTACGCATACTACTCTAAAAAAAGGATTGATTATTTGTGAAAAAAGCAGTTTTTTTAGATCGAGATGGTGTTATTAATGAGGTACTAACAAGCCGGGTGAAATTTGTAAATCAGCCAGAACAGCTTTTTTTCTTACCTGGAGTGGCGGAATCCATACGACGGTTAAATGAAGTATTCGATTATGTTTTTGTTGTCACGAATCAAGGCGGTGTTGGTCTTGGTTTCATGAAAGAAGAGCAGTTACAGAAGATTCATGATCATATGGTAAACGAGTTGCAAAAAGAAGGTGCAGAAATAAAAGAGGTTGCTTATTGCCCACACAAACCAAAATCAGGCTGCGCTTGTAGAAAACCGAATAGCAAAATGATTGAAGATCTTGCTGAAAAATACGACGTAGAACTTTCTGCTTCTTATATGGTTGGCGATACAGATACAGATATCCTAGCAGGAAAAAAGGCAGGGACGAAAGCGGTCTTTATTGGAAATAATGATTCAAACGCAGACGCAGAATTCCCGAACCTAATGAACGCTGTAGTGTGGATTCTTAATGATGTAATGGAGCAATAAAAGGTTTCTTTTTCCATAATAATCGAGAGCAAAAAACCTTTTCAAATTGAAGTTGACAGAGAAAATGGAGGTTGAATGATGAGTGATCCAGTTATAATTGTCGGGGCAGGTGTTAGTGGCCTCCGTGCCGCCTTGTTACTTAGTTCACAAGGTATTGAGTGTAAAGTTTTTGAGTCACGGAACCGAATTGGGGGTAGAGTGCTGAGTAAGTCTGTTTTGGATAGGCTTGATCTAGGCGAATATGACCTTGGCCCCACATGGTTCTGGCCACAGCATGAACATTCAATTATTCGTCTTGTGAATGAACTTGATTTAAATGTTTTCGAACAATATACCAAAGGTGCCATCCTTTTTAGACAGGTTGAAAACGGACCAATAGAACGTCATGTACTTCCAGAGGGAGCAAATCCGAAATCTGTCCGACTAGGGGGTGGGATGACATCTCTCGCTGAGGCTATAGCTGCTAAACTTCCTATCGGTACCGTTGAATTATCTTCCCGGGTAACAGAAATATCTATAGATGAAAAAGGCAAGACTATCGTTCAAGTAAATCTACCCGATGGACAGAAAAAACGCATACGTACAAAAGCTGTAATTCTTGCGTTACCACCAAGAATTGTAGCCCAATACATAAGTTTCACTCCTGCTTTACCATTGAATTTAAAGATGAGTTTGGAAGAGAAGTCAACCTGGATGGGCGGACAGGCCAAAGTAATCGCGGTTTATGATCGTCCTTTTTGGCGAGAAGATGGACTTTCCGGTCAAGCAATTAGTAGAGTAGACATTCTTCAGGAAATTCATGATGCATCAGTAGAAGAAGGTTCTGGAGCACTTTTTGGATTCTTTGGAATATCCTCCAAGAGACGGCAAGAAATAGGGGAGGAAAAAATTCTAGAGCTTGTTATTGATCAGCTCGTTCGATTTTTTGGACCTCTTGCTGCAAAACCGATTTCACTTTTATACAAGGATTGGTCAGTTGATTCTGAAACTGCGGTCGATTCTGACTCAGAACCAATTACTGCTTTTCCAGACTATAGTGTACCGAATGGTTTAGACGTGTGGGAAAACAAAGTCTTTTTCGCTGGTACAGAAACCTCATCTGAACACGGGGGACATCTCGAAGGTGCTCTTTTAGCAGCCGAACGCGCGGTTACTGAAGTACTTCGAGTATTCGATTGCATATGACAATTTGTCGGAGAGTGCTAAGTATCATAGATGGAATCTCATTTCTTTACCATTAAATATATATAGTTCAGAGTATTCAATAAATCCGACAAATGATGAAAAAAGTAATGTATAATAAATAGTATCAGAGAACAACAAAATACCCACTCCTATTCGAATTGCAGCACTTGAGCTTACATTTCATCACAAATTATCAGTTATAAATCACTATAATAACATCATAGCAGAATAAGCGTGCTCAATATTAATTATTAAGGGGAATTATTATGAAAATACTAAGGAATAATAAACTAGAGAAAATATATTTAAAAACTATGGAACTCTCTTTATTAGCTTCTGGAGATGGGACGGAAATCATTCATCACAAATTATATAAAGGTGCAAGATTGGCAATTATTCCTGATGAGAATTGGACTGCACTTGAGTTTATTACCATTCTGTCTGGAAAACTAACATATAATTCTCTAGGTGGTGATATTGTATTGGAGGCTGGAGACTCAGTAAATTCATGCCCAATAACGGAACATGTAATTTTCATTGCTGAAACAGAGGTTAATCTACTTTATGTGACTTCCCAACCCCAGTTTCACTATTACAGCAACTCAGTTAAAGATATGTTGGATTTGGCTTTACAAGTTGAGCAAAAGGATGGATACACTGCGGATCACTGTGAAAGAATTAAAGAACTATCCATGAAGGTCGCAAAGGTAATGGGTTTATCCCCAGATAAGCTATTCATATTAAATTTGGCAGCATTTTTACATGATATCGGAAAAATTAAAGTTCCCAATGAAATATTAAATAAGCCCACTGGGTTGACCGATGTGGAATATGAAATAATGAAAAAACATACTACTTGGGGTAATGAAATCTTATCTGGAACGAATTTTGTTGAATTAATTAAAGCGGGGGAAATTGTAGAGCAGCACCATGAGAGGTTTGACGGTAGAGGATATCCAAATCAACTAAAAGGTGAAGAAATTAAAATTGAAGCTGCAATAATTTCTGTAGTTGATGCTTTTGACGCCATGACATCAGACCGAGTATACCGAAAGGGTTTGGAAATCAAGGTTGCATATGAAGAACTGGAGAACAACAAAGGAACTATGTTCAACCCAGAAGTCGTAGACGCATTTTTACTAATGATGACCGAAACCGATTCCCGGAAGGAGGTGATTACATGAGAAAAGTTTTGTTGATGATGGCTGCTGTTATTATGCTTCAAACCTTCTTTATTGGTGGTGCTAGTGCAAAGTATGTTAAGAGTTCGGATAAAACAATCTCTATCAATACTGGACTAAAATTGGTTATTCCATTCAATACAGCTAAAAAGTCTTTTGAACTTCAAGAAGCAGTTCATAAAAACTTGAAAACAACTACAGGGCTAGATTTAGATTATTTTTATTTATGGATTGAACTAGATGGGCAACCTATATTAGCTGTTGATCCAATAAGAGGTATGTATTAATCTTTCGGTGTTTACTTATGCTATTATTCTTATACAAACATGGAGAAAATGGTCTGCCAACATGCTTTTATTGTGGGATGTTTTATTGAACTTAAAAAAAGTTGTCTTGCAACCAGACTTGAGCTGGCCTAAAGACAACTTTTTTTGTATAAACATTACACTTCGGGTGTACGAATAACGAGCACATCACATTTCGCCGTACGAACAATGCTCTCTGAAACACTACCGATAAAGAATCGCTCTACAGTGTTTAAACCAGTTGCCCCACAAATGATTAAATCAATTTGAAGCTTCTTAGCAATATCGCGTGAAATCATCGTTTTGGGAGATCCATACTCAACCATCACACTTACTTTACTAATTCCAGCCGCCTCTGCTTCCACCTTATATTCATTAAGAAGGTCAACTGCGAATTTGTTTGCAAGTTCAGCATTTTCTCGATCATATGTTTCAACAGCCGAATAAGAACGTGTATCAACAATATTTACCAAGTTCAATGCCGCATTGTTTTGTAATGCTATTGCAATTGATTTTTTAAAAGCCATTTCGGATTCTTCAGAACCATCAATCGCAACTAGTATCTGACTGTATTGTAATGTCATTTAATATCACTCCATTCAAATTATTGTTTTTCAATTTACCTTTTCGTTAAAAAGTATAGAATACCCTTTTTATTTACAAGAATTCATTCTATTCGACAAGGAACAATTAAAGAAATTGCCAACGTTTCTCGATTTCTTACATCGATAAGTCTTCATATATCAACGGTTACAAAATTACTGATGATGATGGTTGGTCATTTTTTTATAACCCAATTAATTTGCGAATGAAATCACATCGGTAATTCTTACTCTACTGCTCCGGATGGTTTTCGTATTTAAAACGAAGAAAACAAACATAAAACACACTTAAAAGCCCGTACCCTTTCAATCTCCCCCTACAATCGGCTATAATGAAATGTAGCTATTAGAAATGGATGTGAAGTCATGAGTCAATTGATCGTTGAAAACCTGACAAAAACAGTTGGGGAAAAAACGTTGTTTAAAGATATTGCATTTACAATTGCAAGCGGAGAGAAAGTAGGACTCATCGGCATAAATGGTACAGGAAAATCGACCCTTTTATCAATTATTGCAGGAGTTGATGGTGCTGATACAATTTCAATGGATCATCCGAATAAATTTAGGATTGCGTTTTTACCACAAGTACCCGATGAAGACCCTAATTTAACGGTTATGGAAACTGTATTCCGAAGTGATGCACCTATAATTCAAATAAACTTAGAATACGAACATGCACTTGAAGCACTTTCAGTAGATCCAGAATCTACAGCAAACCAGGATCGATATGGTGTTGCACAAAATAATATGGATGGACAAAACGCATGGGATATTAACACAAAAGCACGTACAATACTTTCAAAGCTAGGGATTGAAACTTTTGATAAAAAAATGGGCGATCTTTCAGGCGGTCAGCAAAAACGTGTGTCCTTGGCAAAAGTACTGATTGAACCTGCAGATTTATTGTTACTGGATGAGCCTACCAACCATCTTGACGTAGAATCCATAACTTGGCTTCAAGATTATATGAAAAATGAACAAGGGGCAGTAATCTTTATCACACACGATCGCTATTTCTTAGACGGTGTAGCAACACATATTTATGAAATTGCTGATAAAACACTGTATTCGCATACGGGGAATTACGGCGATTATATTGAAGCTAGAGCGCTTCGTGAAGAGATGAATGCAGCAACAGATGACAAGTTACGGAATCGTTATAGAACTGAATTGAAATGGATAAGACGCGGTGCCAAAGCTAGATCTACGAAACAAAAAGCACGGATTGATCGTTTTGATGATCTTTCAGATAAAATGAAAAAAGACAATAATGATGGAACTGAAATGGAAGTAGCAATGAAATCCACTCGACTCGGTAAAAAAGTTATTGAAGCTATTGGCATTTCTAAATCTTTTGGAGATAAAATGATTATTGATGAGTTTTCTTGCTTACTCCAGTCCGGTGACCGAATAGCGGTTGTAGGACCAAATGGCGTTGGTAAAACTACATTACTCAATATGTTTTCCGAAGAAAGTGTTCCTGATGCTGGTGAATTCGATAAAGGATCCACTGTTAAAACTGCACATTTTCAGCAGAACACTCCATTTATGGATCCGAATAAAAGAATAATTGAATACATTCGAGAAACTTCGAATGATATTGAAGATGGTTCAGGAGTACGTATATCTGCAAAACAGATGCTCGAGAGATTTTTATTCCCAACATCTGCTCATGGAACTCCTATAGGTAAACTATCTGGCGGGGAACGAAAGCGTCTCTATTTATTGAAGTTATTAATGGAACAACCAAACGTTCTTCTGCTAGATGAACCTACAAATGATCTCGATTTGGAAACTTTATCAGTGTTAGAAGGCTTTATTGATACGTTCCCAGGCGTAGTAATTACTATTTCTCATGATCGTTTCTTTTTAGATCGAACTTCAACGAAACTTTGGGTTCTTGATGGCTCAGGTAAAGTAGATACATGGATGGGCAGCTATTCAGATTACTTAGAAAGTTATGTTCCATCTAAAAATGTCAGTACACCAGCAGCTGTTTTAATTGAGGAGCCCATACTTAAAAAGCAAGTAAAGAAAATGACGTTTGCTGAAAAGAAAGAATGGGAAACAATCGAATCCGATATGAAAGCAAAAGAACTTGAAATTGAGACTACTGAAACAACTATGGCATCCACAGGCTCTGATTACGATAAACTAAGAGAGTTAACTGAAACTCTTGAAACATTAAATGCTCAATATGAAAAACTTTTCGAACGTTGGACTTATTTACAGGAACTTGTATATTAATATTAATTATAGGGGGAAATATAAATGAAAATACTAACGATTGAACCAACACCAAATCCGAATTCTATGAGAATTGTTCTTGAGGAGCAATTACCTTCAGGAACGAGCTACAATTATACCAAATCAGATGCAGACACAGCCGTTGAGCCTATGCGTCAAATATTGAACATACCAGGAATTAACGGTATATATCATGTGATGAATTTCATGGCTGTTGAAAAAACAAGTGATGTGGAATGGTCTGATGTTTTACCACAAATTGAAACGATTATTCCAAAAGTTTAAGGGGGGTCATCTACCTTGAAAATTGTAACTATCGAACCCACTCCAAGCCCAAATTCGATGAAAATTGTAGTCGATAATGAGTTGCCAATGGGAACCTCATTTAATTATAAAAAAGACGATGCGGCAACAGCTACGCATCCTATGTCAGCGTTATTAAAGATTAATGGAATTCGCGGGATTTATCATGTTATGAACTTCCTAGCTGTTGAGCGTGCAGGTAATGTAGCCTGGGAAACGATTCTTTCTGATGTACAATCGGTATTAAATGATGAACAAGGGAAAGAAGCCTCTACAGAAGTTGTCGCAGATGATAATTATGGCGAAGTTTATGTTCATGTACAAACATATAAAGATATTCCACTCCAAGTAAAAGTTTTTGATAGTTTATCGGAAGAGCGGTTTGGACTTTCCGAGCGTTTTTTAAAGGCAATGGATAAAGTACAAGGTGTAGAGGTAGAAAACTATATTCTGCTACGTAAGTGGGCAGATTATGGAATTCGCTATGGAGACAAAACTGAACTAGGTGAAATTGTGGTTGCGGAAGTAGAAGCCGCTTATCCAGATGAGCGTTTAAATGAAATCATTCGAAGGTCTAAGGAAGGTCATGTAGATGCAATTCAACGAGGAAAAAAGATCACTCTCGAAGAATTTTCTGTTGAAGAATGGGAAAAAAGATTTCATTTACTCGATCAAATGCCAGATCCTGATGCCTCAGATTTTATAGTACTTGATGCAGCGCTTGTCGATGAGAAAATGTCTATTCGACGACTCGCTACAGTTTATTTAGGGATGATTGAAGATAAAGCAGTTGTTCCTTATATTGAAAAAGCACTATTAGATCGAAGCTGGGCTGTAAGGCGTACCGCAGCAGATTGCATGAGTGATTTAGGGTACGAGGAATTTGAACCAGCGGCTATAAAAATACTTGGTGATCGTAACAAGCTCGTTCGATGGCGCGGTGCAATGTTTTTGTATGAAACAGGTACTAAAAATGCATTACCCGCTCTACGCGAAGCTGAAGAGGATCCAGAATTTGAAGTGAAGCTCCAAGTTCGAATGGCAATTGAACGAATTGCAGAAGGTGAAGATGCAAAAGGTTCCGTTTGGAAACAGATGACAGAAGCTCGTGAATCATAAAAAGAATAAATACGTAAGCAAATGTTTCTATCATTTGCTTACGTATTTTTTTATTCAAAATTTAATATTAGTTTTCAGGTCAATATAGTAACTTAATGATACAGTACAACAATAAATATATATGATTAAATTTATAACGTAAACAATCATTAAGGATTTACAATAGGAAAAAATTAATAAAAGAAGATTGTCAAAACTTCTTATTTTGGGACACTTTATTCTTCTTATAAAAATAAAGTAATATAAAATAATCTATTGTTACTGAATGGACGGAGTATATACAGTAAGTGTTAGAGCAGCATTAATATTTTAATAAATCGGAAGTATTTACATAAAACGATTTGAAATATCAATTTAACTGTGTTAAGTTTCAAATGTTAAGAATTTCAATAGTGTTTGAAAACACATTAGGAGGATATTTTGAAAAAATTAGTAATGGCTTTTAGTATTTTCGGGTTATTGTTTCTCATTGCGGCATGTGGTTCTGATGAATCTAAAGATTCAAGTAGTGAAAGTGTTTTAGAACAGCTGAAAAAAGATGGGAAAGTAAAAGTTGGCTTTGCAAATGAAAATCCATTTGCATATGAAGATGAAAATGGCCAGTTAAAGGGTGCTGCTGTTGAAATTGCCACACAAGCGCTTAATAACCTTGGTATAGAGGAAGTTGAAGGGCATCTTTCAGAATTTGGAAGTTTAATACCTGGTCTATATGCTGGGAAATTCGACTTAATCACTGCGGGTATGTCAATAACTCCAGATCGTTGTGAAAATGTTAGTTTTGGTGAGCCTGAATTCCAAAGCGGTGGTGGTCTTATCGTGGAAACAGGCAACCCAATGGAACTTAAAAGTTATAAAGATGTTGCTGCAAATCCAGATGTAATCATTGCGTCTCGTAGTGGCGCTACTGAAATTGATTTCTTAAAACGTGAAGGTGTAGATGAAAGTCAAATTATGAAAGTACCTGATATGGCCGCTGCTCTTTCTGCAGTTGAATCAGGCAGGGCTCATACTACCACTGCAACTGAGATTGCACTTACAATTGCTTTAGAATCTTCCAACCAAGATAAACTAGAAATCGTAAATGATTTTATACAACCAGAACTTGAAGGTGTTCCAGGATACAGTGCTGCCGCATTTCGTATAGAGGATGATGAGTTCAGAGAAGCATATAATACAGAACTAGCAAAGTTGAAAGAAGAGGGTAAGATTGCTGATTTAATAACTCCTTCTGGATTTAATGCTGAAACGAATATTGTGGATGTTAATTTAACCACAGCAAGTATATGTAGTGGTGAAAATTATTAATTAAAATGAAGGCCAAGTCTTTATAGATTTGGTCTTTTTTATATTTAAAAAATATGAACTGTACTCTTTTTCCGATTACTCTTCTTTATCTAGTTGATCTGGAAGATGATCTAGACATGTAATTCATTTTAAAAAATAGCTATATATAAAGTTTCACAATTCATCCACATATATATAAAACTCCAATATGGAATAAAATAACTGGGAAATAAAATCATTGAATATTTTCATGGAATAGTTTATATATTATATAACTTCATGAATAACAATTGAAAATGCTTGAAATTTTCAATTCAACAAACATAAGGTTTGAAAAAGGCGGGAAAAACAAACGAAATTAAATTGGTGAAACTTCTCATTTTTAATCATTTTTCCAGTATTTTAAAATAATTTTATAAAATTTATAACTTTTTTCAAACCTGTTATAAGTCCTTATACCACGTACGTTTGAATAACATTGACATTTTTATAATTCTATTGTATTTATTCGAAACGATTTGATGTTTAAATTTAGCTATGTTACCGTTTAGAAGTTGAGATATTTCATAGGTATTAAAAACTATTTAGGAGGATATTGTGAAAAAATTATTGTTGGCTTTAAGTATTTTTAGTGTAATGTTTCTCGTCGCAGCTTGTGGATCTGATGAATCGAAAGATTCAGGAAGTGAAAGTGTTTTAGAAAAGCTGAAAAAAGATGGAAAAGTAAAGGTTGGTTTTGCAAATGAAAAACCATATGCATATGAAGATGAAGATGGTGAGTTAAAGGGCGCAGCAGTTGAGATTGCTATACAAGTGCTTAATAACTTAGGTATAGATGAGGTTGAAGGGCATCTTTCAGACTTTGGTAACTTAATACCAGGTCTTGCTGCCGGTAAATTCGATTTAATTACTGCAGGTATGGCGATAACGCCCGATCGTTGTGAAAACGTGAATTTCGGAGAACCAGAAATCCAATATGGTGAAGGTCTTATCGTCGCTACCGGAAACCCTATGGAACTTAGAAGCTATAAAGATGTAGCTGCAAATCCAGATATTAAAATTGCAGTTATGAGTGGTGCTACTGAAATAGACTTTCTAATACGTGAAGGTGTGGATGAGAGTCAAATTATGAAAGTACCCGATATCCCCGCTTCTTTTTCTGCAGTTGAATCAGGAAGAGCACATGCGACTACAGGTACCGAAATGACAATTAAAATGGCACTGGAATCAGCCAACCAAGATAAATTAGAATTCGTAAATGATTTTACACAACCTGAAATTGAGGGGAATCCAAGTTTTGGTGCTGCTGCATTCCGTATTGATAATGATGAATTTAGAGAAGCTTATAATGCTGAGTTAGCTAAGTTGAAAGAAGAAAATAAGATTGAAGATCTTATAACACCTTCTGGATTTAGTGCTGAAATGAATATTGTAGATCCGAATTTAACAACAGAAAGTATTTGTAGTGGTGAAAATTACTAATTAAAATGAAAGGGCCACGCCTTTTATAGGTTTGGCCTTTTCTTTATTTCAAAAATGGAGTTGTTTTTATGGGTTCCACAATCGATATTTCATTCGTATTGCTTAAAGGTATTAAAGTAACACTCATTGTTTTAGTATTTTCTATACTACTTTCAACTATTATTGCATTTGTAGCGGGACTGTCTAGAAGCTCAAGTAATTTTTTATTAAATAAATTTACTGGTTTCTACGTTGAAATCTTCCGTGGAACATCATTGATTGTTCAACTGTTTTGGTTTTCGTATGCGCTACCTGGGTTGTTTAATATCCATTTAGGTAGTGATATATGGACTGGTATATTGGCAATTTCATTAAATTATGGAGCTTATATGTCTGAAATCGTTCGTAGTTCAATCAGTGCGGTTGCTAAAGGTCAAACAGAAGCCTCAATTGCATTAAACATGTCGAAATTCCAACGGATGCGTCTCGTTATTTTGCCACAGGCAGTACGAATGATGTTACCTGAGTACGGAAATTACTTGATACAGATATTAAAAGGGACATCACTTGTCTCATTAATAGGACTTACGGATATTTTGTATTACGGAAATATATATAAGAGTACACACTTATCAGAAACACCAAGTGTATTTTTATTAGTATTAATCTTCTATTTTATACTGGCACTTCCTTTAATCGCGTTTACGCGTAAAATGGAAAAAGTGTCTAAGAAAGGGGTTGCACAAGGATGACTTGGAGCTGGGAAGTCTTTTTTGAAGTAATTCCAATCATATTCAAAGGTCTATGGATAACGTTGGGTTTAACAATTGCTAGCTATCTCTTTGCCGTTGTTTTCGGTTTCTTTTGGTTATTGGCAAATCAAATTCCATCGAAGATAGTTCGCTGGATCGCTAGATGGACTGCGGAATTTATAAGGTCCACTCCGCCTATTGTTCAGCTATTCTTTATTTATTACGCATGGCCGATGGTACCTGTTATCGGGGTTTCGCTTAACCCGTTCGCAGCAGCAATAATCGGTCTGGGTATTCACTTTAGTACGTACTTGTCTGAAGTTTATCGATCTGGTATTGAATCAGTTAGTAAAGGTCAATGGGAAGCATCGACTGCATTGAATTTATCGACAAAAGACAAATGGTTGAAAGTGATTTTACCACAAGCAATACCGCCTGTAATTCCAATGCTAGGTAATTATTTAATAATGATGTTTAAGGAAGTTCCGTTAGCATCTACTATTGGTGTTGTTGCAATGCTTCACTTAGCAAATGATTACGGTGCCCAACATTGGAAATATGTAGAGCCATTAACTGTTGTAGCGCTATTCTTTTTAATTTTAAGCTATCCAGCAGCATTGTTTGTGAAAAAACTAGAAATCAAATACAATCGAAACTTTTCGAAAAAGTCTGCTACTGATATGTGAGGAGAATGAATAATGGAAGAACCTATTGCACAATATTTTGATGTACACAAATCATTTGGAGAAGTTGATGTATTAAAAGGTATCAATTTATCAATCCAACCTGGTGAAAAGATAGCATTAATAGGGCCCAGTGGTTCTGGTAAAACTACAATCATTAGGTTGCTTATGACACTTGAACAACCAACTGCTGGAAAGATGGAAGTGAATGGAAAAAACTTATGGCAAATGAAGAAAAACGATAAGCTAATTCCAGCAAATGATAAACATTTACGTGAAGTTCGTGGAGATATTGGAATGGTTTTTCAGCATTTCAATTTATTCCCCCATATGACAGTATTGGAAAACTGCATGAGTGCTCCCATAAGTGTGAAAAAAGAAAGTAAAGAATCTGCACGTAAACATTCGCTGGAAATGCTTGAAAAAGTGGGTCTTAGTGATAAAGTAGATTTGTTTCCTGATCAGTTATCGGGTGGTCAAAAACAACGAGTAGCTATGGCTAGAGCATTAGTCATGCGACCGAAGATTATGTTGTTTGACGAAGTAACCTCTGCGCTCGACCCAGAGCTTGTTGGTGAGGTTCTCGAAGTAATTCGTGACTTAGCTGATGACGGTGATATGGCAATGGTTCTCGTAACACATGAGATGGATTTTGCAATTGATATCGCGGACCGGGTAATATTTCTCAATGAGGGTGTCATTGAAGCTGACGGTACACCGGCAGAAATCATTGAGAATCCAGAAAGTGAACGTTTACAAGACTTTCTAAGTCGATTTAGATCCACTCATTAAATACAAAAAGTTCCAGGTTGTAGCTTGTATACAACCTGGAACTTTTTATCTTTTCGAATAAACTAGGCATCACTTAAATTAGAACTCAACATTTTTTCAACGAATAGTATATATTCAATGAAAAGATTGAGATAAAGCTGTATATTGAAACTGAAACACATCTTTGAAAGGGGATACAACAATGAACGCTTATGATGAGTATATGAGAGGCATCGTTCAACCGATGCGCGAAGAACTTGTACAACATGGATTTACGGAGCTAACGAGTGCGGAAAAAGTTCAAGAAACAATGGATAAATTAGAAGGTACTGCGCTAGTTGTTATCAACTCGGTTTGTGGTTGTGCAGCGGGTCAGGCTCGTCCTGCAGTGAGAGAAGCTCTGGATTCGACTGAAAATAAACCTGATCATTTATTCACAGTTTTTGCTGGGCAAGATAAAGAGGCTACTGAGATGTTTAGAGATTACTTTCCAGAAGTACCCCCTAGTTCACCTTCAATCGCTTTGTGGAAAGATGGAGCTCTTGCATATTTTATTCCTAGAGAACAAATTGAGAATTCCCAAATGGAACAAATAAAAGATCATTTGACAGGTGTTTTAGAACAATATTGCAGCAAATGAAAACAGTTATTACAACTAGTGGCAGACCTGATAATCAAACGAGCTTACTAGCAAATGAGGCAGCTACTGTTCTTGGCTATGAAATTATCGAACGAAACAAGTTATCGATTAAAAACATTCAAAAAATAAACAACGCAAATTGTATTATAGCTGGAAAAGATCGTTTTGAGTTGTATCGAATTGGAATGGAGAAACCTTTTTTCTTCCATCCCAATTCAGCGGCTTTTCGAATGAAGCGACTTATCAATGGCGAAAAAGACCCTTTAATAGAAGCAACTCAATTAAAAAGTGGAATGTCTTTTCTAGATTGTACACTTGGACTCGCGTCTGACAGCATCATTGCGTCTTATATTGTTGGAGAATTGGGCGATGTTACTGGTATTGAATTAGACCGCGACATTGCATTCATAACGATGAAAGGATTGCTTTCGTTTCCATCTGACTCGAATAAGTTAATTGACGCTATGCTTGGCGTACATGTTGTTCAAGATAATGCTATTGATTACTTGAAAAAGCAATCCGATTCTAGTTGGGATATCGTTTATATAGACCCGATGTTTAGTGAACCTATTAATGAATCTTCCAATTTTACTCCATTAAGACAAGTAGGTGCAAAAAACTCTCTAACTGAAGAGTGGGTGGAACATGCCTTCCGCGTTTGCAAAGAACGGGTCGTTATCAAAGACCGATTCGATTCGCCAATATTTGAAAAATTCGGATTCAAGAGATACAATAGACCAAACACTAAATTCCATTTTGCTTCACTCGAAAAATGAAAAAGCCGCCTCTCCCAAAAAGGAAGTGACGGCATTTGCGAATTAGTTTGTAAAGTTTAGGGAGCTCAAATAAATAACTAAAGCGAGCATTCCCAGACCGATAAATAATTCAACATTCATCAGTAAAAACCTCCTTCAAAAAAAACGGACATTTATCTACATATTTATTGTACAATGAAAGTTACAAAGAAGAAACCTTTTGATTACTATTTCGTCAAAGTAACTCAGAAAGTTAAAAAATCGTACACAAATGTAGGTGAGAATCAATGAAAAAATGGTTGCAGAAATCGCTTATCGCCTCTGTTGCGCTCCTGACTTTTGGTGTGATCAATCCAGGTCATGAAATATGGACGCTCTTACAAGACAAAGACGACTCTAAACAAATGAATGCATCCCAGTTTGAGCAAACATATGATATTGACTTTACCGAGACCAGCCCAATAGATATTGTCGAAACGATTGAAGATAATCTTATATCCTCAGCAAGAGATTTATCTTTTATGAAATTCGGATCTAGAATAGGGCCTGTTATTTCGGATGAGTTTAATGAGGTCATTTTCCCGAAAATTGACGAGGCTATCCGTATGACGTTAAGAGAATCCGATGATTTACATAAACGACGGATATCAATAAGTGAAAAACCTGCAGGAGATTACTCTGAAAAAGTTTTCCACATTTATGATATGGATCGAAAAAAAGACATCATTCGTTTTCATGTTCGAACAGAAAAACGACCACAAGATGGTTTCTTTTTCAACTTCCATTACCATATATCAGATGACGATTTTGTGGCACACCATACTATTGGAGATATTTATTGGTCCAAAAATACACCACCGAAATGGTTATCTTAACTACCATTTCAGTGGTGTATTTTTTATATCCAAAGTGAATTTATTTTAACTGACTGCAAATTCTTATATGTGTAAGTTTATTTCTGTTATACTGAAGGTTATTTTTGTATACTTAAGATTAGTGCTAGGAGGATATTATATGAAGCAATATTTAGAGTTATGTAATCACGTTCTTGAAACGGGAACAAAAAAAGAAGATCGAACAGGGACAGGTACAATTAGTGTTTTTGGATATCAAATGAGATTTGATTTGAATGAAGGCTTTCCATTAATGACTACTAAAAAAACTGCATTTCGATTAATTGTATCTGAACTTTTATGGTTTTTAAAAGGAGATACAAATGTTCGTACACTTATTCAAGATCGTAATCCAATCTGGGACGAATGGGCATTTGAACAATGGATTTCTAGTGACGAGTATACAGGTCCCGATATGACCAACTTTGGTCTTCGCGCTGTGAACGATGCTGAGTTTTTAGAAGTTTATAGACAGGAAATGAATTATTTTAAAGAACGAGTTCTAGAAGACGAACAGTTTGCAAATAAATATGCAGATCTCGGCCCGGTGTACGGGAAACAATGGCGTTCTTGGTCAGCAGGAGAAGAAACGATTGATCAAATTACAAATCTTATTGAGGGCATTAAAACAAATCCGGATTCCAGACGTCATATTGTTACGGCATGGAACCCAGCGGAAGTAGATAATATGGCTCTACCGCCTTGCCATGCATTGTTTCAGTTTTATGTTTCTGATGGTAAATTATCATGTCAACTTTATCAAAGAAGTGCTGATATCTTCCTAGGCGTTCCATTTAATATTGCATCTTATGCACTTCTCGTTCATTTAATTGCTCATGAGTGTAATTTAGAAGTCGGTGAGTTTGTGCATACACTTGGAGATGCACATATATATTCTAATCATATGGACCAAGTGAACGAACAACTTTCACGTAAGCCTAAATCATTACCAACGATAAAAATCAACTTAGAAAAATCTATTTTCGATATGGAAGTAGCGGACATAGAACTGGAGAATTACAATCCAGACCCAAGAATTAAAGCACCCATTGCCGTATAAAGGAGCGATATAGATGATTTCACTATTAGTAGCACATGATTTAGATCGAGTAATCGGAGTAAATAATGATTTACCATGGCATATTCCTGAAGATTTAGCCTACTTTAAAAAAATGACGCTTGGAAAAGCAATTATTATGGGACGTAAAACATATGAGTCTATTGGAAGACCGTTACCAGGTAGATTAAATATTGTTCTCACAAAAAATGAAAGCTACACAGCTGAAGGTGTTCTTGTTTTCAATGATTTAAATAAAGCGATAGAAAAAGCACGAGAATACAATGAAGAAGTCATGGTCATCGGTGGGTCCGAAATATTCAAAATGGTATTGGACGTTGCAGACCGCTTATATATCACAGTAATCGAAAAACATTTTGATGGTGACACGTTTTTCCCAACATATGATTCTGAGTGGGAGATCAGCTCTACTTCTGAAAAAGAAATATCTGAAAATGGTATTCCTTACACATTTTTTGTTTATGAAAGAAAACAAAAAATATAGTAATTCGGTTTATGTATAAAAGAGAATACTAAAATACATGAATGCACTTCCAGCAAGTACAAAAAGGTGCCAAATTGCATGATTGTATGGAATTCTCCGTACAGCATAAAAAACAGAGCCGAATGTATACAGCAGGCCTCCTATGACCAAAAGTATAAAACCATCAAATGTTAAATTCAGATAAAGTGGTTTGATGCCTATTAGTACTAACCAACCCATTACAACGTAAAAGATAAGCGATATATATTCAAATCGGTGAATAAAGAAAACTTTAAAAAGTACACCCAAAATAGCTAGGCCCCATATGATTCCGAAAAGTGTCCAACCCAATGAACCTTTAATAACAATTAGGGTAAATGGAGTATAGGTCCCTGCAATGAGTATATAAATTGCAGAGTGATCAAGAATTGAAAACAGTTTTTTATGTTTAACAGGCATACTATGCAATAGTGTACTCATAAGGAAGAGTAGAAGCATTGAACTTCCGAAAATAGTATAACTAATGATATGAATTGTAGACCCATATTCAACTCCTTGTAAAATCAGTAGTATTAAAGCAGGTATTGTAAGAATAAAACCAATGGCGTGTGTGATGGCATTCCAAAGTTCTTCTTTACTCGTTTTGAAATCGAATGATGACGTCATTATAAAACCCCCTTTTCAACGATTATATAGAAGAGTATGAACTAATTCCATAACTAGAGAGGAGATCATCCAATGAAGAAAGTTTATATCGTTACAGATTCTACAGCAGATTTGACGAAGGAGGATATTAAGAAATATAACCTCCATATTGTGCCCTTAACACTTTTAATTTCAGGTGAAACATATATCGACGGTGTCGATGTATTACCGGAACAATTTCTTAGAATGATGGCATCTGCCTCTGAATTACCAAAAAGTTCTCAACCAGCAGTTGGTGTTTTCAAAGAACTTTATGATGAGCTAGGTAAAGATGGTAGTGAAATAATCTCAATACATATGACAGCCGGAATGAGTGGAACTGTAAAATCAGCTCAGGCAGCAGCTGAAATGACAGATTCAAAAGTTACTGTCATAGATTCAATGTTTATTTCTCATGGGTTATCTTTTCAAGTACTTGAGGCCGCTGAAATGGCGAATGCTGGGAATACAAGTTTAGAAATTGTTAACCGTTTAAATACTGTTCGAAAACAAACGACATTATTCGTTGTTGTTGATGTATTGGATAACCTCGTCAAGGGGGGACGTATCGGTAAAGGCCGTGCAATGCTTGGTTCGTTGCTTAACATTAAACCGATTGCAACTCTGCAAGATGGCGTATACACCCCTGTAGCCAAAGCACGTAGCCACAAACAAGTTGTTGCACATTTATTTAAAGTCTTTACCGAAGAAACCACAGGTAAAATAATTCGAGGTGTAGGTATTTCTCAAGCAAATGGAATGAAAATGGCTGAACCGCTAAAAAAACTAATTGAAGATTCAGGTGTAAAAGAAGTTAAACTTACTTTTACCTCACCGGTTATTAGTACACATACGGGTGAAGGCGCAATTGGTTTTATGTATTACACAGATTAAAGAGCGAATTCTTAAAGAAAAGGGGACTATATGTGAGAAGATTAGTTATTGTCGCTTTGATCTTCTCTATGGTTTTGTCTGGCTGTCAATCATCTTTTATTAGACCTACAAAAATGAGTACGGAACGAACTTCTATTGCATTTAAAGAGTGGGTTGTTCCAAACTTTTTTATATCCAAGCAAATAAGGGTTGTCGGACTTGGGGATTCATTAACACAAGGGGTTGGTGATGAATTTAAGAAAGAAGGCTATTTTGGACGATTAACGACTGAAATGTTTGAGTGGAAAGGTGTAAAAAATGTCAAAACGGATAACCTTGCAAAAAGGGGTAGCCGGAGTGAGCAGCTGAACAAAAAGTTAGAAGATCCCGATGTAAAAAGTACTGTTAAAAAAGCTGATGTTATTTTAATAACAATCGGTGGAAACGACTTAATGAAAGTTGTTAAAAAAAATTTTTTCAACCTGAAGAAAGACCCTTTTTATGATGAGCTTCAACGCTTTGAAACAAACTTAGATGAACTTTATGGAACAATTAGAGGACTCAATAGCGATGCCATAATAGTTGTAGCTGGACTTTATAATCCGCTATCTCTCGTTACAGATGAAGCAAACGATTTTGAAGATATTATTATTGAGTGGAACAAAGCAATTGAAGCACGTACTATCATAGATAGTAAATCTTGTTTCGTGCCTGTTACGGACCTATTCGATTCAAATACAGCAATGGTTTACCACACTGATTTTTTTCATCCAAATGCAAATGGATATAATTCTATGACGAAACGTTTTATGGAAAAAATTAAAAGCTGCGATTTGCAAAAACTTTCGGATGGGGAATTGGATATGTAGGAGGCTGAGCGCATGAATTTTTGGAAAGCTGGATTTTTTATTTTGAGTGGACTTGTTGTTGCAACAGTTGTGACACTTGTTGTGTATATTGGTAACCCTGGGGATTCGGAAGAAATTCCATCTGGTAAGGTGGCCAGTACTTCAAGCAATCATTTAGTTGTGAAAGCAACAAAAGAGGATTTCGAGGGAATTGCCAATACTTATATTAATAAAGCAATGAAGGGTGAAAAGCTACCCGTTAAAATGGAGATAGGCAATGATATTGTGTTATCATCAGAGTTAACTGTATTCTCTATAACAGTACCTGTAACGATGCATTTTGATCCAATTGTCCGTGAGGATGGAAATTTAATATTGAAACAATCAACTGTCGAAATAGGTAATTACAATCTCCCTCCCTCTACCGTCCTGAAAATATTGAGGGACTCTGTAAAATTGCCACCTTGGATGATTGTTCGTCCAAAAGAAGAAGAATTATTTATAGATCTATCTGCAATAGCTCTTTCGGGAAATTTAAGTGTGAAAGCAAAAGAATTTAATCTTGAGAACGACGAAATTCTATTAGAAATAATCATTCCAAATGAATAGGGAGGTTTAAATTATGACTATGTCGAAAGCAACATTTGCAGGTGGCTGTTTCTGGTGCATGGTAAAGCCATTTGACCGTTATGATGGAGTAGAGTCAGTAATTTCCGGATATACGGGTGGTGATGTTGAAAACCCTACCTATGAGCTTGTCTGTACAAATACAACGGGACATCGTGAAGCGGTGCAAATAACATTTGACGAAGATAAAATTTCATACAATGAGTTATTAGATATTTTTTGGCGTCAAATTAATCCTACGGACTCAGGTGGACAGTTTTTTGACCGCGGGGACTCTTATAAGACCGCAATTTATTATCACACCGAAGAGCAGAAAGCAATAGCTGAACAATCAAAATCAAACCTAGAGGCTTCTGGTAGATTTACAGAAGAAATTGCAACAGATATTTTAGCCGCAAAAATATTTTATCAAGCTGAGTCTGGTCACCAAGACTATTATATGAAGAATCCAACGCATTACAATAGATACGCGGTTGGTTCTGGTAGAGAGACTTTTAAAGCAGAAAATTGGAGTGATAAATTATGAGTGAAGATTTAAAAAAGAAATTAACAGATATTCAATATTATGTAACTCAAGAAAATGGCACAGAACAACCATATAAGAATGAATACGATAGTCATTACGAAGATGGTATTTATGTAGATATCGTTTCTGGTAAACCTTTATTCAGTTCTAAAGACAAGTATGATGCTGGATGTGGATGGCCTAGTTTCACAAAATCTATCGAAGATGCTGAAGTTGTTGAGCACTTCGATGATACACATGGCATGCGACGAATTGAAGTGCGTTCTAAAACTGCAGATTCACATCTCGGACATGTATTTCCAGATGGACCTGAAGAAAACGGATTACGGTATTGTATAAACTCAGCAGCGCTTCGTTTTGTACCGGTAGAGAAACTTGAAGAAGAAGGTTATAGCGAATATAGTCGTTTATTTTAATGTACTAGTAACTAAAAAGGAGTTGAACGGATGAACCGATCTTTTTACCAGTTCACTCTTTCGTTTCGTGCAGGGGGAAAAGATAATTTAATGGCACAGTTTGCCGAAGCTATGTTTAAAGATCTGAGTTTCCCAAAAGAAGAGACTGAATTCGATCCTTTATCACGCTATATTGAAGAAAAAGCAGATGATAAAATGCGCTCTACCGTATTTGATGAATTATACAAGCTATATGAAGAAAGATTGAATCAGTAGACACGCGACTCTCCGTTGCATAATGAATGCAGAGAGCGTATGATTAAAAGAGAAAATTTGAAAGTGGGGATTGTTTTTAATGAGTATACATATCAATGCAAAAAAAGGTGATATCGCTGAGACAATTTTACTGCCCGGGGATCCACTCCGTGCAAAATACATCGCTGAAACTTTTTTAGAAGATGTAAAACAATACAATGAAGTTCGAAACATGTTTGGTTATACTGGTACGTATAAAGGCAAACGCATTTCAGTTCAAGGAACTGGAATGGGTGTACCTTCTATATCCATTTATATAACTGAACTAATGCAAGAATATGATGTCCAAAAACTTATTCGTGTCGGAACTTGCGGGGCAATTCAAAAAGACGTTCAGATACGCGATGTAATCATTGCACAAAGTGCATCAACCAATTCACGTATGAACCAAATCATTTTTGATGGTAATGATTTTGCACCAACGGCAAACTTTGACCTTCTTTTAAAGGCATATAATGCTGGTATTAATAAAGGGTTAAAAATGAAAGTCGGAAACGTCTATACAGAAGATTTATTCTACAATGAATTTGCAAATCATGAAAAATGGGCACAATATGGTGTTTTAGCAGTAGAAATGGAAGCTGCTGCACTTTATACACTTGCTGCAAAGTTTGGTCGTCAAGCTCTAGCGATATTAACAGTGAGTGATCATATTATTACAGGTGAATCCACATCTTCACAAGAACGTCAAGTAACTTTTAACGATATGATTGAAGTAGCTTTAGAAGCTTCTCTAATGGATTAAATACATTAATGGGGAACCGTTTACTTAGTTGCGGTTCTTTTTTCCTTTTAATTATTTTGCTGAGTAGAAAGTAGGGAACGGAATGGACGATAACGAAAAAAATGAACATGAAGACAAAACTGTCCCAAATGAAGTCCAACAACAAAAAAGAGCGATTCAATTAAAACCGTTCTCTTTCGTTATGCTTATAATTGGGCTCGTTTTAGCTACAATTGGTGTAACATTTTTTGTACTAACAACTGGTGACGACAAAGTAGTAGAAGTTGGCTCTCCTGTTCAATCTGTTGACCGAAAAGAATTTAAAAAGTTGTATGACGCTTATGATGAAATGAAAGATAAATATTTTCAAGATATCGATGAAACTGCAGTGATTGATGGTGCAATAAACGGAATGATTGATTCACTTGAGGACCCTTATTCCGATTATTTAAACGAAGAAGAGGCACGTCAACTCAATGAAAGCATATCATCTTCTTTTGAAGGCATCGGGGCTGAAATCCAAGAGAAAGACGGTTACATCTCTGTTGTTTCTCCAATTAAAAACTCGCCAGCTGAACGGGCAGGTATTTTACCTCACGATATAATAGTTGCAGTTGATGGAGAAAGCATACAAGGAATGTCATCATCTGAAGCGGTACTTCTTATCAGAGGAGAAAAAGGTACTTCGGTAACACTTACTGTTAGACGTGGTGAGGCAATTGAACCGATGGAAATAAAAATTACGCGCGATGTCATTCCAATTGAAACGATTTACGCTGAAATGCTTGGAGATGGCATTGCCCATATTCGCATTACCAGTTTCTCAAATGGTACATTTGAAGAACTCCTACTTGCCTTGGATGAAATGGAAGAACAAGGTATGAAAGGTTTAGTTGTGGATGTGCGACAAAACCCAGGAGGCTTATTGGATATTGCAGTTGAGATTTCCGATTTATTTGTACCTTCGGGTAAAAATATATTCCAATATGAATTGAAAAATAAAAAACCTATTGTGACTACTGCACAAGATTCACGAAAGATTCAAGTACCCGTAGCCTTAGTCATGGATGAAGGAAGTGCTTCAGCATCAGAGATACTTGCTGCAGCATTAAGTGAGTCTTCTGATATTCCACTCGTAGGAGTAACAACATTTGGTAAAGGTACTGTGCAATCACCAACAAACTTACCCGATGGTTCAAATTTAAAACTTACAACTGCAAAGTGGCTCACGCCAGATGGCAATTGGATACACAAAGAGGGAATAAAACCAGATATAGAAGTTCCATATCCATCATACGCAATGCTGCCTTATTTGGATCCAACAATAGAAATGAAAGAAGGATTACTTTCTCCAGCTATTAAATCTGCTGAAGAAATGCTTGCTGCAGTTGGTTACGATCCTGGGGAACTTGATGGCTTATTTGATGAAACAACAAGTGAAGCTGTGAAAAACCTACAAGAAGACTTATCAATTGAACCAACAGGAATTTTAACAGGGGATACGACATATGGTCTCATGGAGAAATTACGTGAGAAGATTAAAGTAGACGATCCACAGTTATTAAAAGCAAAAGAAATTCTTCTTGAAAAAGTAGAGAAATAAAAGAAAAGCGTCCGTTTTTTCTAAGCGGATGCTTTTCTTATTATAATAATGGAGTTGTTTTTATGGTTGATGTATATTTATTCAGTGGTTTTCTTGGTAGTGGAAAAACATCTTTACTGCTCAATGTAATTAGTCAAATTAAAGAATCCGGTAGAAAACCTGCCGTTTTCATGAATGAATTTGGAAGCTTATCGATTGATTCGGACGCTGTTGAAAACGGGGTACCTCTTAAAGAAGTTCTTGACGGCTGCATCTGTTGTACAGGTTCAGAACAAACGGAAGCACAGATACAAAGTTTACTTGAAGAGAATAAAGATATTGACGTTATTTTGATAGAAACGACGGGAGCAGCTCATCCGGTTGAGGCATTGGACGCTATTTATTCTCCCATCTTTGCAGACCAACTTAATATTCGTGGAATAATCACTGTAGTTGATAGTAAACTTTGGCTTGACCGCAGTAGACTATCACCACAAATCAGAGCTTTATATATGGAACAAATACGTCATGCCCATCTTCTTTTAGCAAATAAATCCGATTTACTAACGGAAAGTGAAATGGCTACTGTTTCTATGGAGCTTGCAAACTATAATGAGGCAGCCCCTGTTGTCCAAACAATTGGAGCTAAGATTGCTTTTTCTTATATAGAGAAAGTATTGCATTCAACCAAGGAGAAATCCGATACATCTATTATTTCTGGTAAAGGGCTACCACTTTCGTCAAAACTTATAACATTTACTGAATCAGTCTCGCGCGATGATTTTGAAGAGTGGGTCAAAAGTTTACCTGAAACAGTTTATAGAATGAAAGGTTATGTGCCATTAGAAGGTTCGATAAATCCGCATCTATTCCAGTATGCTTATGGTATGGTCAGCTGGTTGCCTGAATATGTAAAAATGACTCCAAGACTCGTAATCATTGGTGAAGGCATTGACTCAATTAAATATGAATAGAACTGATTTTGCATATTGTCAACCCCATTTGAAATGAAATTAGTACAAGTAAGTCCAAAACTAACCAATTTATAGAGAAACAAACCTTGGTGTATCTATACTTGTAAATCTAATGGTTTTGTTGGTAAACTTAACCGTCTTTTAAACTCTCTCTCACGTTATGATAGTTTGCGAAGGGAGAGATGAGAAATGAAAAAATCAATTGCAGCAGTATTACTTGGTTCAGCATTATTACTATCAAACAATAATGCAGAGGCTTCATATTCAAACAATGAGGTAAAAATTAATAAAGTAGATAATGTCCAATACACAGGGTGGGGCTCTAAGCAATTCTACTTTTTCAATTCAAATCTCAACAACATGAACTACAACGGTTATCAATACCACTGGACAAACAAAAATCACCATACAGATATAGAGGCTGTACCAACACCTCCTAAAGAGCCCGTTCCCAACGAGGAGGCACCTGTTTCACCAGCTGTTCCTGAAGCAGTACCAACACCAGTTCCAGTAAAACAACCAGTTCCAGCACCAACTGAAAAACCTGTGCAGGAAGCAGTCACGAACAATTCAATATCCGCAATTGAAAATGCAGTTCTTAATTTAACAAACGTTGAACGTAAAAAAGCAGGTCTATCAGCATTGCAGGTAGATAGTAAATTAATGAATTCTGCACGTCAAAAGTCGACGGATATGGCTACGAATAATTACTTTTCACATACAAGTCCAACTTACGGATCGCCATTTGATCAAATGAAAGCAAATGGGGTCACTTATAAGTCAGCTGCAGAGAATATCGCAGCTGGACAAGTTTCAGCAGAAGAAGTAGTTAAAGCTTGGATGGAATCTCCTGGGCACAGACAAAATATATTAGCAGCCGATTTTACACATATCGGTATTGGTTTCGATAAAAACGGAAACTTTTGGACACAACAATTTATTTCAAAATAAAAATATATGAACAAGAGCTATCCTGATTATACAAGGGTAGCTCTTTTTTTAAATATATTAACGAACGCATATTAATATTATGTAAACTTACGAATGAAATATAAACCTCGCACTCTAAAAGAGATGCGAGGTTCGTTTTATATAAATTTCTTTTTTTGAATATATAAAAGCCTAATTGTTAGTGTAATTGCTCCGATTGTTAACCCAGTAATAAGTCCAACCCAATAACCATATGGGCCTAGCGTGGTGTATGTCGCCAATAAATAACCACTAGGCAAGCCAAGGACCCAGAAAGAAATAATAGCCATAATAAATGTCATATTAACATCTTTATAACCCCGAAGTGCTCCTTGTACAGGCGCTTGTATTGCATCTGATAACTGGAATAAAGCTGCAAAGAATAGAAATGGAATGGCTAATTTAATGATTTGATCATCCGTCGTATATAGAGAAGCTATCTGTTCTCTAAATGTTAATAAAATAGCAATAGATATAAAGCTAAATGTGATAGCCAGTCCAACGCTTAGGAAGCTATATTGTTTAGCGTCACGCATTTTACCTGAACCAACAGCTTGTCCGACTAGAATTGTAGCACCCATGGAAATAGCAAGTGGTATCATATAAAGTAAAGATGTGAAATTTAATGCAATTTGATGTGCCGAGATGACTGCTGTGGAATAATTACTCATCAAGAGTGTCACGGCTGAAAAAATACTGGTCTCAACAAAAATCGAACTTCCAATAGGCACACCAATGAGTAATATTTCTTTCCATTTTTTAAAAGAAATTTTACCCCATTGCTTAAATAACTTGAACTCAGAAAACGGCATTCTTTTCCATGCGATTCCATAAGCAATCATCAAAACGAGCCAATAAGTGATTCCCGATGCATAGCCCGCACCCGCACCACCAAGTTCCGGAAAGCCCCAGTTTCCATAAATGAGCAAATAGTTGATAAAGACGTTTATAGGGGCGGATAACAGAATAATTACCATCGAGACACGTGTAGCACCAAGTGCATCAAAAAAAGAACGAAGAACTGTATAAGCAAATAGCGGTATTAAACCAAAACTCATTCCTTTTAAATAAGCTCCTGCAACTACACGAACTTCATGTTCCAGAGGCATCATGACAAGGATAGGTGCGACTGCAAATCGTATGATTAAAAAAATCACGCCAGCCAACACAATTGAAACATAGAGACCTTGCTGAACGGAAGGTCGAACCTCTTCTTTCCTTCTTCCACCAATTTGATGTGCAATGATTGGAGTAAGTCCCATTAGAATTCCAGCAAGCCCAGTGTAGACTGGAACCCAAAAAGAAGATCCAATTGTTACACCGGCAAGATGGTATGTATCGTAGCGACCAGTCATAAGTATATCGAAGAAGGTTACTAAATAGAGCGCAACTTGAGTAATGAGAATTGGCATAACAATTTTCGCCATAATAACAGACTTTTTACGTATTGGTATAGAACTTTCCATAAAAATCACCCTCTACAAAGCATTTAAATTCCATTGTATCACGGTTCTTTTGCTATAATAGATAAGGATAGACCATTTTCAAAATAAAAGAGGTGAAAAGCCATGAAACGACCGGTTATTTTATTAACAGGGGGCGGCACTGCGGGGCATGTTTCAGTTAATGAAGCACTGATTCCAGTATTGGATGAAAGAGGCTATGAGATTCATTATATTGGATCCTATGAAGGAATTGAAAAAGAGTTGATTGGCAATGGACATTCAGACGTTGTTTATCACCCAATACAAAGCGGGAAGTTCAGACGTTATTTTTCAATGAAAAACTTTACAGACCCATTTAAGGTCGGCGCAGGAATCATACAAGCAATGTCTATAATAAAAAAAGTGTCACCTGAGCTTATATTTTCCAAAGGAGGCTTTGTCTCTGTCCCGGTTGTTCTAGCGGCAAAAATGCTTAAAGTGCCCGTTGTTATACATGAATCAGATGTAACACCAGGGCTTGCCAACAAACTTGCATTGCCATTTTCTAAACATATTTTTACAGTTTTTGAACAAACTCTAAATTATGTTCCTTCGGGAAAAGCAACGTGTTCAGGACCTATAATACGACCTGAGCTTTTTAATGGGGTTAAGCAGGATGGATTAAGAATTGCTGGTATGACAGGTGAGAAACCCGTTTTAATAATTATGGGTGGAAGTCAAGGCTCAGCTATTTTAAATGTAGCTACACGTAAAGATTTAAACTCCATCATGAAAACTTTTGATGTTATTCATTTATGTGGTAAAGGTAACTTAGATGAAGAGCTAGAAAGCATTCCGGGTTATACACAATTCGAATATGTTACAGAAGGCTTGCCACACTTGTTAGCAGCTGCAGATTTTGTGGTTTCAAGAGCAGGCTCAAATGCAATCTTTGAATTATTGGCTTTGAGAAAACCAATGCTGCTTATTCCACTAACTGCTGCAAAAAGTCGAGGAGACCAAATATTAAATGCATCCCACTTCAAGTCATTGGGATTTGCCGAAGTAATCACCGAAGAAGAATTAGAAGAACACTCGCTTTCTCTTCAACTTAACAAGTTAATGAATAATAAAGATATGTTAGTAAAGAAAATGAATGAAACAACTTTACCAAAGACTCCCGAACAAATGGTCGAGCTGATAATGAATTATAAATAAATTGGTCTAAATTCTTTATAGGCACTAATAAAAGACCCGTGAAAACGATTGCATTGCTGTTATAAGCAAAAATGTTTGCTAGTTCATGCGAAACCCTTTAAGTTCTAGTAGTAGCGTGTTAAAATTAATAAGATAAAAAATATAAACACTTTATGCCAACAGGCAAATGTGGAGGTAATTGGACATGTCGAAAAGTTTAGATATTCATCGTTCACCATATGCTTCTTTTTCTGGGCCTAACCTTGGATATATAATGGAAATGTACGAATTATTTAGATCATCACCTGAATCAGTCGACGCAGAACTTGTGGAAATGTTCAACAAGTATGGGGCACCTGAAATGGTTGTTGAAACTTCAGAACAATCTTCAAAAGTTGGAATTACTGATCCTAATGAGTTAGGTAAAGTATTGTCTGCTTACAAATTATTAGATGCTATACGTACTTACGGACATCTTGCAGCTAATATTTATCCACTTAACGATGTACCAAAAGATTCATCACGTCTGGAACTTTCTTATTACGGTTTATCAGAAGATGATTTACGAAAAATGCCAGCAAATCTATTTTTCAATGTTGTTCCAGATAATGTTGAAAATGGACTAAGTGCTGTGCATTATTTGAAATCCTTATATACAGGGAAGATTGCTTTTGAGTTTGCGCATATAATAGATGAAGAGGAACGGAATTGGATTCAAAACCAAGTTGAAACAGGTCAAGTTTCAGTAAATCTTTCTTCAGATGATAAAAAAATCCTTTTGGAAAGACTCACAAAAATTGAAGGATTTGAAAAATACATACACCGCACATTTGTTGGTGCAAAACGTTTTTCAATTGAAGGTCTAGATACCCTTGTAGTCTTCCTTGACGAACTTATTCGTCGTTCAGAAGAGGAGAAGACCAACAAGGTGCTCATTGGTATGGCTCACCGAGGTCGCTTAAATGTGCTTACTCATATATTAAATAAGCCTTATGAAATGATGTTTGCTCAATTTGCGAATATTTCTGAGGAGCCATTTCTACCTGCTGACGGTTCAGTTGAAACGACAAGAGGTTGGTTTGGAGATGTAAAATATCATATGGGAGCATCTTATAAAGGTGAAACTGGGATGAATCGTTTCTTAGCTTATAATCCCTCTCACTTAGAAGTAGTCAATGCAGTTGTTACTGGTCAAACTAGAGCAGCCCAAGAAGTTACAGGCAAATCTGGTCTACCAACCCAAGATATGAATGCTGCATATGCAGTTTTAATACATGGAGATGCAGCGTTTCCAGGACAAGGAATTGTTCCTGAAACATTTAACTATAGCCGTGTACCTGGATTTAAAACAGGTGGATCTATTCATATTATCGCGAACAATATGATTGGTTTTACAACAGAACAAATCGATTCAAGATCCACACACTATTCTTCAGATCCAGCAAAAGGTTTTGAAGTACCTGTTTTACATGTAAATGCGGATTGTCCAGAATCAGTTATTGCCACAGCTGCTTTCGCGTTTGAATATCGTAAGAAGTTCGGTAAAGATATTGTGATCGACCTTATCGGATATAGAAGATATGGTCATAACGAAATGGATGAGCCACTTGTTACAAATCCAATAATGTATCATGATGTTCATAAGCATTCTACAGTACGTGAGCTTTATGGAAACACACTGGTTGCAGAAAATATTCTTAGCGAATCCGAAGTAGACGAGGTAGACTCAAGAGTTTATAAAGAAATGCAATCTGCACATGATGTTGTCAGAGCATATTCTGAATCAAAAGAGAAAAAAGCAGTTAGTAACACCGCTCCAGAGGAAGTTCTTGCAGGTTATCCAGTACTTGAAACTGGGGTTGAAGAAAACGCGTTACTAACTATGAATAACGAGCTATTAGCATACCCAGAAGAATTTAGTGTCTTTAATAGATTAATTAAAATTTTAAAAAGACGTGAAGAACCTTTTATTGGTAAAGGAAAAATTGATTGGGCACATGCAGAGACTTTAGCTTTTGGTTCTATTTTACAGGATGGAAATCCAATTCGCTTAACAGGTCAAGATGTTCAACGGGGAACTTTTGCTCATCGTCATCTTGTACTTCACGATGAAAAGACAGGAAACACACACACTCCTTTACATCATATTAGCGGATCGAAAGCATCGTTTTCAGCACACAATAGCCCTCTTTCCGAAGCAGCTATTGTTGGTTATGAATTCGGTTATAATCTTGAGGACCAAGAAGCACTTACAATTTGGGAAGCACAGTACGGAGACTTCTCAAACATGGCACAAGTTATGTTTGATCAATTTGTTTCATCAAGTCATGCTAAGTGGGGACAAAAATCCGGACTCGTTCTTCTATTACCGCACGCATATGAAGGTCAAGGTCCAGAACATTCAAGTGCTAGACTCGAGCGATATTTACAGTTATCTGCTGAAAACAACTGGACAGTAGCTAATCTTTCAAGTTCAGCAAACTACTTCCATATTTTACGCCGACAAGCGAAAATGCTTGGTAAAGATTCAATGCGTCCGCTCGTAATCGTGACACCAAAATCACTTTTACGTCATCCACTCGTTGGTGCAGATGTTGGTGATTTAACTGAAGGTTCGTTCCAAACTGTACTTGAACAACCTGGTACCGGTAATACACCAGAAAAAGTTGAGCGAATTTTGTTTGCAAGTGGTAAAATGGCAATTGATTTAGCAGAACAGGTAAAAGATGGAGAAGGCTTTGATCACTTGCATATTGTTCGTGTAGAGCAACTCTATCCTTTCCCAACTGAAAAGATTGAAAATATCGTTTCACGTTATCCAAAGGCAAAAGATCTCATTTGGGTACAAGAAGAACCTAAAAACATGGGATCTTGGTCGTTTGCAAATCCTTATATGAATGAAATTGCCGGGAAGAAAAAAGTTAGTTATATCGGGCGCGATCACCGTTCAAGTCCATCTGAAGGTGACGGCGGTTCACATGCAATTGAACAAAAACGAATTATTAATTTAGCTTTAAACCGTAAATAACGGTTAGACTTAGAGGAGGAATTTATAGTGGCAGAAATTATCGTACCAGAACTTGCAGAATCAATTACAGAAGGAACAATTTCACAGTGGTTGAAACAACCAGGTGATACAGTTGAACGTGGGGAATTTATAGTTGAGCTTGAAACAGATAAAGTAAACGTAGAAATCATTTCCGAAGAAGCAGGTATTGTACAACAACACCTTGCAGCTGAAGGTGATACAGTTGAAGTAGGACAAGTCATTGCAATTGTAGGTGCAGATTCAGGCGCAGCTACACCAGCAGCACCTGCAGCTGTAGCTAAAGAAGAGGCTGTCGCAGATGCACCAACACCTGCACCTGTTGCTGAAGAATCAAACGATTCAGAACGCACTATTGCAAGTCCGGCAGCACGTAAACTCGCTCGTGAAAAGGGTATTGACCTTGCAGCGATATCTCCTGTTGATCCAATGGGTCGCGTAAGAGTCCAAGACGTTGAAGCACATACATCGGCTCCAAAAGCACAGCCAGCAGCAAAATCAGCAGCTCCAGTTGTAGCAGCACAAGATGATGGTCGGGTAACACGTGAAAAAATGACGCGTCGCCGTCAAACAATTGCAAAACGTCTACTTGAAGTAAGACAGTCGACAGCGATGCTTACGACATTTAACGAAATTGATATGACAAATGTGATGGCCCTTCGTTCACGTAAAAAAGATCAGTTTTTCGAGCAAAATGACGTTCGACTTGGCTTTATGTCATTCTTTACAAAGGCAGTTGTTGCGGCACTTAAAAAATATCCTTACGTCAACTCTGAACTTGATGGCGATGAAATTCTTCTGAAGAACTTCTATGATATCGGTGTTGCTATATCGACAGACGGCGGACTAGTAGTACCTAACGTGATTGACGCTGACCGTAAAAACTTTGCTGAAATTGAAGCATCAATCGTAGAACTTGCGACAAAAGCACGCGATAACAAGCTTACAATTGCAGATATGACTGGTGGTTCTTTCACAATTACAAACGGTGGTGTGTTTGGTTCATTGATGTCGACACCAATTATGAACGGATCACAAGTTGGTATTTTAGGAATGCATACAATTCAAAAACGTCCTGTTGCAATTGGGGACAATGTTGAAATCCGCCCAATGATGTATGTGGCACTTTCTTATGATCACCGTGTTATCGATGGAAAAGATTCTGTTGGTTTCTTGAAAATGGTTAAAGAATTGCTTGAAAATCCAGAAGATCTACTTTTAGGTTCTTAATAGATAGCAATCGTTTTGTTTTAAACGAACCGATCATTCTAGATGAAAGGTGTGATGTATAGTGAACTTTCAAGATTGGATGTCTTCACCGACACTCCGTACTGTTACTTGCAAACACTCAGATGCCGAAAAGTATGTCGTGAATAACATGCTAACACCCGGAAAAGATTATGATGTTAAAAATGAAACTGAAGAGTTTATATTCATCATTGATAATTCTGGAAAAGTTGGCGGCTATTACAAAACGTATTTCGAATAAAAAATGCTCGATGTACCGCTATGTTGCGGTGCATCGGGCATTTTTACTAAGGAGGAAATGAAGTTTGAATGACTATGTAGAAAAAGAACAAAAAATCCGTATACAAAAAGAACATGACTCCATTTATCAAGTGCTCATACAGGATGGGGGATATGTTTCACCCAATGAATATTTATGGGATGATGTTTTAATTAGCATTGTACTAAAAAAGCCAGTTTTATTAAAAGGACCAACAGGATCTGGTAAAACAAAATTAGCACAAACTGTTTCGAAGTTTTTTAACCAACCCATGCATAGTGTAAATTGCTCTGTAGATCTTGATGCTGAATCTCTTTTAGGCTTTAAAACAATTATTCAAAAGGATGGGGTAACAACAATCGATTTTGTAGAGGGCCCAGTTGTCCAAGCAATGAAGAAAGGCCATATTCTATATATTGATGAAATTAATATGGCCAAATCAGAGACATTACCAATCCTACATAGTGTTCTAGATCATCGACGCGTTTTAACAAATCCTTTTACAAACGAAGTAATTGTAGCACATGAGGACTTTACAGTAATATCCGCTATAAACGAGGGTTATGTGGGAACATCTCCAATGAATGAGGCATTAAAAAACCGATTTGTTTCTTTTACAATCCCATACTTATCTGGAATTGAATTAAAAAAAGTTGTCATAAATGAATATCCAAACACCTCCGAAGAACTCATCGAAACAATACTAAATATTGGGGATGATTTGCGTAAACAAGTAGTAAATGGATTATTATCAGACGATGCAGCATCCGTTCGCAGTCTACTTGACGCCATTGGTCTAGCTGAACATATGCCGGTGAGACGTGCAATTCAATACACAATTTCTGAGAAACTTGACGATAAAATAGAACGCAGGCTTGTAATGGAATTAGTAGATACTTGGGTGAAATGAGGCGAACGTATACGTGAAAATGAATCGATTCATTCAATTCAATGATGAAACAGTTGATGCGAAAACTTTGTTATTGTACGAGCGTCTTGGACGTGCACTTTCCGATACTACTTACCTTGAATTAACCGAGCGCAAACTTCTTGAATACAGACCTAAAGAAGCTATTATATCTATGAGTGTATTTTGGCGACATCGATCAAAAGATATTATTCATTATGGACGTTTGTCGGATATCTATCTATTAACAATTGGTTTTTGGAAGTATTTTGACATACGCACTTGGAATACCTTTGAAAATAAAAACCAATTGAATCCTTTGCGGAAATTTATTGGAGAAATATTACTTCTACTAGAAGAGTTTCGATTAATCGACTTAATTATTAAAGAGCGGCCAGGAACAATCACAGCTTTTGAAACTCGAAAAGAAGCATATGTTTCTTTTCATCGGAGTAGTATTTCTTCCAATATGCAAAAGGGTTTTCTTGCGGATGCCTTATTAAATGAAATGTATATCACTTTACATGAAGGAATATTTCATGAATCACACATTGATTGGGGTCCTATTAAGTTCAATCTCATTCAATCAATTCTACAGTCTGCCTATGATTCAAAAAGCACGGAAGACAATACACATATTGCAAATCGAATAGGAAGTATAGCTGAACAATCCATTCACTCGGATTTAGTGAATCAATATTATTCGATAGGGGCTTCATTAGTAGATGAAACTATTCAATTCAACTATCATCAAGGAATGAGTGATGCGGATAAAGGAGAAGACGAACGTAAGGAAACAATAGAGGAAGTGTTTCGTTCCTGGCACGAGGAGAATGAAGATGAATCTGGTGTCCACCTTGAATATGAACTAGAACATGGACGTTCTGGAAAAACAGACGGGTCTAATGCTACTGAAGGCGATGAAGATGCAGATATAGAAGAGACCGGTGAAGGACATTCAGAGGGAAATGAAAGCAATAATCGGCCAGATGAGGAACACGAGAAAAATGAAAATACCAACGAGCAAAAGAAAGCAGGTAAATCCTTTGGAAGCGAACATTTAAATGTTGTTTATGAAGAACAACATGTTCAAGTTCATGATTCCTTCGAGAATCGCAAAAAACTTGCTAACTGGCGTGAAGAGCAAAAACCCTTTGTTCGATCAATAGTAGCGGAAATGAAAAAAAGAATTGATTTTAAAGAAGAAACAAAACGAGAAGGATTAATGAAAGGAAGACTATCCAGCAAATTAACAACATTAGTGGTAGATGAACGGCCAAAACCATTTTATAAAAAAAATGCACCATCTACCCAGTTAGATGCAGTTTTTGGACTACTTGTCGATGGTTCAGCCTCTATGATAGATAAACTCGATGAAACAAAGCATGCTGTACTCTTGTTTCATGATATTCTTCGCACTTTAGGGATACAACACGAGATATCCTTGTATTATGAAGATGCAAATCATGCCACCTCACAAATTCAACCAAATGTTTTCAATCAGATGCACACATTTGCTGATAACAAGCAAGATAATGGAATGTCCATATTATCTTTTGAAACCAATGAAGATAATCGAGATGGTTTTGCCATTCGTTGGATGGCTGAGAAACTGTATAAACGGCGTGAAAAGCATAAATTTTTACTTGTATTTTCAGATGGGGAACCATCGGCTTTTGGATATGACCGAAATGGTATTATAGATACGGCTGAGGCTGTAATGGAAACCGAGAAGAAGGGAATATCTGTTATTCACTTATTTCTATCTTCAGAAGAACCAACTGAAGAACAAACGGCATTATTTACGATGATGTTTGGGCATAAAACAGCGTCATCTAATTCGGTCGAGAATTTTTCTGATCAAACACTACGTATCCTAAAGAAATTATTAGCAATCGTTGCACGCACAAGTTAAATAAAACACAAAAATCGCCTTATGTGGGGCGATTTTGTGTTTTATCATGAACTGCTAGTAATCGTTGTTTAAGTTCTTCTTCCATTTGTCCAATTTCTATTTCTGCCGCCTTACGTTTAGCACGACCATCAGCCTGAATGAGCAGTGTTTCTTCAATGGTTTGGATGAGATTTTCTTGCGTCTTTTTTAATGTCTCAATTTCAATAATTCCGCGTTCATTTTCTTTTGCAGTTTCGATTGTGTTTATTTTCAGCATCTCTGAATTTTTCAGAAGTAAATCATTAGTTGTTTTTGTTACGAGCTTTTGTGACTCTACAGCTTTCATTTGTCGATTCAATGTTAATGCAATCGCAATCTGATTTTTCCATAATGGAATGGATGTCATAATAGAAGATTGAATTTTCTCAGCAAGCGTTTGATTTGTTTGTTGTATCATACGTATTTGCGGAGCACTTTGAATTGTTATTTGGCGTGATAATTGTAAATCATATAAACGTTTTTCAAGTCGATCTAGAAATTGCGCCATATCGTTTACTTCTTGGAACGCCATTTGATCATTAGACAATTCCGCTTCTCGTCTCATTTCAGGAATAAGTTCAAATGATATTTCATCACGTTTAATTTCAGCTGCTGCAATATAGACGTTGAGTGCCTGGAAATATGTTTTGTTTTGTTCGTATAGACTATCTAACATTTTCACGTCGTCAAGGAGACCTCTTTTGGAGTGTTCGAGTTGAACACCAATTCGATCTATTTGAGTACTTAACTTTTGGTATTTAGTCATCATTTCTTGTATGGATTTTGATACTTTACCAAACAATCTGCTTAGGCCCGTTTTTTTCTTTTCGCTTAAATCATCAGGATCTATTTCAGATAGTTTGTCCATTAAGTCTTTTAAGACATCTCCTACAGGTCCAATATCTTGGCTTTGAACATGGTCAAGCATTTTATGAGAGAAGCGTGAGAGCTCACCCTGAGCGTTTGCACCGTAGGTAATAATTGCCTCATAGTTCCCGACGGGTATTTGTTTCGCAAGTTCAATAGCTTTCTCTCGTTCCTCTGGAGTTAAGCGGTCGATTAGTTTTACGGCTGTATTTCCTACCTCTTTGTTCACAGTTTGCATTTCTTTTGATAAAAGAGGTTCTTTTATGTCAAATGGGTTATCTAGTAAATCATCAAATGATTTTACATCATTCGTATCTGGATTACTTTCTGTCATTATATTTATCTCCTTTCATTTCTAAAACTGGTTTATCTCGATTCATTGTTACACCAACAAAATCAATTTCCATCTGTAGTTTTTCCAAATCAGAGGAAAGAACATTACGTAAATCTTGTTCTAATTGTTTGTTTACATCAACTAGTGTTTCACGTGTGTTTTGTAGTGTGATTTTCAAGTCCTTATCTTTTAAAGGTTGGTTAACAAGCATTGAGTATTTGGATGTTAACTCTACCGCTGAATCAAGATGAGCATAGAAAAACTTTTCGACGTAGTAAAACTTTTTAGGGTTCGTTTTAACAATACCTAAAATTTTCCTTGATATTGTATTGATTTCATGAAGTTGTCGAAATGCTTGTACCGACCTCACTTTACCATAAAAACTATTTAATTGTTTCACTTTAAAACGAGCACTTGTTAATTGGTTTTTTATATGTTTATACTCGGAACGGGTCATACCTAATTGTTTTAAATTAGATGAAAGTTGAATTTGTTTAATTGAAAATGAACTTCCAAGATAAAGTACTATGAATAGACCTGTTGCCGGAAAGATATTCATACCAATACCAAAAAGTAGGTAAAGCCATGAACCAAAGCTAACAGGAACCGCTATAAAGTTCCTTATAAAGAATTGTTGAATTTCCTTCATGAGAAGACCTCCTTAACCTTATATATTAAATACGTTTGAAACTATATAAGGTTTCACTTCGTTATACTAATTATACCTTAAAGTGAGCTTATACACATTACATTGGATTTTTGAAGTGGGCATTTAAGTGGACAATGTATATCTATTTGCTAAAATTGACTAATATTCAGCTTAAATCATCTAAGGAGGAACTTAAATTGTATGAATTTATATATATGAAAGCTGAATTTGAGCCTTGGTGGATGTTCGAAGACTGGGAAGATACCATTATTATTCGAGAAACTAGTATGAATTTTAATGAAGTTCAAGAACAATTAAGAGAGTTTGTACTGAAGCTTCGGGAAAAACATGAATTTGAAGCTGTAAAGAAAGAGTGTTTTTATGCATTTTGGTCTTCAAATGAACAAGTATTTTGTGAAGCTTGTGATGATGATTTGCAAACTTATCATGGTCTATTTATATTGAAAGATGGCCAACCCGTAAATTTAATCATCATGTAAAATCAGTTTGATGTAATTTGAGATTATTAAGAGGGAACAGGAATGTGTTTATTTTATCCAAATAAAAAAAGACTTCTACTAGAAGCCTCTTTTTATATACTTTATTCACCTAAAGACTCCAATGTCGATGTAACGGTTACGGTATCACCATCGCCGGTTACCATTACAGCTTCACGCTTTATTTCTCCTATTCCAGGAGAAAAATATTTTCGATTTACTGCATTCTCTACTTTCTCTTCAATGACAAATACGTTGTCATACGTCTGGTAAGGCGTCTCAATTGTTAAATCTGTTTCAACAACTGTCCAGTCATCAAATTTACTTCCTAATGTAAATGGCTTTTGCAGATAAATACTTGATGCTTTCATTGAATCCATCTCTTGCAGGGAAGGGAAATTCTTTTCGACAATGCCGATAATGTTGGAATCAATAATATCGATACGATCTTTCTCAACTCTAAAGATTTTCCGAATAATTGTACCTCCATTATCCTCAAAAATAACGAAATAATTTTTATGGGGTTGCGTTACTTCAATATGGTACTCAGCAAACTCATTACCTTCTCCTTTAAAAAACAATTTAGATCCGTCTGGTGGAAAATACTCTCGCATAAATTCAATTGGTTCAACAGTACTTTCTTCTTTACCACTTAATTCTTTATTTCCTTGGCCTCCAGCGGGATTTTCATTTGTTTTTTGACCTTGTGTACACCCTGTAAATACGAAAAATAGGGCAAGAACTACAATGAAAAGATTTACTTTCCGCATTTAAATCTCTCCTCTCATTATGGTTATTCCCAAAAATGAGATAATCATACTTATTCACAACAAAAAATCCGACCTTCTAAGATTAGAAGGTCGGATTTTTACTGTTCATTTTTTTATTTCTTTTCTTTAAACTCGAGGTAATCTTCATAAGACATCATCTTATCGAAAATTGTTCCATCATCATTAATTTCAATAATTCTGTTCGCAACAGTTTGGATAAACTGTTGGTCATGAGAAGTAAAGATAATTACACCTTTAAATGCTATTAGACCATTGTTGAGAGACTGAATAGATTCAAGATCCAAGTGATTCATCGGCTCATCAAGTAGAAGTACGTTCGCAGATGTAAGCATCATTTTCGACAGCATACAGCGCACTTTTTCTCCTCCTGATAAAACAGAAGGCTTTTTATTCACTTCTTCACCAGAAAAGAGCATACGACCAAGGAAACCACGTAAAAATGTTTCCGTTTGATCTTCTGGGGAATATTGGCGCAACCATTCTACTAGAGATTGCTCAGGACCTTGGAAGAATTCAGTGTTATCGATAGGGAAGTAGGCCTTTGTAGTTGTTACACCCCATTTAACTGTTCCCGAATCAGGTTCAGAATTTCCAGCAAGAACTTCTAATAGTGCTGTTTTTGCAAGTGGATTTCCAAGAAGAATGATTTTATCCTCTCTTCCAATTGTAAAGTTCGCATTTTTCAGCATAACTCTACCATCGATTGTTTTGGATACATCTTGAACACTTAATACATCATTCCCGATTTCGCGACCCATTTGAAAATTCACGAATGGGTATCGTCTTGAAGATGGACGAATGTCATCTAGTTCAATCTTTTCAAGCGTTTTCTTACGTGATGTTGCTTGTTTAGATTTTGAAGCATTAGCACTAAAGCGTGTAACAAATGCTTGAAGTTCTTTAATTTTATCTTCTTTTTTCTTATTCTGATCTAATGACATTTTAAGTGCCAATTGGCTAGACTCATACCAGAAGTCATAATTACCTGGATAAATTTGAACTTTCGAAAAATCTACATCCGCGATTTGTGTACAAACCTTATTTAAAAAGTGACGGTCATGGGAAACAACGATTACCGTATTATTAAAATTAATAAGGAACTCCTCAAGCCACTGAATTGCTTTTAAATCAAGATGGTTCGTAGGCTCATCTAGAAGTAGAACATCTGGTTTGCCGAACAATGCTTGTGCTAGTAGAACTTTCACTTTATCAGAACCCGTTAGTTCAGACATTTTCAAGTGATGTAATTCATCCTTTACGCCAAGTCCTTGAAGAAGGATAGCTGCTTCAGATTCAGCTTCCCAACCATTTAAATCTCCAAACTCACCCTCAAGCTCAGCTGCACGCATTCCATCCTCATCAGAGAAATCAGCTTTCATATAGATTGCGTCTTTTTCATTCATTATATCGAACAAACGCTTGTGTCCCATAATAACTGTCGCTAGTACAACGTGCTCTTCGTATTCAAAGTGATCCTGTTTCAAAAAAGCCAACCGATCTTCTTTATTCATGATGACATTACCAGATTGGGGTTCAAGTTCACCAGATAAGATTTTTAGAAATGTAGATTTACCCGCACCGTTTGCACCAATAAGACCATAACATTGGCCAGTGTTGAACTGTATATTTACATCTTCAAATAGTTTGCGGTCACCAAATTGAAGACTTAAGTTAGTTACTGCTATCAAAAAAATTCCTCCTAAATTCACAATGCACCTATTATAGCATGAAATTGTTTCAAATTGGAACGCTACATACTTAACAATATAAATAAAAGTTAACTTAGTTAGTTTGCAAATAGACTTTAATAATGAATACTTCTTAAAGTAGTGGGTGCGAATCGAATTCTAGGGTATTATGTAAGTAAGTCTAATTTACCTAACAGGGCACTATTTTTCATTTAACAAATTTTCCGATAAACATTCAATACGTTATGAACATCGTATATTAGGTTCTATCAGTTAAAAGCAATTGATTAAAAAGAGATGAAGTGAATGTGTATATGATTAAGGAATTTTCAAAAAAAGAATCAGTTATACTACTCATAGCCATTTTTGCAGTCGCCGTAAATATGCGTCCAGCAATTACATCGATTGGTCCAATGCTTGAAGTAATTCGTGAGCAACTCAGTCTAACTAATGTACAAGTAAGTATGCTAACAGCTATACCTGTAATTTGTATGGGTATATTCGCGACATTGGCCCCTTACTTTAATAGAAAGATGGGACTTAAACGAACAATGTATCTTATGTTAAGTCTTATCGGTTTGCTTACTGCAATTCGGGGCATTGTTCCTTCTTTTATCGTTCTTATAGGGACTGCGTTTTTAATAGGTATTGCACTCGCAGTTATGGGGCCACTTCTTTCAGCGATGATTAAACAAAATTTCCCACAACGTGCCGCTTCAGTCATTGGGGTATATTCATTTGGAATGGGTGTAGGTGCTTCAGTAAGTGCTGGGTTAACAGCCCTTTTTTATAATGAAACAAACTCTTACCGCTTTGCACTTGGTATATGGTCTGTACTAGCGCTTCTAGGTCTTCTGGCGTGGTTTTTCGCTATGAGAGTTGAAACTGTGGTTTATAGCGCTAAACAGGGTCCAATGACCGTGAATACAGAAAAAATAGTTTCACCTTGGAGAATAAAAAAAGCTTGGTTGTTCCTACTCTTTTTCGGATTACAATCATCCGCATTTTTCTCTATTGTTACATGGCTTGCGCCAATAGCGAAATCCTTTGGCATGACATTATTACAAGCTGGGACACTCCTAAGTGTAATGACGGTAGTTCAAATCATATTAAATCTTGGATTTCCTCTATTAATGGGGAAATTTCCTGCAAGAAGATTTTGGGTTTTACTAATGCTGATTTCGGGAATGCTGGCAACGCTCTTTATTTGGACTGGTGTGCATTCATTAATGTGGACAGGAGCTATTCTAATGGGCATTCCTCTGGGGGGATTATTCCCAGTCGCATTACTTTTACCTCTTGACGAAACTGAAACAGCAGACGAGACCAATTCATGGACAGCAATGATGCAAACAGGTGGGTATATTATCGGTGGTTTATTCCCATTAGTCATCGCTTTAATTCACGACTGGACAGGAGACCATAATTACACATTCATAATTTTTATTGGTTTGTATGTTTCAATGATGATATTAACGCTATTAATTGGAGAAAAGAGAGAGGCGTAGCAAAGTCATTTAAGATAGATCACGAATCTTATTGAGCAATAAAAAAACCGCCGATAGTGTTTGGCGGTTTTTTTGTATTATTTAACTCCAATACTTTTTCAAGAATTCATCTCTTCCAGATTTTGCACGATCTTTTTCATAATGTTCTTTTTCTTTTTCATAGTAATCCTGATGGTATTCTTCTGCGGGGTTAAATGTTTCAGCAGGACGTATCGGCGTGATGATAGGTTTAGAGTATTTGGCACTTGCTTCAAGCTCTCTTTTGGACTTATCAGCAATTTCTTGTTGTTCATTTGTGTAATAGAAAATAGCCGTAGTGTAGGATTCACCACGATCGCCAAATTGACCGCCCGCATCTGTAGGATCAATTTGTTGCCAATATACATTTAGTAGCTTTTCATATGTAAATAAATTTGGATCAAACGTTATTTCCACAACTTCTAAATGTCCCGAGTCACCTTTTTTTACATCTTCATATGTTGGGTTTTCTATATGACCACCCATATAACCAGAAACGACATCATGAATGCCTTCCCAATCTTTAAAAGGTTTCACCATACACCAAAAACAACCGCCGGCAAATGCTGCTTTTTCAAGACCGCTGTTCGTCATAACTACACACTCCTCTTTTAGAATACTTAGCTTAAAGGAATTCATTCAAAAATGCTAGTTTTTCTATTCGTAATTTGAGGAAGATTCGTGCACACTACTTCTGAAATAAAAATGCATTGATTTAAAACTTTAAGTATTGTAAACAATATTTTCGAAAATAAAAAAAGAGCACTCTTAAAGTGCTCTTGAAAAGTTTCAGATGCTCCAATGAAAAAACTAAATAGATTCTATTCTAGTAAAGATAGCTAGCACCAATGATTATTAGCAAGATAAATAACACAACAATCAAAGCGAATGACGAACCTGAATTTCCTCTGTATTCATTTCCCACAAAGTACACCGCCTTTCTTGTAGATACCCTTGTAGTATATGCAAGGTTTCTTAAAAGGAGATGGGGGATTGTCATAGGTAAGTTATGTATCCTCTGTAGGTATGTACTGTTTTAAATGTATATTTAAAGGTACCACTGCAACTCCATGGTACAATAGTATGCAACTAAGTAATTTCACGAACGTCCTAAATAGAAGATCAGTTTTTGGAGGAATTATAATGGAAGAACAATATGACAATCCGATACCAAAAAGAAGAAGAAAGAAAAAGTTGCGAATTGGCAGGACATTGTTCGCGCTCCTGACTTTGGCTTTTATTGTGGCTGGAACTTATTCAGTCGTACAGTACAATGCCGGGAAGACCATTGCAAAGGGAAATTCAATCAATCCTGGTCCATTCAAAGGGGACGCTATACATCCTAAATACCCAAGCGTGGAAAATTATTTGTTGCTCGGAGTTGATGACGACGGTAGTGAAAAATCACGTACAGACACAATGATGGTATTGTCTTGGGATAAAGGTGCAGGAAAAATGAAGGTAATTTCCTTTATGAGAGATATTTACGCAGAAATACCCGGATATAAATCGTACAAGCTAAATACAGCCTATTATCTGAACGGAGTACAAACTGCAAAGGATACCATTACGGGCATGTTTGGAATTCCAATTCATCATTACGCTATTGTTGATTTCAATAACTTTGAATCGATTGTTAATATTGCATTTCCTGATGGTGTTGAAATTGATGTAAAAAAAGAAATGTCAGAAAAGATAGGTGTCACACTTCTCCCTGGGAAGAAAAGACTAAATGGTAAAGAACTACTCGGTTATGCACGCTTTAGAGCGGATAGTGAAGGTGATTTCGGACGTGTAGGACGTCAACAAGAAATTATTAGCGCCATGAAAGATGAGGCTATTCGTCCTGGCATGATACTTGCCGCACCCAAATTGGCAGGAGCTATTTCTAGTTTTGTACACACAAATCTAACATCTAAAGATGAAATTTCACGTGCTGTTTCATTACTTATGAAAAAAGGTGCAAAACTTGAGACGATGACCATACCCGTTGAAGGATCTTACTCTTTTAACACTTACAAACACGCGGGCTCTGTACTTGAATTAAACATTGAAGAAAATAAACAGGCCATCAATACGTTTCTTGAAGCACAGACAGAATAACGTTTAGACTTCTAAATTTTAAAGTTAAATCTTTAGAAGTACATACAGTCCCAATGATTACTACATTTAAGATTACTAGTTCCTTAATTGCGGTAATTCTGAGAATACTTGAGTATGCAATATTGTAAGTAATAATTTTATACTTGTTCAAATTGATTGAAGTCCGATATAATAAAACAGAATCGGATAGTTACTTTCATTATGAAGGAATAATAAATACGTTAAAAAGTTATGGGAAAGAGGAAAAATCATGTTGAAGGACTTCTCGTCACATATTGTTTATGAAAATATTTCAATAGACACAATTTTGGATGGACCTAATATCGCATTTGGTGAAACTCTCTCAGCCAAGCTCTATATTGAAGGAGACGAAAGTGATGAGATTATTGATGAAATCGTAATCGAGTTAATTAAAGTTTCTGAATCGGGCGAGAAAGTGATTGCTAAGCATTCGATAGAAATGGTAAGTGGGGATAAATCAAAAGAAACATGGATGATCCCTTTTGAAATGGTTCCTGATGAACGTTGGGAGATAGAGCTGGTAAACGAATTTTTAAGCATATGTACAACGGTTTATCTCAAAAACGGCGTTCTATTAAAAGCGGAAGACAAAATTACGTATAAATAAGAAATGACGCACCCTTTACGATGAGGGTGCGTTTTAAAATTGATGGTATTGATGGAAGAGGGGGAGCCTTATGGAGGAAATCATTCCTATTTTTTATTCTTTATCCAAGACACTTCGTAAAATTGACAAATCGAGCTGTGTAGAAGTTTCTGTTATACAAAGTTCTATTTTATACGAACTCTCATTGTTAAATGAGCCGTCTATGCAAATCTTGGCTGAAATAGTTGGAATGGATATTACGACCTTTTCAAGACAAATTAACACATTGGAGAAAAAAGGATTAATTGAAAGAAATCCCTCTGTTGAAGATCGAAGAATTTATCGATTGTCTTTATCCATAAATGGGGAGGAGATTGTACTCGCCATTAATAAAAATATCAGCAAAAGCATGGCAGTTGTACTCACCACAATGAATGAATTTGAACGAGAAACAGTGATTCGCTCTTTGCGCGTATTATCAAACAGACTGGAATGAATCGCATTCTGATACTAGTTGCATCTTACAACTAGTATCGAGAGCTATTATATGCATTATGCAAGTAATTTTTGATTTTCCTTTATTCTACGTAGTTACTTTTCTGAGTATTCATCACTTCCTGCGGAAATGAAAGTCTTGTATTTTGATGGACCGGCATTAATGGGGTATTAAAAACCTTAAAATAGTTAACGGTCTATAAATGGCTCGTTTTCATTCAATTGTTGGCAGACTAATTATGACGACCTCATCGCACAAGTTTTGTCATTTGTTCAGAGGAAGAAGAAGCATTTTAAATATTATAAATCAACTACTATCGATATATATAGACACTTAATTGTAAAAAATGTTATTCTATATTAAAAGCGTTTAGATAAAAAGGATAGGGGAATTCAACATGACTGATTTGGATAAAACAGAACAATCATCAGAAAAGAAAACAAAAGTAAGTTTCAAAGATGCAATCAAACAGCAGCTTGAAGCAAAGAAAAATAATCAATCTTCAGAAAACTCAGTAACGAGCGGAACTTTAGAAACGAAAAAAATGAAGAGTCAACAATCTAAGAAAGTAAATAACTCACATCGTAAAATGGGGATTTAATTTACAATATTTATTCTTTATCTATTCGTTCGGGATATTTATTCCGAGCGTTTTTTCATTTAAAGATACTATTCGTCTTAGAGAGATGTTATTACATTGAAAGCATTAAAAAATTGCATTACAATGAATCATATGCAGATGTACATATGGACGATCGTTTCCAAGTAAGATTTCATAAGAAAGTATGGTGTATTCAAGTTGGGACTTTCCAAAAACAGGGTAACTGCTTCTTCACATAGTAAATTGATTGTATTAGGTGAGCATTCTGTTGTTTACGGAAAGCCGGCTATTGCGATTCCTTTTCCAAGCATTCATGCAACAGCAAGCGTTGAAGAACACCTACACTCAAAAAATGCAAAAGGGATTATTTTAAAATGCCATTATTTCGAAGGAAAACTAGAGTTGGCACCTGCAAAACTTTCAGGAATTGTTGCTTGTATTCATGCGACTATTGAAGCTCTGGAAAAACATCCCGTGAACATGACCATTCACTTAGATTCAACGATCCCGATTGGTAGAGGGCTTGGGTCAAGTGCAGCAGTAGCTATCGCGATTGTGAAAAGCTTATATACGTATTACGGCGAACCGTTAAGTCAGTCAAAGCTTATGGAGCTCGTACACATTGCTGAAACACATGCGCATGGAAATCCAAGCGGCATCGACATGGTGGCGGCATCAAGTGAATTTCCTATTTGGTTTGAAAAAGGCAAAGATACATTACCAATACTTCTTGGTGCACAACTTCATATCGTTGTCGCGGATACCGGTCGGATTGGAGACACACGAGCCGCTGTTGAAAGCATTCGAGAAAACTATTCTCTAAACCCGGTAGCTACAAAGCATTCCATTGATTTACTTGGTGAGCTTACCTATATGGCTAAGGATGCTTTAATTAATGGTAAGATAGAATTATTAGGAAATTATATGAATTTAGCACATATTGAATTAGATAAATTAGGTGTGAGTGATCACATTATAGATAATTTGGTGGAAATCGCTCAAAATAATGGTGCACTGGGAGCTAAGCTAACCGGCGGCGGACGCGGTGGATGTGTACTTGTACTGGCAGAAAATAAAAAACATGCTGAAAAGCTTTCGATTATTTTAAAAGAAGCTGGAGCATATCAGACATGGAACTTTGAAACTGAAGGAAGTTGACATATACCTTTTACAATAGGAGGATTTTAACAATGAAGGCAACAGCAAGAGCTCATACAAACATTGCGTTAATCAAGTATTGGGGAAAGCGTGATGAAAAGTTATTTCTACCAATGAATAATAGCCTTTCAATTACCTTGGACGCATTTTATACTACGACTTCTGTTGAATTTTGTACTTGTTTGAAAAAAGATATATTTTTATTGAATGGAAATATCATGGGTGAAGCAGAAACGAATAAAATGACCCGTTTTTTAGATTTAATTCGTAAAATGTCGGGAAGCACATTATATGGTGTTGTCGACTCTATAAACACAGTACCAACCGCGGCAGGGTTTGCTTCGTCCGCTTCTGGATTCGCGGCATTAGCTGCAGCCTCAACCAAAGCACTTAAAATGGAAATCAACGATGACATCCTCTCACAAATCGCTCGTCAAGGTTCTGGTTCGGCCTGTCGTTCAATACACGGCGGTTATGTAGAATGGGAAAAAGGTGAGCAACTAGACGGATCTGATTCATTTGGAAAGCAAATTCTAACTGAAAACGAATGGGATTTAAGCATTTTATCTGTTCTAGTTGAACCGAACGAGAAAAAAGTGTTGAGCAGAGAAGGTATGAAACGTACTGTAGATACTTCTCCTTTTTACACTGGTTGGTTAGAGACGGTAGATGATGATTTAACAGTAGCAAAGCAAGCGATTTACGACCGGGATTTTGAAACACTTGGAAATGTTCTCGAAAGAAATGCATTAAAGATGCATGCAACGACTCTCGGGGCGAACCCACCGTTTATGTATTGGACAAGTGCGACAGTGGCGGTTATGCAAAAAGTACAAGAACTTAGGGATAATGGTATTTCAGCTTACTATACAATCGATGCCGGTCCGAATGTAAAAGTTCTTTGTCAACCTGAGGATGAAAACTCGGTTCGTGAAAAACTCATGACTCTGTCTGTTGTACAAGAAATTTATCATTGTCATCCAGGACCCGGTATTACTTACTTACCAAATACAAACAGAAAAACATGTTGTTAATTGTATAATTCGAAAGGTTGTCGGATATGACTGGCACAAAATTCCACATAAAAGTTCCAGGAAAGTTAATGATTGCTGGGGAATATGCCGTTCTTGAACCAGATGGTCAAGCGATCGTGGTTGCAGTGGATCGGTATATTCAAGCAGAAATTGAATCTAGTGAACAAAATAGTATTTCACTTCCACAACTCGGAATTGACTATGTAACCTGGGAACCATTAAATCCATATGGAATAGAACTCAGCGACCCAAGTTTGAAAATACTATTCGTGAAAAATGCAATTGCTCTTTTCAATGATTATTTACACAGTTTATCCATACCACTTCGTCCTTGGTCATTAAAAATAACTAGTGAACTGAACGATATTTCAGGAAAAAAGTATGGACTGGGTTCCAGTGCAGCTGTCACTGTCGCTGTAATAACATCGATGTGCTATTTTTATAAATCGAGCTTAGGAGAAATTTCAAAGGAATTAATATATAAACTATCCGCGATTTCACATTTTAAAACACAAGGCAATGGATCTTGTGCCGATATTGCAGCTTCTACATATGGGGGATGGGTACATTACGCATCCTTTAATTCTAGTTGGCTGTTAGGGGAAATAAAAATAGGAACACCAACCCTAGACGTTGTGAATAAATCATGGCCAAATCTTATGATACACACCATAACACCACCATCTGATTTGACGCTTTGTGTAGGTTGGACAAATAGTGAATCATCAACAGCTCCTATGATTTCAAAAATCCGTGAGTTACAAGAAATAAAGCCCGAGTTATACAAGAAGTTTCTAAGTGATAGTAAAAGTGCAGTTGAAAATCTCATTCAGAGCTTTTTAAATAAGAGTTCCGGCAATGCTATTACAAGTCTTACGCAAAATCGCGAAGCATTAAAGACTTTAAGTGACCATGCAGCAACTGAAATTGAGACGGAGAAACTAAGTATACTTATTCAAATTGCCAATCAATATGGTAGCGGCAAAACTTCTGGTGCAGGCGGCGGAGATTGCGGAATTGCTTTCGTAAGAGGAGATACATCTAGTTCAGAGTTGAAATCAGTGTGGGAACAAGCGAATATTCTTCCTTTAAATGTAACAGTTTCAAAGGACGGGGCAACAGGCTCGAGAATTAACTAGGAAAAGTGGGTGTTTATGAAAATGTCAGAGCTTATTAATCAAAGAAAATCAGAACATATTCAAATTACATTGGATGAAAAAGTTACAGGTGAAAATATTACAACTGGTTTTGAGAAATTCAGATTTATTCACAATGCACTTCCTGAAATTGACTTTGAGGAAATTTCATTACACACAAACTTTTTAGAACACCAGAGCAAAACTCCTTTCTTAATTAGTTCTATGACCGGTGGGGCGGCATTTGCTGAATCGATTAATCGTAATTTAGCTACAGCTGCACAGGAAAGAGGATGGGCATTGGCACTTGGTTCAACACGTGCTCTTATTGAGAGTACACAGCATCGTTCTTCATTTCAAGTACGGAAATATGCACCGAGCATACCAATTATTGCAAATCTAGGTGCAGTTCAACTAAATTACGGATTTGATGTCGATAAATGTCGGCAAATTATCGATTTAACAGAGTCGAATGCCCTTGTCCTTCATTTGAATAGCATCCAAGAAGTCATTCAAACTGAAGGCGATACAAACTTTAAAAATTTATTAGTAAAAATAGAAGAACTGTGTAGCAAACTCGGTGTTCCTATAGGTGTGAAGGAAGTCGGGTGGGGTATAGACGGGCTGACTGCTAAAAGACTAGTAGATGTAGGTATTTCATTTATTGATACAGCAGGCGCTGGTGGAACTTCCTGGAGCCAGGTAGAAAAATTTCGTTCAAACGTTCCAGTAAAGAAAAAAGCGGCGGAAGCATTCAGTGAGTGGGGAATTCCTACAACCGATTCTATTATTTCTGTTAAAGAACATATTGGAAATCAACCAATTATTGCTAGTGGCGGAATGCAAACTGGACTCGATGCGGCAAAAGCCATCGCACTGGGTGCAAGTATGGCAGGTTTTGGAAGGTCAATCTTAAAAGAGGCTACTCAATCTGTTGAAGACGTGTTGGAAGTCATGGAAACAAAAGAGTTGGAGTTGCGTATGGCGATGTTTGGAATTGGTGTAGCGAACCTAAATGAATTGAAGGAAACGAAGAGATTGAAATCGATTTAGTAGATAGTACTTTTTTAATTAGGGAATGTGTTAGGAGAGGTGGTGAAAAAATTTGACAGGTATGAAAAGAGTAACAACAGTATTACTATCCATTCTAATTGCCATTAGTTTCACTTACAATTCAACACAAGTAGAAGCTGCAAGCCCAAAAGCGACGGTGTTTGCCAATTGTAAAGAGATGAATAAGGTATACAAAGGCGGCGTGGCAAGATCTGCTGGTGTGAAAAATAAAGGCGGTAAAACCAAGTACGCACCCTTTATCTCTCAAGCAATCTATGACGCTAATAAAAAAAGTGACCGAGACAAAGACTTGATTGCTTGCGAGCGATGAATCGTATAATAAAAGAATAATAGAATAGGTAACTCAATGGCATCACCTCCTCATATGCAAGGAGGTTCGACCGTTCGGAATTATCATTCTGAAGGGTCTTTTTTTATTAATTTATATGAAGCACATTGCAATCTAATAATATTCCTATTTACTAGGCATTAAAAAAACGATATTCACCATCAATTTTCGAAAAAATACACAGGTTCCAGAACATACGTGTGGTATAATAGAAAAGTAATAGAATAGGATTTCAAGGGTGGTCAGCATCCCAGTTTCATGTCCCAGTCAAGGTATATTACCTGGCGGAAGGGGAGTGCTGCCAGTGACTATTTTCGAGACACTTGTAATTATGATTAGCTTTACTTCGCTAATTGTAGCAGTGATTGCATTGTCGTATAAAATGTCGCAAAAGAAATAATCCACCCTTGAGTTTAGCCGCTCTGGTGGATTATTTCATCGAATAACGCTGACCCCCTTATAAGGGAACCTGCTATTACATTTGGTCGTTCGATGCACAAACATCGGACGACCTTTTTTTATTATATTCACTATCTAAATTCATTATACGTCCAAGAAGTTTAACTTTCAAGAATATGATTTTTACAATGCTTTAACGTTTGTCTACTTTTAAAAGGAACGCGTATGTTTATGCGTGGCTACCGCTATTGACAAACGGAAGTTTCCGCTAGATGTTTTGCATTCACTATAAAGCTTATACAAGAGGGAATGGCACGTGATTTGATTCGAGCCATACAAGCGCACAGAAAAGAATTAAATTTACCCATGAATATGTGCATTGATATTGGAGTAGCTACCGACGAAGCGCTTCATGTTGTTGTAGAAAAATCGGAAATAAAAATAGGGGAGCACACAGCCTTGTTCCACCTAATGCCAATCAACTATTAATTGCTATCGATAGCAGGCACGCATACTACAGGATTGAATGAATACTTTTTATGAACTGCGAAACTCAATAAGTTTGGTAGTGAGTTGTCTTGATTTTCAAACTTAAAATGCCAAATTCACGACGGCGGAACAAATGTTCTGATGTCGTGAATTAAAATTATAAGGGGAAAGTCGATAATTGAACATTGAGCAACCCAAATGATCAATTATACGATTGTTTTAACCAGTAAAAAAGGCAGTTTAGACTTTTTGATAGCTAAATTTACAAAAAAGGGATATACGACACCTCGCAGAACGTTTGTTCTCGCTGTAATATTTGAGCATTTTGATTGTAAGGTATTCCGGCAATAGAATCTATTGGATTTGGTTAAAGGGGGAGTATGACCTTATAAAACTAACTTGTATTAAATGTGAATCCATAAGTCAACAACTTCCTAGCATATAAAATACAATATTCCAATAGCTATTACCGAATTACCGATAGCAGAAATCCGCCAATGTGAACGTTTATTAATGAGAATTAGGTTCATAATGGAACGACTTTGAGAACACCTTTTCGAACAAATATAAGCAAAACAATTTTAGAGTCGATGAAAATAATACCTAAATTACTTGATACACATCTAACTTATTTACTTGAAGATAGATTACGAAATCTATTAAAGTAAAATGACATAACGACTATTAAAGGAGTTAGACCAACAGATCGAATTCAATACAAACAACTTACGCCAATCAATTATTAACTAAGGTAAAGTCATTCGCAAAAAAGAATAAACGATTTGTCAACAATGTAATTAAATACAGCGTAAATTTTATTGATGGGAGTGTCAATATTTATGTGTAAATGACAATCCAACCTTTTCATTGTGAATATCACTTATTTCTTTTTTATAGCTTATGAATAGAGCTTATTTGCTCTAGA
>NZ_JBHUGI010000025.1:0-74598 GCF_042681925.1 Sporosarcina siberiensis
AGGGAAGCGTAATACGTGAAGTCTGTGTTCCATTTTTATAGATTGTATAGTTTTGATTTACAATGCCGCAGGCATCGCAATGTGTAGGGGTAAAGCTTAGTTTTTCTTTTATAAACTTACAGCTATTTCCTTTAAAAGTACCCATTTGAAAAAAATCATGTTCAAAAATAACGTTTGAGTCTTGAATATCAATGAGCATTCTAATATCATTAGTAATTGACAAGTGAGTTCCCTCCTAGATGATGGTTTTCGACGACTTTAATTCTACAGGGAGCTTCACTTGTTTTCTACTGAAAATAAAAATAACGTAAGTGAAATTCCATCACCTTCTCCAGTAATTCAGGAGAGGGTGATTTTCTTTCACCAACGTTATAAATTATAGAACCAAAAAGACCCGGCCAGGGTCTTTTTTCAATTTCCTTTATATCCTCTATTTGTATCATCGATGATTTCTAACTGTATAACCAAAAGATTGTTTAATAGCGTTTTTCAAGAAAGTAATTGTGCCAAACCACCAATGATTGCTATTGTAAGTAATACCTTGCTAACCGTAATAAGTTTTTGGTTTGTTAACTTCAATACCACTGCCAAAACAGCTATGAGACCCCAAGCTGTCGCCAAAACTCTTTGTCCTGTGTAGCTTGTAGGCAACGCGGTAAACGCTAGGTAAGAAACAAAGATGCCTAACAACATATTAATAATAAAAATACTATTTCCCGACCCGCCTTTACGTCTATGCAACAAAACTAGAGTAATGACTGCCGTTATTATTAAAATGATAAATAATATCTCCAATATTCCCAGTGCCATAAAAGTTTCTCCTTTCTCAACTTATAACTGTACTACCATTTATGAACCATCTTATATCTATGATACCCTATTTTGACGCCAATTTAAATAACGGCTCGCCAAAAAGTGATTTTGGTATAGCAACACGCACAGTCATTAGCGGATTGACAATTTGGCTGATTTGCAAATCGCATGTCGCACTTAATAAACGGTAGGCTTCATTGAATGGCAGCGATAACTTTTCCTGTAGGAGTGTAACAACAGTTTCCAGTCCTCGGTTCGTTGCTTCCTCGAACGTCTTACCTGAAGAAATCACCATATAGGAATCCTTTGTTTCTACGAAAGGCATTGTAATTTTCTCCGTTAGTTTCGTAAGTCTTAGCGTTACTTTCCCATCGATTTCAACACCGGAACCGTTTAATTCACCATCACCCATTGCTGCGTGCAAATCCCCAAGTCCGAACAGGCCGCCATCATGGAATACAGGGAAATAAACCGTATTTCCAGTTGTGATGTATTTGGTATCCATATTTCCGCCATGATTTCCGGGTGAGACAGTCGAAACTGCTTCTCCTTCTGGAGCAACACCTATGACACCAATCATTGGACGAAGTGGCAAGCGAATATTTTCATTAAAAATCACTTTATCCCCTACGATAGGCATTATTCTAGTATCCATTTTCGGTACTAATTCTCCAATAGGTCCCATCCCTGGATAAAGCATCATTACACCATATTCATCTAATTGAATATCTAAAATTTCAACACGTAATGTATCTCCGGCCTTCAATCCTTCGATGTATATGGGCCCTGTCGCAGGATTAATAAAGGGTACTTCTACATCTGTTCTAAGTTGTTCCTCACTTTTAAACACACCGCTGTAACAGTCATGCGTTTCAACAACAAATGTTTCTCCCAGAGTAACTGTATAAGCAGGTTCATGTGCGCTTGAAAAGCTTGTAACAAATCTATTCTTTTCCAAGTAAATCATACCAAATTCCTCCATTTCTCAAGTTCTGTACTTGTATTCTTTTAATCAATTTAGTTTAGTATAACTTTAATCAGTTCATTGTGGAATCAAGTAATAAATAGAGTCCAGTGAACACCAAAATTACATACGTAATCCTTCGAAAATATTTTTGATTGATGTAAGCAAAGATACGCTGTCCTATATAAAGACCAATAAACAACACAGGTAAAGCAGCTAAACTAGAAGTCCAAACAACTTTACTTGTGCCCGCAAAAAATACTTGAGTAAGTAAGCTTGCGGAATAAATAAAGAGATAAAAAGCCAGTGTTGTTGCGCGCAAGGATTCCTTATTCGTTTCCGTGCCAGAGAAATAAAGTAATAACGGGGGTCCCGGCATACCAATTGCTGTAGTAAGTCCTCCCGAAAATAAACCTACCGCATAATCGCGACGGTTCGTTTTTTTAATTCGGTATTTTAAAATCAGTAAAAACGTAAGCACTAAAATTACAATGCTTATTCCAAGCTTCAATCTTGTAGCATTCGCCATTAAAAACAAAAAAATACCAATCGGCAAGCCAGGAATACTTCCTATGATAAAGCGTTTTACGATACCCAAATCTATATCTTGCCGTATTTTAAAGAATAGGACGGCAGAAATAATAAGAGACAATACGATATTGATTTGAATGGCTTCCCTAGGCTCATATATCATAAGTAAAAACGGAGTGGCCATAATTGAAAAGCCAAAGCCTGTACTTGTTTGTAAAACAGAGGCAAATAAAATAATTAAACCGAATCCAATAATCACCAAGTCAAAACACCACTTTCAAATGAACCTTGTGATATCTAACTATACCATTTTAAACCATAAAAAAAGAACCTAAGCAAGTCGAAATTGCTTAAGTCCCTTTATTTAATCAAACAAGTTGTCTAGCAAGTTCACGCATAGTCCCATTCTTCGCAAAGTTTGTGTGCCAAGAAAATGCCTTTTCCAATACGTGTGGCGTATGCCCACCCCGTTCAAGTGCCTCACTATAGTATTCGCGAAGTTGCTCACGATACATTGGGTGCGCACAGCGTTCGATAATCAGTCCTACACGCTCTCTTGGAGCAAGTCCGCGTAAATCTGCATATCCTTGTTCCGTAACAATTACATCGACATCATGTTCCGTATGATCCACATGCGAAGCAAAAGGTACAATGCTAGAAATGTCTCCACCTTTTGCAATTGATTTCGTCACAAAAATCGCCAACCTTGCATTCCGTGCAAAGTCTCCAGAACCACCAATCCCATTCATCATTTTCGTTCCCGAAACATGCGTTGAATTTACATTTCCGTAAATATCCAACTCCAACGCTGTATTAATTGAAATTAATCCAAGACGGCGAATGATTTCAGGGTGATTCGAGATTTCCTGCGGACGCATGACCAACTTATCTTTATACGTCTCAAAGTTATTAAAAACATGTTCCATTTTCTCTTCAGATAAAGTAATGGATGCACATGAAGCAAACCGTACTTTTCCAGCATCGATTAAATCAAACACCGCATCTTGAAGGACTTCCGAATACACTTCTAAATCCTCAAATTCCGAGTGAATCATCCCGTGTAGGACTGCATTAGCAACGGATCCAATTCCCGATTGGATAGGTGCAAGTTTTTTCGTGAGTCTTCCCGCATGAATCTCTGTGCGCAAGAATGTAAGTAAATGCTCCGCCATCACTTCAGTTTCTTCGTCTGGTGCAACAATTGAAGACGGCGAATCAAGTTGATTTGTAAGAACGATCCCTATAACTTTATTGACATCAATCGGTATACCAATCGAACCAAGTCGATCATCCACTTTTGTTAATTGGATTGGTTGTCGCTCACCGAGCTTGCCCGGATCATATAAATCATGAATGCCTTCAAGTTTTGTTGACTGAGCTAAATTAATTTCAATAATAATGGACTTCGCATGCTTTGCAAATGCCAATGAATTCCCAACGGACGTCGTTGGAATGATCATTCCATCCGCCGTTATTGAAACCGCTTCCAAGATTGCTATATCGATTGGTTCAAGAACATTTTCTCTAATTAGTTCTGCTGTATGTGAAAGATGATGATCGACAAACAAATGTTCACCGTCATTGATCTTTTTACGCATTGTTGGATCCGCTTGAAAAGGAAGACGCTTGTGCACAATTCCCGCCTCAGCAAAAAGTCGGTCGATATCAGAGCCGAGTGAAGCACCTGTATAGACATTTACTTTAAAACTTTCTGTTTCAGCACGCTTTACTAATGCTAAAGGAACCGCCTTTACATCACCTGCACGTGTAAATCCACTTAAACCTAGCGTCATACCATCTTGAATCCAAGAAGCTGCCTCTTCAGGTGAAACAATTCGATTCCTCAATTCAAGATTATTAATTCGCTCGTTAACGTTCCCCATTCAATTCTACTCCTTTGTTCACACTATCTACTTATTTTATCTCAAATACGAATAATAAAGAGAAATTCGGTACTAAAGAGAGAATTACACGCCAGGGCAGTAGGAAAAGCGTTTAAAACAGTGTATTTAAAAACCCAATAACTTCCTAAAGTAGCTGGAGTATGATTGGCTTACAGGTATTCTTGTCTGATCGTCCATAGCTAACACAAAAGTAGAATGGGTATCTGGATAAATCGCACGAATATGATTGACATTTACAATGTAAGACCGATGACAGCGTACGAATGATTTTCTAGGCAAAATATATTCAAACTCTTGCAACGTATTTTTATGTGTTCCAAAAAACTCTTTTGCATAGACATATGTTTTTCGATCTTTCACCTCTATGTACCGTACATCTGAAAAGTGGGTCGGAATCCATCCGTCCGTTGTTTTTACTGTAACAACGATCTGTCCATCTGTGAATGTCGGGTGAATTGCCAATACACAGCCTTCAATCAGTCCGTTCTTATGAAAGGGAACGGCCATTCCATGATACGGCACTCCGAATAATTCACGATTAATGAATTCAGATACTTTTTGATTTTGGGCGATTGCCTTATATGCAATCGTCCCTTCCCTAACCGGATCACCCGGCCGAATCTTTAAGTCGACACGTTTACTTGGACGATAATAAATGTATTCTGTTGTATTTGTAACTGCAATTGATATTTCATCAGAAAAAAGCTCTCCTACTACATCTAATAGTGATGTGCTATTTAAAAACTCCACGGAAATATACCTCCCAGTTAATGGCTGCTCATTTTTCTGTTTTTCATCAAAAGCTCTTATTGTCATCTTACCATTTCTCCATTATAGTATATATATAGTCGAAAAATTTCGATAATGTTAAACTGGAGGAGGAAATAGAAATGTTTGTAAGGGATTTATATTTAGAAATACATGAAGTAACCACAGTAAGAAATGATCAGAGTGTAGCTGAGGTCTATGAAACCATCAACAAAAGTGGATACAGATGTATTCCGGTAATCGATACTGAAGGCATGTATAAAGGAATGATTTACAAAGTCCATATAATGGAGTATCTCTATGAAAACGATGGCGACGAAAATGCTACAATCGATTCCTTATTGAAGCATAAAAACGAAACCATCTCCAAATTCTCGCCTTTCTTAAAAGCTTTAATAGCCATTAAAGCGTTACCATATGTGTGTGTTGTTCAAGACGGTAAATTACTTGGGATTTTAACACAAAACCGAGTAGAAAGTGTCTTAAAAGATGCATTTGGAATGACTACAGGTGGTATAAATATCACACTATCTTCCGTTGAAGCGAAAGGTATGATTGAAAAGTTAACAAGGACGCTTCGTGGTGAGAATATTGAAGGTATGTTTACACTAGATAATGGATCCGTAATTGCCCGTAGAGTCGTTATTACGCTTGAAGATGGAAAAACGGATGAAGAAATCAATGTACTTCGCGATAAGTTAATTAAACACGGATTTAGAATTTTACACATTGATCATATTGACAAAGTAGAGTAAAGAAGAGGAGAAAATCCTCTTCTTTTTTTAATTTGATAGATATCCGACAGCTGGACGACGATATCCGCACATTCAAGGGCGATATCAGACACTTTCTACCAGATATCCGACAAAACAAGCGAGATATCCGACACTTCTATCATTATATCCGCATAACAGGTCTTACGGCCTACGTGAATTGCTTCATTACTTATTCAATTTATCGAGCTTGCACCTAATCTTAATTGTCCAACATTTCTTCTATCACTCTTCCGTCCGTATCTCCTAAGTCCACCCCAAGAAGCCGCGCAAACGTTGGTCCTTCGTCAACGAGACTCATCGACTGTACTTCCACATTTGGTTTAATGCCCTTACCCGTTGCAATAAAAACCGTAGAATACGATTCTTTTTCGGGAGAATACCCGTGTGAAGCATAGGTATACTTGCCTTCTTCCACATCTTTAGTAGATATTACGTCGATTGACTCACCATCAAGATGTTCCGTAAAGTAAAATCCCTGCCGCGCTTCAAGCATGAAGGCAGCCTTTGAATCAGCTCCAAGCCCTCCCGCATCCTCACCGGTCAAGACAAACTCAATTCCGTTGTCTTCATTTGCAACAAGTGAATAAAGTAATGCACTTAACCTAGCCTTTGTTTGAACATCTTCCGGATCTTTCAAGTAAATATAAGCCGAACCATCGTTACTTTTACATATTGCCTTCCATTCTTTCACTTTTCCTTTGTTATTAAGAATAATGAGGCCGCTTTCCTTGAGATATACATTCATTTTAATCACTTTTGTATGATCGAGAGAACTATGATCACCAAGCGCGACAATTGTGGAGTGTTCATACATACCGCTTTCTTTTAGAGCCAACAGTATTTTTCCAAGTCGCGCATCGTGACGCTCGATTGCGTCTGAAGCTTCTTTTGAAGAAAATCCATAACGATGTCTTTGTGTATCAAGATCTACAAGGTGAATGAGCATCAAATTCGGCTTTTTATTCATTATTGTATAAACGGTAGATTCTGTAACGAAATCATCCAATTCCGGTTGCGCGGTTCCTCTTCGGAGATGGCCAAACATTCGATTCAGCTTAAGTTGGTAAAGCTTACTTCCATTCATAAACGAAACCGCAATCTGGTTATGCCAAGGCCGATTCGCAAATATTTCGGGCATATGATAGTCAATTTTGGCCTTTGCCGTTACGGGCCATAAGAACGCAGCAGTCGTCATACCGGCTTTCTTGGCCTCGTCATACAAAGTTGTACCTTTAATGTGATGTCGCTGCCAGTACCAATCTGGTGATTCTCGGTTCGGTTGCAACATCGTGTTCGTCACAACGCCATGTCGATTCGGATAATTCCCCGTTACTATACTTGTATGACACGGATACGTTACCGATGGATAAATCGTTTTTACTTGCTTACAAACTGCCGCCTTATCAAATAACTCTTGAAAATTCGGGAGTTGTTCTAATTTCGGGAGATCTAATGCAGAGAGACAATCAAAAGAGATCACAATTAAATGCTGAGTTAAGCGTGTCATCTTACACTTCCTTATCATTTAGAAGATTATTAACAACTCTGTACTCTTTTACTTTGAATCAAATGTAAAAGAAAAACACCAACTTAAATTAGCTGGTGTTTTGTCAGGTATACGGAAATCTATGGGTTACTTTTCCGTCCTGTTGTTTTCCTATTATAGCTCCTGATAATCTCTTTGATGCAGTCCTCCGTCTTTCACTTCTGAATGATACAAAGCTTTAAGTGCATAACTTTTTTCAAGATCAAGTTCTTTCATAACCTGTTTAAGACGAGCGGAAAGTTCGGGACTGTTTTTCACGAGCTTCTCCATCTTTGATTTAACGTATTGCATAACTAATTCAACCTCCTGTACACTCGATTTGTCTTTACAGTATACCATTAATTGAGCCGACATTTCGTTTCAACGAACAGGTGGTATAATAAATCCAATCACTACGAAGTGAATGGAGGGTCATGAATGAACAAGACCATCGGAATTCTTGCACATGTAGATGCGGGTAAAACCACTTTCTCTGAACAACTGCTTTATCACACAAATAGCATTCGCGAGCGTGGCCGTGTAGATCATAAAGACGCTTTTTTAGACAGTCATGCAATTGAAAAAGACCGCGGCATCACAGTTTTTGCCGATCAAGCGGTATTCGACTTTAACGATTCTCACTATACAATTATAGATACTCCGGGACACGTCGACTTTTCACCCGAGATGGAACGTGCTGTGCAAGTAATGGATTATGCCATTATTATCATTAGTGCTGCTGACGGTGTTCAAGGTCATACTGAAACCGTTTGGCAACTTCTACAAAAAAATCATATACCTACTTTTTTCTTTATTAATAAAACAGATCGTCCCGACACGAATACAGCTGCTATTATTGAAGAATTACGTTTGAACTTATCGGATAACATTATTGATAGCACTAACTCTTTCAATGATGGTGTAATGACAGAGGAATTCATTGAGTTCATTGCTGAGCGTAATGAAGGTCTTTTCGAGTATTATATGGAATTTGGATACGACAAGGACAAATGGTTAAAGGCAGCAAAGACAATGATTAAAGACGGCAGCCTGTTTGTTTGTTCAAGTGGTTCCGCACTTAAAGATATTGGTGTCCTTGAGTTTTTCAAGAAGTTGGACCAACTTACAGATACATTTTATGAAGATGAGCAAGAATTCGCAGCACGTGTGTACAAAGTTCGACATGATGACAGTGGAAATCGCGTTACTTTCCTTAAATCGGTAAGTGGTGTCTTACGCGTAAGGGATGAAGTATTGGCTGGTGGAAACGTAGAAAAAATTACGCAGATCAGACACTATAACGGTGCTAAATATAAAACAATCGAAACTGCCCATGCAGGTGAACTCTTTGCGGTGACAGGTTTAACAAACGCTTCCGTAGGTGACGGTCTTGGTAAACTAACCGAGAAAGCTACTTATGAGCTAATTCCTACGCTCAAATCAAATGTTTTGTTCGATCCAACTGTTCATGTCCAAGAAGTGCTTCGTGTATTCAATATACTGGATGCTGAGGACCCTTCCCTGCGCGTCATTTGGGATGAATACTTTCAGGAAATCCATGTTCATGTGATGGGAATTATTCAGTTGGAAGTTCTTCAGCAAATTGTTAGCGAACGTTTCTCCATCCGTATTACATTTGCAGACCCTAAAATACTTTACAAAGAAACAATCGAAGACGCAGTAACGGGTTACGGTCATTTTGAGCCCTTGAAACATTACGCAGAAGTTCATATACACATCGAACCTACCGAAAGAAACAGTGGACTGTCCTTTGAAACCAACTGTCACGCCAATATCTTATCCATTGGCAACCAAAATCTTGTTCGTCATCATTTATTTGAACGAAGCCACCACGGGTTATTAACCGGATCTACGTTAACAGATCTCAAGTTCACACTGCTAACCGGCCGTGGACATAATGAATACACGTCTGGTGGGGATTTTAGAGAAGCGACATTACGAGCGCTTCGACAAGGTTTGGAACAAGCGGTAAATATTCTACTTGAACCTTATTACAACTACAAAATAAAAATAGAACTGGGTCACATTGGACGAGTTCTGTCGGATATACAGCAAGCACACGGAACATTTGAACCACCCGAAACAACAGGCAGTCAGACGACGATTACCGGCCGAGTGCCTGTTTCAACTTTTATGGATTACAGCACCACCTTCGCATCCATTACAAATGGCAAAGGGTCGCTCAGCTTACAATTTGGAGGGTACGACCGTTGTCATAATGCGGAGGAAGTCATTGAAGAAATTGGCTACGATAAAGACGCTGACCCGGAATACACATCGACATCTATTTTCATCCTAAAAGGTAAGGGCTATAAAGTTCCTTGGAACGAGGCAGAAGATGCAATGCATTGCCTGGATAAAAAGAAAAAGCTTCACTACTAGATGGGCATCGCAGCACAGTGCGATGTCTTTTTCATTAAAACGATTATCACTAGCTTTACTTAAGAAAGGACTTTTAATCCCACCACAGCAATTATAATAAGCAACACACTTGCATAGCGACCAGGACTTCTTGACTCACCAAAAAAGAACATATTAATAAGCACTGCACCAGCTGTACCAACACCTATCCACACTGCATAGGCAATACTAATCGGCAAGTAACTAAGGGCTCCATATAAAAACGCAAATGAAGCACCAAAACCAACAATGTATAAAGATCCACTTTTTAATGTTTTTTCTTGACTATGCATTTTAAGACCAATAACACCGACAATTTCACTTACGGATGCTAAAAAGACAAATAACCATCCCATTTTCACACAAATCCTTTCGCTTGTTTTTCTTCTTCGACTTTATCCGCTAAATTTAAACTAATAACTCCAACTACTAATAGAACGATGAAGAAAATTTTACCGCCACTTAAACTACCACCAAAAAAGAATACATCCATTAAAGAGGTTCCAACCGTACCAATTCCAGCAAAAACTGCATATACCGTTCCAGTGGGAAGGTTTTCACAAGCTTTCGCTAAGAAATGGAAATCAACCAAAATGAAAGCGACAATAATAACCCAATGCCACCAAACGCTTGCGACATTGAAACCGAAAATCCAAAATAGCTCAAAAAAGCTTGTGAGTCCTACAAAAATCCATCCTTTATTCATTTCCCATTCCTCCAACACTTTTAATGACTGAACGTCATTCATTAAATTACGTACTAAAAGTTAATCCTTCACACCAAGTGCATGTTTTACAAATTGATTCACTTCAATCTTTTGAATTCGCGCCTGATCGTCTTTATCGCTGTCATATAAATAGATTTGCTCGGCCGCTGACTCAATGAGCCCAATCATAATTTTTGCAGTTCGTTCAACATGGATTGATTCACGTATGACACCTTCCGATTGAGCTTCTCGCAACAGGTCGCTTACCCATACATAAAAAGGATTGTATACCGCTTCCCATTCTTTTAAATGTTCTGTTGATGCGAGTCCTGCATAAATCAGGGCCTGTAACTCATTATAATCACGCGTTACCATGAAGATGGAATCTATTATTTGTTCTATTTTAGTCGAAAAGGAGACATCATCTTGAACGTTTCCTTTTATGATCGTTAACGTTTTTTCAACCATAATTTCTGCGATTGCGGGCATAAGTGATAATTTAGAAGGAAAGTATAAATAAAATGTGCCTTGCGCAACGCCCGCTTCTTTCACGATATCGGAAATCTTTGTTTTTTCAATTCCTTTTTCACTAAAGATCTTTACGGCTGCACGAACAATATTGTCTTTTTTATTCAACTTTATGACCCCTTCCACAATTATGACTGAATGTCATTCATTATAATACGCTTATTTAATTCCGTCAAGCTATTCAAAATTAAAAGCCTTTTGTTCAACGAATAAATTGACCGTCTTCCAATGCTTCGTAACGAAATATTAAGAACCGTTCATTGTCATTTACTTCGTACATTCGAGGCACTTTCACTTCATTCAAAAACTCAAAAGGTGTCGTTTCAAGATATTCAATATACTCCATTGTTGGATAGTAAAGGATGAGATCGACAGAACGATTCTTTTTATCGACAGAAAGTAATATATTATCAATCACTTTTGAAAATATTTGTACTGAAAATGGATTGAAAAAGTAAAACAGATTATCCGTTGGCTCTACTTCATATTCCTCAGCCAAACACATTTCAAACTCGATGAATCCCTCCTTCTGCTTATTCTTCTGCATATAGCTGGCCTGGTTCTCAAGTGCTTCTTGGTACATCTGTGGGTTCATTTCAATGCCTTTAGACGATATATGGAATCGATTGTGTACATAAAAAGGTAGTCGCCCTTTACCACACCCAAAATCGACAACTACATCGGACTTCCCTAGTTCATATTCGTCGAAGAGGGCGTCTAGTGCTTCGTAGGGTGACGCTTCATAGCGGTTGTAATGTGCAGATTGTGTATACCATTCGCGCATTCCAATCGTTTTAATCCCTAGACTGCGATCGTATTCTTTTTCATTCATAAACATTCACCCCTTAAAAAGTTCATCTCTAATTACAGATTATCACACTAAACAGAAGAGAGTATACGTACTTAAGTACAATCGTCAAACTCCACGGGCTCCAGGTTAATTTAGTACTTACTACATCATAAAGATATATCTACGTTTTCCATATGAATAAAAAGAGAGTTTGATGAGAATAAATAAAACACAAGTAAGGATTGTTCCTTATGCATCGCTCAGACTATTCTTTTCGATTATTTCTACAAACCGAGTTGCAGCCGGCGATAAAGATACGCTTTTCAAGTAACAGACGCCTATGCTTCTTTTCGGTATTTCTTCTACTAATTGAACTTCATATAATAGTCCTTTATTTAAATAGTCCTTAGAAAACTCTTTGGATACACATGCAATTCCTAAATTTATTTTTGCAAATTCAAGCAATAAATCATGGGAACCCAACTCAAATTCCGGAGAAACTTTAATACCTTTAGATTCTAGAAAGTCCTCTACATACTTTCGTGAATTCGATTTCGGCTCGAGCAATATTAAAGGCAGTTGCACAACTTCGCTAAACTTCATTGGTTTAGATACGATGTTTTTGTATTTTTCTCCGCTCACGAAAATATCATGGATATCAATGCTTGGTCTTAATTCCAATGCGGGATCATAGAGTGGGAAATTACAAATTGCAATATCCACTTCGCCAGACTTTAATAAAGAACAGAGCTCAGATGTTGTTCCATTAATGATTTTAAACTTAATTTTATGATATCGATTATGGAATGTCTCTAAAAAAGGAAGTAAAAAGTACCTTGAGATTGTATCCCCTACTCCTATTTTTAATTCGCCGGCGGTTAAATTTTGGAATTCTAATATTTTTTCTTCTCCTACATGGAGTAAGTTAATTGCCGAGTTGGCATATTCAAATAACAGACTTCCTTCATGTGTTAACGAAACTCCTTTAGGCGTCCGATTAAACAAACGTATGTCCAATTCTTTTTCTAATTGCATAATCGACTGACTTACTGCCGGTTGTGTCATATACAATTCTTTTGCCGCTTGAGAGAAACTATCGCTTTTACCCACTTTGCAAAATACTCTATATAAATCTAATCTACTAACCACATAAGCACCCCTTATACCACCTATTCGATATATTAATTTTACTTATACCATTATTTTAGTGTATATTACAAGTAGATACGAATATTAAAAAATAATCTTTAATAATTAGGAGCGATACTATTGGAAAGAGTCGTTGGTACAGTTGTTAGAGGTCTACGTTGCCCAATCATAAATAGAGGCGACAATATCGAAGAAATTGTTGTCGATAGCGTTTTAAAAGCTGCAGAAGTTGAAGGAATTCGATTTAATGATAAAGATATTGTTACAATTACAGAGTCTATTGTTGCTCGTGCCCAAGGGAATTACGCCACAATCGATCACATAGCTAAAGATGTTCACGCAAAGTTTGGGGATGAAACAGTAGGTATTATATTCCCGATTCTAAGCCGTAACCGTTTTGCAATCTGCCTTCGCGGTATTGCCAAAGGTGTTAAAAAGGTTGTTTTGATGTTGAGCTACCCATCAGATGAAGTAGGTAACCACTTAGTTGAGGTTGATACTTTAGATGAAAAAGGTGTTAACCCTTGGACTGACGTTTTAACGGAAGAACAATTCCGTGGTCATTTTGGATTCGTTAATCACGCTTTTACAGGTATTGATTATATCGAATATTATAAATCCATCGTTGAAGAATACGGCGTTGAATGTGAAGTAATTTTCTCGAATAACGCCAAAACAATTTTAGACTACACAAAAAATGTTCTAACTTGTGATATACACACGAGACTCAGAACGAAAAAAATACTGAAAGAAAATGGCGGAGAAATCATTTACGGTCTGGATGATATTTTAGCAGAATCTATTGATGGAAGTGGGTACAACGAAGACTACGGTCTTTTAGGCTCAAACAAATCAACAGAAGATGAAGTTAAACTTTTCCCACGTAACTGCCAGCCCGTTGTTGATAAGATTCAAGAAATGCTTATAGAAAAAACTGGTAAGAATATTGAAGTGATGATTTATGGTGATGGTGCATTCAAAGATCCTGTAGGAAAGATATGGGAACTCGCTGACCCTGTCGTATCTCCAGCTTTTACATCTGGACTTGAAGGCACACCTAATGAAATTAAACTAAAATATCTTGCAGACAACAACTTCGCTGATTTAAGAGGCGACGAACTTAAAACTGCCATTTCCGAGTTTATCGACAATAAAGACGATGACCTCGTAGGTTCAATGGAGTCACAAGGTACAACACCTAGGAAACTGACGGACCTTATCGGTTCCCTATCGGATTTAACTTCAGGTAGTGGAGATAAAGGTACGCCAATCGTATTTATACAAGGCTACTTTGATAATTTCACAAAGTAACATTTATAAGTGCATGAAAAACAAGCAATACTAATGAATTCATTAGTATTGCTTGTTTTCATCTAATTTCCCCCATCTTCATATATAAAACTAGAAAGTAGCTGAAAAAGGATGACGATTATTCGTTTAAAAAACCAAATGAAGGTCACAGTTCAAGAAGCAACTAAAGAATATGCGAAACAAATAATTGATTTTTATAATGTTGTAGGCGGTGAAACAGACTTTCTTTCATTCGGGAAAGATGAATTTAAGCGCACTATAGAAGATTATAAAGACTTTATTGAATCAACCAGACTTGAACAAAACTCAATCATCTTATTGGCAATCCACAACGATGAAATAATCAGTATTGCTACCATTAGTTCGAGCCAAAAAGTAAGAGTAAAACATGTCGGTACGTTAGGTATTGTCATTAGCGAGAAGTTTATTGGAGTTGGTTTGGGAAAAGAAATGATGCTACAGCTCATTCAATGGGCAAGTTCAAATAGTATAACGAAAAAAATTAGTCTTGTGACGAGAGAAGATAATACCGTGGCCATTAAGTTGTATGAAAAACTTGGATTTAAAGAAGAAGGTCTTTTAATTAAAGACAACTGCATTAACAACGTGTATTACAACTCTTTAATAATGGCCCTGTTTATATAAAACACAAAACAGAAAATCTTTATACCCCTCCCTTCCCCTTAATCGCCACCTGAACATCTTCTTTAAACATCAGGTGTTTATCATTCTCCTCAAATAGTTGATTGCTATAAAATTGATAGATATTTTCACCCGTACCCTTCGCATTATACATAGCAATGTCTGCATACTTAATCAATTCGTCTGGCCTTTGACTATCGTCTGGAAACATAGCTATCCCCAAACTAGCTGTTACATGCAATTCGTTACCTTCAACAAGAAATGGTTTTTGTACAAGATCTAATAGCTTTGCAATTTTACGCTCAAACTCCTGATTAGATGTCACATTATAAAATAGAAAAGTAAACTCGTCTCCACCCATTCGTGCAACAAAGTCTCTATCTTTCACAAAAGAATCCAGACGCTTAGACAGCGCTTTTAATAATTCGTCCCCCATGTGGTGACCTAGTACATCATTAATCACTTTAAATCGATCTAGATCCATTAAACAAATAGCCATTGGTTCTTCTTCTATTTCCAGTCTTCTATTCAGCTCTTTTGAAAAATATGTTCGATTTGGAAGTTTGGTTAAGGAATCATGATAAGCCATATGCTGCATTTTCTCTCTTGTCTCTACAATCTCAGTAATATCTATTGTATAGACGTGAATATTTGTTAACTCTTCTTTTCTATAGATAGGTACTAATGTAATTTGTACGTTTATATACGTATTAGATAAAGTTTTAATTTTTGTTTCAAGCATTCGAGAATTGCCACCTAATGCCTCCGATAGATGAAAAGAAAATTCCTCTTGATCTGAAATATGGATAAAATCAATGAATGAGCTATTCCCTTTAATACTTTCAGGTTTCACACCAGTCATTTTTTCCACTGCATAATTAATCTTCTCAATTAGTCCTTTTGGATTCAACGAATAAATAGCAATAGCCTGATTATTAAAAAGTGTTGCATAGCGCTGCCTATTTTCATTAATTGCCTCTTTTTGTTCCTTACTATAAATTTCAGAAAAGAATCCTGGAACTAATTCTAATAAAATCAAAGCAAAAATATTCACCATTATTGGAAGTAATCCGTTATGTAAGTAAACCCATTCAGTTATTATAATAAATTGTTCTCCAAACAAATCAACGTCAGAAAACATTGTAATACTCGAGTAAAGAGCGTATCGAATACTCGCGAAAGCGATACCTATAGCAATACTACCAACAATAATCCATTGGATACGAATCATTGTTATATTTCTAATCTGCCTAATAAAACGAATTGCTGATATTGTATTTCCAATGAGCAATAGATTTGCACTAATAAATAAATAAAGACTCATCTTTAATTCTTCTTCAACCATATCACTCCAAATATCTACAATATTAATCAGGCTGATACATAAAGCAAAAATAATTGAGCTGAAAATTAATTTTAATATTGATACATCCCTCAAACAAATGGTGTTGATTGCCGTATTCACTGCAAAAGTACTATAAAGAAAAAGTCCTATTCCAAGCAAAAAATTAACATCGACAAACACACCCTCCACGTCTGAATTAAGGTGTACTATAAAAATAAGCGCTCCAAATATGAAAGATATGACGTGTATTTTTATTTTCGCTTGTTCAACAACTTTCATTTTCTTAATGAAAGTTATTGCTATAAAAGCGCATAGGCTAGCTACTATAATAGATATTAAGTATTCAGTTAGGGAGTAATACACCATTTATAGAAACCTCCATTTTAAACTACAATCATTACGATACTGAATCCTTATAACCATCAACTAGTGAATGTATAAGTTCTTCCACACACTTTCCATCTAGTTTCTTGTAAGCACCTTAGATTAACGTTACAGGGTATTAAGACTTTTTTTCAATTTATTAGCAGGTAATATTCGCTACTGAGCTATGATTTTACAGAATACTTAGTCGCTTTGCAACAGCACAATTCTGGGAACTTTATCACATTATCTATAATTACTAGTATTGTTAGAAATATCTACATCGTCTTTAGGCAATTATTGTCACATTACTCTTTCCTCTTGAATAGCTTGTATTAAGCGAACAAAAGGAAGTGATGTGAATGAATAGAAATGAGAAAAAGAGACTACGTTTTTGCGTATTCCCAGGATATAATTGGTGTGGGCCCGGCTGCAGCGGTCCAGACGCCCCTATAAACGCTGTAGATGCAGCTTGTAAAGTTCACGATGAATGTTATCGGGGCACTGGAAACCGGTGCAGATGTGACCGTGAGTTCTTACGGCAACTAGAGCAACATATGGATTTAAATACACAAGAAGGTCATCATGCCCGCGTTATTCATAAGTATATGAAGGTCCATTCTTTCTTCAACTGCAAGTTTCTTTAAAACACTAAAAACGATTGCCTGTAACCTGCAATCGTTTTTCAGCATTTATTATGATGTATGCTCGATTACCAACCTGAGTAGTCATTTGTGTCTGGATTTTTCTTCCTCTTCTTTAATTTTGTCCGCCTTCTTGAACTCTTCCTGGTACAATACTTCTTGCGCTGAACTAAGGCCATTATTTTTAACAGTCATTCGTTCATGAGGCGATCTTTTATCACTTATTAATGGATTCTCCTTTCCCTATGTCGTTAATTAGACATTCAAAATGATTGTTTATGTTTATTTGCTCAACATATACATTTTGAATGCAGTTGAGTATATTAAAAGCAGGTGATGATATGAAGACAAAAATGTATGTAAATAATGAGGTATTTATCGCAGGGATGACACTAAAAGATGAAACACAACTTGAAGACAATAATACCGCTCTTCATTCCTGTACGAATGCAAAAAGTATATTGGAAAACCGTAATAAGCTAGCTCATACCTTAAATTGTGATCTGGATAATTTTGTTTGCGCCAATCAAACACATAGTGCAAATTTCCACCGTGTAACACTTTCTGATAAAGGAAAAGGATCCAATCAATCGGATACTGCCATTCCAAATACAGATGCACTGTATACGTACGAACCGGATTTGTTGTTATGCAGTTTTACAGCCGATTGTGTCCCCGTAATTTTTTATAACAAAGTCAACGGCATGGTAGGAGTCATTCATTCCGGTTGGCAAGGTACTGTAAAAGAAATCACTTCACAGGTTTTTGGACATTTAACACATATTGAACTTTGTGATCCTATGGATGTTCATATCCAAATTGGTGCCGCTTTGAGTCAGGAAAGATTTGAAGTCGATGAAGACGTTTATTTAAAATTCAAAGACCTTGGTTATGCGGATGATTTTATTTATTACAACGATCAAACCAACAAATATCACATCGACAATCAGCTAACAGTGAAAAAGCAATGTGAATTAGCAGGTATCCCAGCTGGACAAATTACAATTGACCCGACTTGTACCTACTTGAGTCCAGATGGATTTTCATACCGCAAGGACAAAAGCACCGGAAGACATCTGAGTTTTATTATGAGAAAAAGCTCAACACTCAATGAATAAGGGTTTATTTTCTAAAGAAAAAGTGCTTTAGACCAATTGGTCTGAAGCATTTTTTGTACTCTATATAATCTTTAATAACGAAGAGTAGAACTTTCTAATTCATTCACTTGTCGTAAAACTGACGAAGTATGAATTCTTTATTGCTAGCAATTAATTATGACCCCATTCCAATCTGACCCCTACGTTTTATTCTTAATTGGCACTTTCAATAGCATCAACGATTTGCTAAGATTGAGAAAATTACAAACGAGGAAAGAGATGTTGAGGACAATGCAAAATACTACAAGTCAATCACAGGCACGTACATTTAATTTAATTCTTACAGCTATACTTATTGCGCTCGTTTTCGTCGCAACCCTATTATTGAACATTAAACTGCCCATTCGAGCAAACGGAGGACTCATTCATATGGGAACTGCCATGCTTTTCATAATTTCAATCTCATTTGGGCCGAAAAAAGGAGCCATCGCTGGTGCTGTAGGAATGGGTTTATTCGACTTAATATCCGGTTGGACGTTGTGGGCACCAATCACGTTTTTAGTTCGGGGATTGCAGGGATATATCGTCGGTAAAATTGCTTGGTCCAATGGCCGAAACGGAAATAGTAAAGGATACAATTTATTGGCTACAATTGTTTCGATTCCACCCATGATTGCTGGTTATTATATCTGGGAAGCATTTCTTTTCAACAGTTGGATTATACCCATGGCATCTATTCCAGGTGACATCGTTCAAAACGTGGTTGGAGTTTTAGTAGCCATTCCATTATGTGTTCTACTGAAAAAAACACCGTTCTTTAAATAGATTTTGAGGAAGAATGCTTTGTACATAGAGCATTCTTTTTTTGTTGCTTTAATATGAAACCTCGCAACGTTCTGAAAACCTCGCAACGTTTCGCCCAAACTTCCCAATGTTCTATGAAAATTCACGACGTTCCCCCTAGACTTCGCAACATTTTCCGAAAACCTCACAACGTTATACCATTCTAGCTCTATCAAGTCCTTCTGCAGTATTTACATAATATACAATAAAAACACGTCGACATATGTTATGTCGATGTGTTTTTATAATTATTTCCGAATAGAAAAGTCATTTATTCATTTGAGCAAGAAAGTCTCCTAAAGGATCTATTTCTTCCTCTGCTTCAACAGGGTTGTCCTCAGCCCTTGTGATCTGACCCCAGTCAAAGTTGTCTAAATCATCGTCAGGATCTCCCTTAGGTGAGTGATCTTCGATTTCGGGTTCTACTACTGTAGCAGCTATTTCTTCTTGTAGATATAAAGCGTCATCCACCTCTAACGCATTACTATTTAGTGATGCAAAGAGTGAGGCCGTACGATTCGGGTCTGACATTAGCTGATAGACAATGCTTCCGAGCAGTGCTTCGGAATGTTCGTGTTTCAGCCAATCCCTTTGCGCTTTGGTTAAGCCTTTTGGCAGCGGAATGACGATGGCTTCTCTATGTTTTACTATAGAGGCATTCACCCCATCGATTACAAATTCAGCAATTTTACTGGAGAAGTTTCTTCTTTCGACTTCTTTCAGCTTTTGCAATTGCCGTAAAGTGTGATCGGACGTATCGGACGGAAGACGAAATGTAATGGGCTGCCCTCTTTTTAATCCTTTTTCATTCATGCACTATCACCCTATTTTGTTTTTACTGTTTTCTCTTCTACTTTTGGTTGTACCTTTTGATTTTTTCTAGCAAAATCCGAAATTAACTTATAATACGAATTTGCCATCATCCAAACGCTTTCTTTTTCATCTTCAAAGAAATCGATATTATAACCATCTAGGCTATTATTCAGCGTTTTAAGATAATCTTTAAGGACGATTGAACCTCCACCAATAAAGTAACAAATTTCAGATTGCGAGTTTCTAGCCCACACATTACGCAAATGGCGGTATTGCTTTTTCGCTAAATCCATGAGAATTCGGTCTACGATATCATGCACGCTTGTCCGACTTCCTTTAACCATGATGTGGTTACGGTCATTTTTCTTCGTAATAATATCCACAACATCCATACGGCTGTCTAACTCAACACCGTGCCTTGCATAAATTTCTTCACGAATGGCATCAAGTGATGCTGATACTCCCAAGTTAAAGCCCTGTGCTTTATCATCATCGACTTTACGGTCTTTTATAACCGCCACATCCGTTGATAAACCACCAATATCTTGAATCAAAATTCTCTTGTCTATCAATTCTTTATTTATGATATTCAAGTCATTATCCATCACGAGATTAATAAATGCCGCAAATCCTTCTGGATACACTTTCACTTCATCAAACTTGATGTTTACTTTAATTCCTTGATATTTAGGCGTAACTAAAAACTCTACTTGGTGTACAGATCCAAGCAATTGAGAGCGATAGCCAACGTCTTTTCCTTCTTTAACTTCTCTTAGTGGAAGTCCTGTCCCAAGTGTATACGTAGCCTCGATGACATTATTATTGCGTTTGAAAATTTCTTTATTTTCATCGCGTGCCGCATCTAGTGCTAATGAAGCAAACATCATTACGAGCGTTTGGTCTTCCTCTGATTTGTTACTCCCTGGATCAAGTTCTGTTGAATTACCGCTTTTTGTAGCTAAGCTTCCTACACGGTAAATTGCGTTGTTTTCTTTTAATGCCGGAGAATGTAAACGAATATGGATACCACTTATAGGATCCTGACTGTCAAGTTCTTCAATTCCGATGATTGGACGATCTTCAACATCCTGTGCAATCACATTTGGTATATTAAGCTCTGCATCTAACTTTCCAAAAATAGCTTTCAAAGAATCATTTCCTACGTCAATTGCTGCAATTCGAGACACTGTCAAAATAATCATCCTTCCTATGAATATACATTACTACTTAAACTTTATCGGAGTTGAGCGGTAAGGTCAATATTAAACCCACAGTTGACATACAAACGTAATCTTGTATACATTAATGTAAACAAGATTACAATTCAGTACACTCCATCAAATAAGGCATGTGTACTACTTTGTAAACTTGTAAACTTTATTGTTTACATTTGTACACAGCTTTGTACACAACGATACTTATAATGTATACATGCAAATAGCAGTTTTTTCGAATACAGCATCTGACGTATTTTTGCTGTTTATTATCAAATTCGATAGTTCTGAATCCCCTTACAATTAAAATAACATCATTCTTTTATCATAATTCAAAATGGAAAGTACCACTATATTTGTATTTCATAAAAAACCAGCCTTACAGTTGCTCGTATTAGCCTTTTAAAATAGAAAAACGCATCATTCTATCAGGTTCTTACAAAAGCGCTTATAGATACCGCTCCTATAGCCTGAGGTGGTATTGGGTCAAAATAAAAAGGTGTTTGTGTTAAACATTCATGAAAAATCAAAATTCACGATTGTTTAACACAAATACCTCATAATTACTTCTGACGATTCTCGTAATCTTCTTCAATATCTTTCTTCCAAGAACGATCTATTTTCTTACCTTGTCGGAAGGAAGTAACAGCTTCATTAAGTACTTGATAGTTTAACTGCGTTCCCTCATTATCCGCATGATATTCAACTGCAAAGTCTTTATGAATACCAAACCTTGCCGCCGTAGAAATTGCGTCTATATTGGCACCAAGGAATATGAATTCCCAATTGTATTTTTCTTTTTGTTGGGAAATCAGTTTATTTACCATACTGTTAGTATATTCCTTACTTGAATTTTCCATTCCATCCGTAGTAATTACTACAAGAACCTTCCCGCTACTGCCTTTTTCACTTTTACTTTTTTGCACATGACTGATTTTATGGATTGTAGAACCAATTGCATCAAGTAGTGCAGTTGTGCCACCAACCTCGTATTCTCTTTCTGAGATAGGTTCAATCTCAATTATGTTCATACGGTCATGAATTAGTTTTAGTTCATGATTAAAAAGCACTGTAGAAACAGCTACCTCACCTGCCTCGCTTTTCTGTTTAGTAAGTATCGCATTATACCCGCCAATTGTATCCGCCTCAAGACCAGCCATAGAGCCGCTTTTATCTATAATAAAAACTAATTCAGTTACATCTCTTTTCATATTCATCATCCTCCTATTTACTTTGTAACCGGATTTTCTGACCGATTAACTTAATAAATTAAGAATAACAATTTAATTGAACGAATGGGTCGCTTCTAAAGCGACAATTAAGCCCCTAGTATTATTTGATCAAAACTAAATAATACTTCATTGATTTCATGAATATTATAGTTTTTTTCTTCGATGAAGTATTCAATAATAACATCAAACTTGTTACTCCGCGATAATGCATACCCCGCTCTTCCTAGTAAGTCGATCGTTTCATCTAAATTTAACTCGAGCGCTATTGCAAATGCAATGACCGTCTTTTTTTGTGGAGTATAATCTATGGAATTGCGAATTTTGGAGAAATGACGACGGTCAATATTCGCTTTTTTATAAGTTTCCACATCTGTTTTCTCTTTTTCATCAATTAATCGAAAGAGCATAACGGTGAACGAATCCTCTAATTGGTTCAAAACAGCTTCCAAACTTCTACTTTTCAGATTTTTACTTAATGATTCTTCGGAAGAAACCTGAGATTCTAACACTTGTTCTTCTCTCAACTCAAAAACTTGTTCGAATTCATAGTTTGAATTACGACGATCTAGGAGAAAATGAGTATCTTGTTTCTCTACATAATGCTCATTGATATATTGATCTATCTTAGGAAACAGTTTCTTTGTTAGTCCGAATGCATCTTTGTCATAAACAACGATATAAACATGAATTTCATGGTCCATTAGAAATGAACTAATTGTCGAAATTGCTATTTGTATAGCTTGCTCCTTCGGATACCCATAAATGCCCGTAGAAATAAGTGGAAATGCAATGCTCTCATATCCATGTTCTACCGCAAGCAATAGCGAGTTCTTATAACAATTCGAAAGAAGATGTTCTTCGTTTGAACTTCCGCCATGCCAAATAGGACCAACCGTATGAATAATTTTCTTTGCTTTTAATTGAAAACCCTCTGTCATAACAGCCTGTCCTACAGAACAGCTACCAATCTCATTACATGCCGCCTGCAATTTGCCTGCACCAGAAGCACTAAAGATGGCACCACATACTCCACCGCCTTCTTGAAGGGCACTATTTGCTGCATTTACAATGACATCTACTTCCATTCTTGTAATATCATTTCGTACAATCTCTAAAGGAATGATTTCCAACCTCCATTTCAATTAAGCTTAATAATAGTACGTATGTATTTTATCCATTCGATTCTCATCACACGAAAACCTGTAAAAACCATATAAAAAGGTCAGAATTCGATAAAGAATCCTGACCTTTTTCCTATAATTATTTACTCTCGATATCTAAGTGCCAATCCTTTTAGGAAATTTCGTGCATAGCGATCGCCACATTCTTTGTAATTACGTTGGCCTTCTTTTCTAAGAACTGCACTCAATTCACTTTTTGAAATAGTTACTCCAGCGTCTATTAAGATGTCTAACATGTCCTCACTTGTTAGAGAAAGTGCGATTTTCAACTTTTTAAGCAAAACATTATTTACATTTCGATTGTCTTTAGTCATTAAGAATTGATTCGGAGAAGCCCCAGGTTTTGATTCCTGTTCCCCTCTTTTGAAGACTATGAATCCATTTAAAAAGGATTCAAATGAAGAGTTTTCAAGACTTGTTTCATACTCATTAACTTGATTTTCATTTTCTTCTGGATCAGTAGCAGCATTGCCTTTTGATTTTGACAACATTTTTTGTACTTCTTGTTTTGTTAATTCCATACCGCCTAGTTTAAAAATCTCAACCATTTCAGCATCTTTTATATCCAGTGCATAGCGTAATCTAACCAATCGATCATTATTATTCATCTTTATCCCTCCAGAACCTTTGAAACCTTGTCTTCAGTATAAACCTTTACCTTATCCAATGCATTTATCTAACAAAAGAAATTACATTTTAACATGTCTTTTAAAATACACTGCTTAAACACTTATACTTTTCGGTTATCTAATTTCATAATTTCTATAAAGTGTTTTAAAATCCGAGCCGTTAGTCCCCAAATCGTACGCTCTTCATAATCAAAAAACCATTCTTCCATTGACCGGTTTCTCCATTGATACCGTGTACCGTTCATTATCTTTTCATAAGGAAAATTTGGTGAGGGTACTGAATCAATGCTTATTAAATGCATATAGGGTTCATGGTTTAAAAGCCAGTTGATTGGGATTGTAAATACCTCTTCGACTTCATCTTTATTGTACGAATGAATAATTTGATTGTAATCAATGGTTGCCACAAACGGATACACAACAAATGAGGAAGATGCAATATAAGGGCTTAATTCCCCAACAATTGTTATTGTCTCGGGGTCAATACCTAATTCCTCTTGTGTTTCCCTTAAAGCCGCCGCCACTGGAGATGCATCTGTAGAGTCAATGCGACCACCTGGAAAGCTAATATCACCTGGCTGTTTTCTCATGGTGAATGAGCGCACTTCGAAAAGGACATGCCATTCGCCATCTACTAAAACAAGTGGGATTAAAATTGCAGAACGAAAAGCTGTATCTTCACCGATAAATAGGGATTTACTTTCATTTAATTGGTTCTTAAGTTTGTCTAGAAACAAGTTATTTCCCTCATCTCATCTTCTAGTATTCATTTAATCTTATCACTTAAAGATGGAGGATTAAAGAATACCCTTTATTTTAAAAACATAATAAAAAGTAAGCAAGAACAGCCTAGCACCGGCCGTCCAAGCTTACTTTTATTTTTTAATTCGTTTCGATATCAATTTGAACTACTTCTGGTTCCACATCTAAAGAATTGTCTACAGACTCACTTTTGTCGCTTAAACCCAACAACGTTTTTCCAGTGAAAGCGTGAGTTTCCTCCAAAAGTTCAGGGTTGTCCATAAGTGATTTGCCATAAGAAGGAATCATTTCTTTAATTTTAGGTTCCCATTCCGACATATGTTCCGGGAAACATTTCTTAAGTAATTCAATCATAGCGTGAACTGCAGTAGACGCACCTGGAGACGCGCCGAGTAAAGCAGCAATTGTACCATCAGCCGAAGTAACCATCTCTGTACCAAACTGAAGAGTTCCTTTACCACCAGCCTCAGTATCCTTAATAACTTGTACACGTTGACCGGCTACAACGGTATCCCAATCTTCAATTTTAGCGTTGGGGATAAATACCTGTAATTCTTTCACGCGCTTATCTTTGGATAGCATTACTTGCTGAATCAAGTATTTTGTTAATGACATCTCTTTAGCACCTGCAGCCAACATAGTTACAACATTATTTGGCTTTACTGAAGTTACTAAGTCTAACATCGAACCTGTTTTTAAAAACTTTGGAGAAAATCCTGCGAAAGGTCCAAAAAGCAATGACTTTTTATTGTCAATAAATCTTGTGTCAAGATGTGGAACAGACATTGGCGGTGCACCAACTGCCGCTTTTCCATATACTTTAGCATGATGTCTCTCAACAATTTCAGGTTTGTTACACACTAAGAACATTCCACTTACTGGGAACCCACCAATGTGTTTCCCTTCAGGAATACCAGACTTTTGCAGTAAGTGTAAGCTTCCGCCTCCGCCTCCTACAAACACAAATTTAGCTGTGTGGTTTTCGATTTTTCCTTCAGCATTATTCTTGACTCTTACTTCCCAATTGCCTTCTTCCGTACGTTTGAGATCTTCAACACTTTGATTGTAATTAACTTCTACGTCTTGAGTTTTTAAATAATCCAGTAACATTCGGGTTAAAGCACCGAAGTTAACATCGGTACCCGTGTCGATTTTTGTTGCCGCAATAACAGCATCTGCCGAACGATTTTCCATAATAAGAGGAATCCATTCCATCAGTTTTGCCGGATCATCCGAAAACTCCATGCCTTTGAAAAGAGGATTCTCGGACATTGCTTCAAAGCGTTTCTTTAAATAGGCCACATTGTCTTTTCCTTGTACCATACTCATATGCGGCAATGGCATAATAAAGTCTTCGGGATTTTTTATCAACTTTTTAGTGACAAGATAAGACCAAAACTGCATGGAAATCTGGAATTGTTCATTAATTTTAATCGCTTTTTTTATATCTATTGAACCATCTGGTTTTTCAGAAGTATAGTTAAGCTCGCAAAGTGCAGCATGCCCTGTACCTGCATTATTCCATTCATTAGAGCTTTCTTCTCCTGCTGTATCGAGCTTTTCAAATACTTTAATATTCCATTCTGGTTTTAATTCCTTCAACATTGTTCCTAAAGTAGCACTCATAATTCCAGCACCAATTAGAATAACGTCTGTTTTTGTTTCTCTGTTATTCATTTTAACCTTCCTTACTCTATTTATTTGCAGAAGATAAGGGCCATCTGCTTAGTCTTCACATCAATGTGAGGAGCGACCTAGTCGCATATCTGTTCTATTTTAATTATATCATATTGTTTTATAGATTAAGCATTATACCCTTGCAAGAAAGATAATTTAAGTATGATTCAAAAACGGGAAAATAAAACACGCCTGGAGGAATTGCACCAAGCGTGTTTTATTCTCCCGTATTCAATGGCTTATACTGTTCAGAGATAACAAAATCATCTTCCATTAATACATAAGGATGTGTCTCCAACAAAATATTTTTTAAATACTCTGGCATTCTCTTTGCTTCGTATGCACAAATTAAAGGAAACGACAGCAAACTCACAGCTTGGTCTACTATCTTCTCAAAGTCTTCTATAAGGTGTAGCGGTTCTTTCATACTCGCCCACTCCACATGTGCCCAAGATCGAAATGAAATTTTGTTTTCCACATAGGGCTGGACCATTTCAGTAAAGTACTCTTCGATTGCAGGAGGATGATAACTACCACTCGACCAATAGAAGTCAAAACTATTTACAAAGTGAAGATACTTCATTTCGTCCTTTGTTAACCGAGCACTCAACTCTTTATGAATAATAGGGTAAATACGATCATTTTCAATTAAAATAACGTATTCTTCGGACTTGATAGCCTCTTCTATAAAGTTTAAGACTTGCTTGAGATAACTACTCATCTCATTATAGGAATACAGAACATGGGCATCTCTTTGATTTTTAAACAACTGATTGATTTTAGTGATCATCTATTTATCACCTCTTCTCTGTATTTCACTTAATTATATCATTATTTTGCTCAGACAACTACCGTGTTTTTAGAAAAGTCAAATTACATTCATTGTTAATACAATAATTCTTCCTGAACGAGCTTAAATCCTTCTATTATCGTATCTTCTTCGACTTCTATTAATAAACAACGTTTACCGTTGTAATTGACCTGTCTAACATATTTTAAATCTTGAGGACTAATTGCGATATTCGCCACTTTTGTGCTGATTTTTATGGACTTCGATGTGAAACTTGGAAGGATATGACTCGCTTGCATTTCATATGTTTCATCATCAATCACCTTTTGGAAAGCCATTTCCACTTTTTCCGCATTCACATCTTGCACACCACAGGCCTGTAACACCCGTTCCATCTCTTTAGTGTCTAATGTAGGCATAACGGTGTGTTCATCGTCAGCATCTTCCTCATCCATCATACGATTGATTTCTTCATAAACACTGGCCAGAGTTTGTGCATTCACTTCATCGCCAATCACTTCTTTTACAATTTCTTCGAAGACAGCTTTGTCATCTTCTGCAGTCATAATTTCTTCGCCATCAAGAACTTTCTCTATAAAATGGAGATCTGGCTTATTCGCCTTTCCTGCAGCATAAAGGATGCGGTTGACATCTGCTGCGTTATCGGTAAAGACAGGAAACAAAAATCCTCCAATCGGAGAAGTAAGATTAATGACAGGATCCGCCATTGTATTTGACTTATATTCTTTCTCAACAAAATCAAAGGTAAGTGAATGCTTCGGCAGTTCAGTCTGATTTAAACTACAAAGAATAAAAGGAGTTGTATATGCCTCGTCACGAGGTGCCATACCGTGTTCATCATAATTATGTTTTGCCGGTATAAAATAATTTCCTCGAACGAATGTGACAACTATATCTTTTTCATATTGGACTTCCTCCACCATTTTCAGTGCAATTCGATTCATATCCGCTTTCCATTCTTCTATACCATCTGCGTGAAGACCTTTATATAGATGCTGCTGCGTATGATCTGTCTGCTCTTCTGTTTGACGTTGAAATTTCACTTCAAATAACTTCATGCCCAGTTTTCCACCCAAAACTTTTTTAAAGTTTGTAAGGAATAACTCTTGTTGTTCACGTTCTAACATGGAAAACAACTGTTTCTCCTCATGAAAAATTTCACTGCTTTCCTGTTTAATATACACTTTATAAATATCAGCAATTGTCAGTAATTCATTATCTAACTTAAATTGTTTGCGTATTGATGCAATATCTTTCTTATTCATCTCTATATCCAACTCCCTAACTTATCTTATTAATCCTAAAAAAGAGCATCCAAAGCTACAGATGAGCTTTAGATACTCGTTTATTATAGCAATGTTTTGGATGGATAACAGTTATAACCTTCGTTATTTATGGTACGACTGCCATTATACTTTTAAGAAGTTTTACACTCTACCAGAAGCCTAATTTGAATTACATTACATAATTGTTTCAAGAGTCTCCTTCACTGTAGCGAAATTATTATTCATAGTACCAGCACCCCACTCGGTACGGTCAAGTAAGGCTTCTATTTGATTGGCCGGCAATGGACGGCTAAAATAGTAGCCTTGCACTAAATCACAGCCCTCCATTTTAAAATAGTTAAATTGCTCCGGAGTTTCTACCCCTTCCGCGACAGACTTTAAATCCAAATTTTTTGCCAAAGTAATGATTGCGGAAATAATAGATGCAGTCTTTTTGTTTTCGCATAGGTCTCTAATAAATGATTGATCAATTTTTATTGAATCGATTGGTAAATCCTTTAAATAGGACAAAGAAGAATATCCAGTTCCAAAATCATCAATTGAGATTCGAACCCCTAATTTCTGCAATTTATTTAGTGTTGATATCATAGATTCAGTGTTTTCTAGGAAAATGCTTTCTGTCAACTCAAGTTCCAAGATTTCCGGATCCAAACCAGTTTCATGAAGCGTTCTTTCGACAGTTTTAACAATATCATTGTTCACAAATTGCTTGATTGAAAGATTTACAGCTATATGGACAGGGTGATCATATTTGCGATTCCATTCCTCTGCCTGCATACAAGCCATTCTCAGCACCCATTCTCCTATCGGGATAATCAGTCCCGTTTCTTCCGCAATCGGAATAAATTGATTTGGAGGGATTAGACCTCGTTTTGGATGCTCCCACCGAATTAGAGCCTCTGCACCAAATACATGTCCCGTTTGAGAGTCTATTTGTGGCTGATAGTGCAACACAAGCTCATCATTTTTTAACGCGCTATGAAGATCTCTCTCAAGGTTGACTCTTTCCTCAAGAGAACGACTCATACAACTAGTGAAGAATTTGTAGTTATTCCCACCCAATATCTTACTGTGATACATAGCATAATCCGAATCCCTGATCAACTCTTCTACATTCTCTCCGTCTGTTGGATACAGGGTGATTCCAATACTCGCTCTTACATAAATTACATTGTTCTCAATAACAAGTGGTTTCCCAATTTCCGTCAAAATCCTCTTCGCAATCCGAGAGACCTTAGATTTCTCATTTGTTAACAATATTACAGTGAATTCATCGCCACCTATTCGGAATACGATATCCTCTTCAGATACACAATTGATTAAACGTTTTGCAACTTCCTGCAATAGTTTATCACCGACCGTATGACCATGAGTATCATTAATCATTTTGAACTTGTCTAAATCCATGAATAATACAGCAATTTGATTCTTCAAATCTACAAACTGCTTTAGTTTCTGAGTAAACTGAAGTCGGTTAGGAAGTTCAGTTAATGTGTCGTGATAGGCTAGATATGTGTTTTTCTCTTCCGCCTTCTTCCGGCCAGAGATATCCTGGATGGCACAAATAGTAATCTTCTGCCCTTCCCTTTCTACAAAATTTACACTGATCAAGGTAGAAATAACAGTACCATCTTTCTTCAATATTTCTGTTTCAAAGTTGTGTATGGGGGTCCGTTTAATAAAGTTTCTAAGCAAGGCCATTCGATGACGCTTGGAAGGTACTAATAACTCTTCAATATAATGCTGGTGTTCGCCGAAAAGCTCCATTGCTGCTGGATTGGCTTCTAGAATTTTATGATTTTCTTCCGCGACAATGATAGGCACCGGTACGAGGTTAAACATGTTGTTTAGAAATTCACTCTTATCACGGTTTTCAGCCTCTGCCATTTGTCGCAACTTATTCTGAATAAACGTTCTACGGTTTGCCCGTTCCATAATATTCCCGCCAACAATACAAGTAATTACTAGCACCCATAAAAGTGAAGAGTATATTCCAACTTCACTTGTACCGAACAATACAACTTGGTAGAAGGAAACTAAGACAAGGGTGATTGGAACAGCAATTTTAAATCTTTGTCTGTAAATATAAAAGGTAAACATACTTACTACAGTTATTCCGCAAATCGTCAAAACAATATTTTCTAATATAATATGACCAACAATAACAACAACAAGTCCGGCAGTTATATTTGAAATTACTGTTAGAAGCTGATAATAGTTCAAAAAACGTTTTAAATGTAAAACTATTAAATTTACAGTAAGTACTGGATATAACCAAAAAATTATTACTTTAACAACCTGAGGATAATATTCTGGATAGCTTATATACGATAATATGCCTACGACAATCCAGGATAAGTAAGATAGTATAATACTAATCTGGTGAAATACTCGCACTTCGCTATCATTAAAATATTTAAATTCCTTCTCTAAAGTCCGATTCCGGAAACTTAAACTCACTGGATGAAAACCAAATTCAAGCGGTCTTTTTTTATTAGACATAAACTCACCAAACTCCTTTATAAATTTAATAATTTCAATAATTTATAACAAGAGCCATATCCCTTTACTTCGTACACTCTGAATGTATTTGCAACTTTTATTACTTACACTTCACTATTAGGCCTAAATATCCAACAATTTAATAGGTCAATTAAACTATAACACAAAATCTTTAGAATTAATTAATGTTTTCGGATAACAATTATTAGATGAATTAGTATATCTATAAAAGGTACCTGGGCAATGGAATTATTTGATGCACAGGTTGTCCTAAGAACGTTGAAATTTCCCCTTTCACCAAACGATACATAAACACGACGGGTACAGTTAACTGAATATTATTGAGTAACATCTTGACAATAATCACTTCAATCATTCTTTCATGAAAAATGATTGAAATAGATACAAAAAGGTAATAGATAGTAAGTTACAAGAATAAAAGGAGTGAACAATTTGAAAAAATCAGCATTAGTCATTATTAATCCTTCCTCAGGGAAAGAACAAGCAACAGAATATGAAGAACAAATTAGAGAAACACTCCAAGATACATACAGTGAAATCACTGTGAAATATACGGAGGGCGAAGGTGATGCGACACGCTTTGCAAAAGAAGCTGCAGAAAATAACTATGACTTCGTTGTTTCACTCGGTGGAGACGGGACTGTGAATGAAACTGTCAATGGACTCGCTCCATTTAATAACCCGCCAAAACTTGGAATCATTCCAATGGGCACAGTGAATGATCTTGCTCGTTCATTAAACATTCCAATGAAACCTGTTGACGCGATTAAATTGCTCGTCTCAGGTACTGAAACAAAAATTGATATTGGAATGGCAAACGACGATATTTATTTTACAAATATTTTAGGAATTGGAAGTGCTGCTAAAGCAATTCATCATGTCGACAGTGCAGAAAAATCTAAAATTGGACCAATTGCCTACTTGAAAGCAATCGGGAAAGAAATAATGGATGACCACACTTTTCCGATTAAGTTTGAGATGGAAGAAGATATATGGGAAGGTGACGTATCGGTTGTCCTAATTTCCCTCATCGACTCGCTAGGCGGTATCAAAACAATTGTAAACGAAGTTGAAAATGGAGACGGAAACTTCCATATCTTCGCGGTTAAACACCTTAACTTAACTGAGCTTGCGAAGATGACCCCTTCAATCGTGATGGGCAAATTAAAAGAATCAGAAAACGTTCAATACTTTAAAACAGGACAGGTCAACATAACGACTTCTGCCGGTGAGACACAAGAAAGTGATATAGACGGTGAACAAGGACCGAATTTACCACTCGACTTAAAAGTTCTCCAACAACATATAACAATCATTTCGAACAAATCTTAATCAAGCTTAAAATAACCACAAAAAAGATTCCAGATTTCATCATCTAGAATCTTTTTTAATCTCACACGATTTTAGTACAACTGGGTCAATCCTTATGGCTATATCACTTTTCTCTTATTCTTCTAATATTTTAACCATTGTTGTATAGCCTTTCTCCTTAGCATAATCAAGTGCTGTCTTACCCGAATTGTCACGAAGTTCTTTATTCGCATTATATGTTACTAATTCCTGTACAATTTGCTGATACACTTCTGAACCATCAGTTAATGCAACTGCTTCAATTAATGCCGTATAGCCAAACTTATTTTGATGATCGATATCTATTTTACCATCTTCTAAAAGTAACTTCACATTGTTTAAATGCCCTTTTTCAGCAGCGGGTATTAACGTATTGCCACCATAGCGATTAACAATATTTTGATTGGGTTCCGCATGCTCGATCATATATTTTAAAATCTCTGTTTTACCTTGTGCACCTGCATATAGATAGGCACTATCCTGAATACTATCTTGTTTATTAATGTCTGCGCCCGCTTTAATTAAAAGTTTCGCTACCTCGATATTATTGTCATGAGTAGCAATTAAAAGAGGCGTTTCCTTTTCATTATTCATTTCATTTATTGGATATGACGTATCTTTTAAAATTCCTTGAACCTTTTTTATATCATTGTTCTCGACCGCTTGAATAAGTTCGCCTGAGTATTTCTTCACATTCTTTTCCCCTTCCTGACTACATCCCGTTAATAGTAATAATATACTTGCGACCAGGCCTATAAAACGGTTCATGCAAAACCTCCCTTTCGCTGTAAAGTTTTCAGCTGTTAAAGCGGTATCAAGTACCCTAAATTAACGGAAGTCTCCTTTGTATTGATTAACGCCAGCGTCTCCAGACAAATCGCAGTAGAGAATGACTATTTTCACTCTCTAACTTATAGAAAACCTATGTTTAAAATTGTCTGCAATACACTTCTAGTCAATCAAAAAACTCATTTACTTATGGTACGGTTCACCTTTCATTATCCTAAATGCACGATAAATCTGTTCTACTAAAATCAGTTTCATCATTTGATGTGGAAACGTCATTTTGGAAAAGGACAATAATTCGTCCGCCCTTTTTAAAACATCAGTATGTAAACCGAGCGATCCTCCGATAACGAATGCCACCTTGCTTCTACCATAAGTCATCAAGGATTCCATATCTGCCGCCAACTGTTCTGATGTTTTCATTTTCCCATCAATTGCAAGAGCAACTACATATGCATCAGCACCAATTTTCGATAGGATTCGCTCTCCCTCTTTTTTCTTCACGATTTCCATATCTGCATCGCTTAAAGATTCAGGAGCTTTTTCATCTGGCACTTCAATAATCGTCACTTTTGCATAAGCACCAAGACGCTTCGTAAACTCTTCTATTCCCATTTTCAAATACTTTTCTTTTAATTTACCAACAGTCACAATTGTTATATTCATAGGTTATCCACTTCTTTCTAATAGTTACAAACAAATCTTATGCACATATCCACAGAGCCTAACTACATATTGTGTACGATTGTTTGTTCGCCACAAGATATAATATCGCCTCTCCACAACAACAATTGATTGTGGATAACCTTTTACTTTCAAGATGAAAGCCAGTTAAAACACTTCCACTTTGGATGCCAATGAAATCTTCTAAAGACTGATCCTTATGAGTTAGATGGCTATAAATCCTTATTCCAGCCCTTACTTATTTGATAATTAAACTTACTCACAATTAAACGATTCTATCCACAAAGACGAATTTATCAAAAACAATTCACAGTATGCTCATACATTTGGATGACTGTCCCTTGTGGATAGAATACTTAATACCTGTGTATGAAAAAGATCTTAAAATGCCGTACCGTCTTTCAGAACCATTTCAATTTCTAATAGTTGACTGCCTCGATATACTTTCATTTTCAGTAAATCTCCTATTTCTTTTTCATTATACAAATGTTTCCGTAAACTAACCATATCACCAATCTTTTCTCCATCCATTTCCACTATGACATCATATTGAACAATGCCTGCTAAACTCGCGGGTGAATTTTGAATAACTTCATTGATAACGACACCTTCAGTTACGGAATCAGGTATTTTTAAAATGCTACGCTGTTGTTGTCCAGGTATGCTTGAAAGATCGAGTAAGGTTACACCCATTGTTGGTCGATGTACTTCACCAAACTTTTCAAGCTTCTCGATAATTGGAATGGCAAGATTTATAGGTATTGCAAGCCCGATTCCTTCCACAGTTTCTTGTGAAATCTTCATTGAGTTAATGCCAATAAGTTGTCCCGTGAGATTCATTAATGCGCCGCCTGAGTTCCCTGGATTTATAGCAGCATCCGTTTGCAACACATCAGCGTACCAGTCGACAATATTATCGTTGTTAAAATCAATGGGAATCGATCGATCTTTTCCAGAAATAACGCCAACTGTTACCGAACCGGAAAATCCTAGACCAAGCGGATTACCAATTGCAATCACTGCTTCGCCACGTTTTAATGCATCAGAATCTCCAAACTTTGCTATAGCTTTAACTTCAGTTGCATCGATTTCGATGACTGCCAGGTCTGTCCATATATCACTACCAACGAGACGTCCACTTGCTTTTTTTCCATCATCAAATGTAATTTCAAGTTCCTCAGCGTCTTCAACAACATGATGATTGGTTACGATATATGCTTTATCTCCTTGTTCTTTATAAATAACTCCAGAACCGCTTCCTGTTTCTTTTGTCATTTGAGACGATGACCAAATATCGCGTACTAATTTCAAGTTTGTCACTCCAACTACGGAATCTGCTACCTTTTCCACAATTCCAGTTACATCAGTAGTTACTTCCACAGAAACACGATCCGATTGTAAAGCTTCTGCAGCAGACGGACTAGTTTCACTTTGTGTAATTTCTTTATCATCCCAAATAAACCAAATAACTAAAGATACAAGGATACCTAAAACTAATCCAGTAATAAAAGTTCTCTTTTTCTTGGGAGGTTTGTGTTCAAGTGTTGAACGTTTATTCTGATCGTTATTAAGAATTGATTGGTTTGATTCTTTATTTTCGATTGGATTGAAGTTCTCATCCATATATCTCATCCTTTCTATACCACTTTTATTCAACTGTACCCTATTTCACTCATTTTCAAAATCAACAATTCTTTTTAAATTAAAAAAACCTTACCCGCAGGCAAGGTCCTTCATACAGTTATAAGGTCAGTCGGTCGATCAGGGTCTGTATCATAGAGATGCACGTATTCACCCGCAATCACGCCACATGATTGAAGCGTCTGACTCACACTCATTCGAGCAAGATCTTTCATATTATTATCTTTACTTAAATGTGACAAATAAATCTTCGTCTCTTTCAAATCAACGACTTCACTAATTGCAACCGCAGCGTCTTCATTTGACACATGGCCTACATCACTTAGAATTCTTCGCTTTACGGACCAAGGATAAGGACCCATCTGCAACATACTAACATCATGGTTACTTTCAAAAACGTAGGAATCCGCACCTCGAATGATGCCTTTCATTCGATCACTTACATACCCCGTATCCGTGATAATGACGAGTTTACGACCATTTTGATGGAAGGTGTAAAACATAGGATCTACTGAATCATGCGATACCGCAAAAGATTCAACATCTAGTTGACCAAAAGATTGTACGGTTTCCATATCAAATTGAAAGCGTTGTTCCAAAGGGACTTTACCGATTAAGCCGTCCATGGCTTGCCACGTTTTCTCATTTGCATAAATGGGTACACCATACTTTCTTGCAACAACACCGAGTCCTTTAATATGGTCGCCGTGCTCATGTGTTACAAATATCCCATCTAATTTTTTCATTGACCGATCGATAGTTGCAAAAAGACTTTCAAGCTTTTTACCACTTAAACCCGCATCTACAAGAAAGTTATGTTCATCATTTTCTATATATATTGCATTTCCGCTACTTCCACTTGCGAGCACACTAAAACGCATTTCTAAAAAACCCCTTATTCCTCTTTATGTTCTACTTTTTCACTTTGAAATTCTATAATTTTACCATCATTTGCGTTAATAAAAAAGTCTTCTAGTTCTCCACTACTCAATTCTACTTGAATATACCAAGTTGGTGCAAATACCTGAGTCTTGGTAAGTTGTGCAAGTGTCGAATATCCAAGTTTCATACTTAGTACTTTAGAGTCCGGTTTTAAATAGTTTCGAGTATTCAACGTGTTGATTGCTTGTAACGGTGGTAGCACGTCTTTCTTTCGATTAAAACTTACAAACTCTCCAAACATCCGTTGTTCGTAGCGAATGACTTCATCACTTTCATTCCAATAAAGAGTCAACATGGCATTTTGGTTGAAATAGATTGGCTGACCACTAACATGTTGAAAAAATGTTGCTTTACGCTCTTTATCATTTCTTTTCCACAAAACATATTGCTCACCATGCAAAACATAATCATAAAGGAATGAATTAAAATCAATTTCTCCACTTGAATCATTAAGCGAAATTGGTTTTTTAATTGTTGAATACAAGTGGGTACCGTCTTCCACTTCTATAGCTTGATTTTGAAGACTTGCTAGTCCTTCTTCGCTAAAGACAGCAATTTCCGCGGATACAAAATAAGAGTCTTCATTGTTTTTTGGAAGCTCACCGTAAGTGATATTATCAAAACGCAGCGAGTCTTCTATTGAAACATTCCCCTGAATTTTCACATTCAGAGTTTCGGAACGTTGTGTAACATACAGTGAATATAAAAATACGTTTAAAATTGAAAATACGACGATGAAAATTGTTTTTGTTTTATTCCAATCCAATCTTGTCACCTCCAAGTGCATCGGGTGAATATAGATTCCATTTCCCATTTGCAAAATAAAACCAAGAAGGATCTAAAAGGAATAAACGTTGGTCTGTGTCATGTTTCATATAGTATCCCATTTCTATTTCTTCTACAGTATTAAAATCAATCTCAGTAGAACTCTTGAGCGTCTCCGCTACTTCTACACCTGAGGGAAGAGATGTATAACGGGTCTCTGATGGAAATGTTAGATTCAGCGTATAATACGGTCTAATATAACCATAAATTCCATCGTCACCCCATATTTCTTCTATTTCAGTGTAGGTTGTATCACTATAAACAGGCAAACCATGAATAAAAAGTTGAAACTTCACATTTCTAGATTTTGGATTCATAAATGTGTATCTGTATTCATCGGTCCAACCGCCGTGCTCATTTACAAAATCGATTGTGTTAAAAAGCAATTCTGATGGGATTGCCAGTTCAGTACTTTCTGCAACAGGATGAAAGAAACTCAACGTCTTCATCATTGTTTCAATTCGCATAATCGCATGATCGTCTTGATATTCCTCGCGCGAAGATGAGATTTGTCCACGTCGCACCGCATTAGGATCTCTAAAGAGTGCATCTTTAAAACGCCTTGGACTAATTTCAGCTTGATAGAACGTATTACGTATTAATTCCACTGGATTTTTAGGAACTGCAATAAAGGGACTTTTATCGGCATCTACCTCAACATAATCTGAATAGCTGCGACCGTTTGGTAAAACTTTACGATTGAAGCTTTGATATTCATTTATTTTTCCGGTATAGCGCAATCCATTCATTCTACTAATGAAATGTATTTCCATTGCTGTACTTGCAGGATTCCAGTCTACGACGAGGCGATCGAAAGATGCTTCAGGAAAGTTTGAATCTTCCTTATTCAATACCACATCATATACAGGTAGTGGTACTTCTCCGTGGTAGTATAGCGTAAACCGATTTTTCTTTCTTAAAAATACATCTAAGTCTTTTTCGGTAAACTCAGAATCCTCTAAAGTAACTTCTGTAATTTTCCATTCCTTCATAGCTTCAATACTTTCATCCAGTGCGTCTGAATCCGTGGTTCCTTTCATACCTTCTTCAAAATTAAATAAAAGCTTGTAAGGTTTAATAATATCTTGAATCCCTTTAATCTCTTTCTTATCTTCGTCCACAATCGATGTGGGAATCGTCGGAGTCTGTTCTATCGTTTTATATTTTGGAGTATACGTCCATATTGAGAATGTCAGTGTGATGCTTAAAATGATTAGGAATACAAGAATCACTGATTTTACTGTTTCAATGTATTTCAACCCCACTCACCGTCCTCTAAAGGTTCAAATGGCAATGTGAAAAAAATTGTCGTACCGTTTCCTTCTTCACTCTCTGCCCAAATTTCCCCTCCATGTGCTTCGATCATTTCACGTGCAATTGCAAGTCCAAGTCCGGTTCCACCCATAGCACGAGACCTTGCACGATCTGCTCTATAAAAGCGGTCAAATATACGCTTTACATTTTCGAGAGGTATTCCCATACCATCATCTGAAATCTTTACTATAATCTGATCATCTAAGACATCCATACTAAAACGGATATCCCCACCATCCGGGGAATATTTTAATGCATTAGATATGATATTATCCAATACTTGCGTCATCTTGTCTGTATCAATTTCAACAAAAGACTCTGATGAAGGTAAAAGTCTTTTGAAGTGAACGTCTTGTGATTTTGAAAACTCAAAACGATCAATTATAAGACTGAAAAAGTAGTTAAAATCAACCCATTCTTTATTCAAATCATAGTCTCCGCTATCCATACGAGACAGTTTCATCAAATCATTAACAAGTCGAATCATTCGTTCCGTTTCCATTTGGGTTACATGAAGAAACGATGGTGCAATCTCAGAGTCTTGCCATGCACCTTCAGCTAATGCTTCCAAATAACTTCGCATTGTTGTGAGCGGCGTACGTAGTTCGTGAGAAACATTTGAAACAAATTCTCTTCGTTCCATATCAATCTTTTCCTGCTCGGTATTGTCATGTAAAACTACAATAAGACCATTAACAAAGCCCGTTTCTTTCTGTGTAACCGAAAAGTTCGCACGTAAAATATAAGGTCGTTCATTTGAGCTGAAATCAAGAGTCAATGAATCTTTCATTTGAACTAAATCTTCAAATGCATATTCTGTTTCAACACCTAAAATCGAAGAAATAGGTCTATTCAACACAGTGTCCTCAGTCATTCTAAGCATAAGAAGTGCAGCTTCATTTATAAGAATAACTCGTCCTTTTCGATCGGTCGAGATTACCCCATCCGTCATATTTGCAAGGACCGAAGCTAGTTTTCGACGCTCTCCTTCAGTAGTAGCTTGTGATTCCTGAAGGCGATTGGTTAAGTGATTAAACGCAATTGCCAATTGTCCCATCTCGTCATTACCATAAACACGTACTTTTCTTGAGAAGTTACCTCTAGACATCGCCTGGGCTTGCCGTCTCATGTCTGATATCGGTCTTGTCATCGTCTGGGCAATGAATATACCGATAATAATTGTAATCGTTAAAGAAACCGCTGTGCCTCCAGCCAGTATCTGGTTAATTTCATCCATTTGTGTATATACTTTTTCAATATTTGACTCAAGATAAAGAGCCCCAATAACTTCACCTTCTGAAATAATTGGGGTAGCTCTGACGAGTATTCTTTTCCTCGTATTTTCATCAAGTTCAATTACCTCATAAGGTGACTCTGAAGTAATTGATCTTCTTACAAGGTCATCCATAGAACGTTGACCAACCATAGACTGGTTATCTAGAACTGACGTTGCAAGTATTAGGTTTTGTGTATTTATAACTCTAATTTCTTGTATATCGCCTTCAGAAGTAATACCCGAAAGAACGCTCCTCAAATTCGATTCAAGGGTAGGATCGTCAACGAGTCGATATTTATCTTTCAGCATTTCTTCACGAACACTAAATTCAACGAGATTCATTCGATCATCAATTGATGTGGTAAAATTTGTTTTCAATGTATGTTCAAGCTCACGAGCAAAATAGAGTCCAATAATCTGCATTGCAATTAAAATAAGCAGTACATAAATAAGAACGAATTTAACGTGAATAGAACGAAAAATACCGACTTTCTGCATACTTTCTACTCCTGCTCTGGATCACGTAAATAATAACCGACACCACGTCTGGTCACAATCCATCCTGGATGACTTGGATTATCTTCTATTTTTTCACGTAATCGTCTAATTGTTACATCTACTGTTCGAACATCACCAAAATAATCATAACCCCAAACAGTTTGTAATAAGTGTTCCCGTGTCATTACTTGGCCTATGTGTTTAGAAAGATAGTGAAGGAGTTCGAATTCACGATGTGTCAGTTCAATTGTCTTATCTCTTTTTAAAACAAGATAGGCATCCGGCTGAATAGTAAGATGACCAATCGTAATATCATTCGTTTCATTTTCCTCATCTTCTGAAACAATTTTCATATGTCTGCGTAAGTTCGCCTTAACACGAGCGATCAGTTCTCGAGTGCCAAACGGTTTTGTTACATAATCATCTGCACCTAGTTCAAGTCCTAATACTTTATCGATTTCAGAGTCTTTCGCTGTCAGCATTATGATTGGGAAATCATACTTCTTTCGAACTTCCCGACAAACTTCCATACCGTCCCTTTTGGGCAGCATTATATCTAAAAGCATAAGGTCCGGTTTTACTTCTTCTACTTTTTTAAGTGCTTCTTCGCCATCATATGCACAATAGACAATAAAGCCTTCTTTTTTTAAATTAAACTCAAGAATGTCTGCGATGGGTTTTTCATCATCGACGACAAGAATAGTTTTATTTTGCATGAAAAATCCTCCTCAAGTCATTTTATATTCTGCATGTGTTCTTTTTACTCTATCACTCTTTTATAGGATCCGCACTTATAAAAGAATTATTTCCTAGGATATTTCCTGGGGAATCTATAGTATTCTTTAAGGATAAAAAAAGAATGGTGCATAGTTTTTCGCACCATTCTACTGCTATTTATCGTAAAACAGTTAAAGGATTCACAAGCGAGCCATTTTTCCTTACTTCAAAATGAAGATGAATTCCTGTAGAACGTCCAGTCGTACCCATCACACCTAAATTCGTGCCTTGTGGAACAACTTGTCCTACTTTAACATTAATGGAGGATAAGTGAGCATAAAGAGTCTCATAACCGTTGTTATGGTTAATAATCACTTTATTTCCGTAAGTACTATCCCACCCAGCAAATTTAACGACTCCGTTATCAGAGGCTTTAATGGCAAATGAGGACGGACGAGCGATGTCAATTCCATCATGAGATCGACCCCACCTATGCCCCATTTGGCTCGAAACATATCCGCCCACAGCAGGCCATAGAAAAGTTCCCACACCTCTGGAAGGTGTTACTTTTGTTCCAACGATAGTGATTTGGTCTTTTGCTTCTATAAGTACATTTTCATCAATGACTGATTTCCCAATAACTTGACCATTTTTCTTACGGATGAGTTCTGTAATTTCCTGCTCACCGTCAGAACCTTCTTGTTTTAATTTTGTATCACCTTTATAGCTTGAATTATCTTCTTCTGTGACGAGTTGATGTTTAATTGGTTGTACACTTTTAGTTTCGTAATGTACTTCTATTTCCAAGAACGGCTCAACAGCAGTAATATTCAATTCTTCACCAATATTAAGTATTGTTTCTGGTGTAAGTCCTGGGTTAATTTCCAATAGTTTAGCTGTTGGCATATTGTGATCACTTGCTATTTTACCGATATGATCTCCAGCTTGAATACTATATTTCTTTTCTTCTAGTGTACCTTTATTAAGATACGTGATTGCATCATTCACGGTCATAATTTCCTCAGGCTTTACTTGTCCTTTCTTCATATCTATATCTGCACTCATAATAATATTCGCTAAACGTGTTTCATTTTCTTTTAATGGTGGTATAGAAGTACTGGATTGTTTTTGAGCCTCATATGCGCTGAGTTCTTCTTCCGTAACTTCTTGTAATTTTAGCTTTCGAATTACTTCATCGTAATCCGACACGTTATTTAGATTGAGTACCAGCTCATTGTCGACATATAAACCAATTGCATCCGCTTGTACAGACAAAAGTTCAGATAATTCATCTAAAACCAGAGCATCATCAGTACCCGCAGTGAAAACACGTTCCTGAACTACTGTAATAGCTGTTCCAATTGTAAGAGACTGATCAACGTATTTGGAAGATGCCTCTTTTAACATTTCCTTTTCCATTTGTTCAATTTTTGATTCATCCGATAAAACACCTATGTAGTTTCCATCGGAATAAACATGAAATACAGTTTGTAAACTTTCGTTTGCCAAACCACTCTTCAAAGTAAAACTAACAAGTAAAATCGATATGAAGAGAACTTTATAAAGTTGCTTGAACGAAGATTTCCTGCCATTCAAAGAACTATTAGATTTATCATTTATAAGTTTTGTTATCATACTGCTAAATTCCTCCCGTATCTTTACATCAGAAGACAAACATTTGTCTATTTGAATCCGAATAAATTTCACGCCTCTCTAATCTAACATATACTACTCTACTGTTGTTGCATTCAAGTCATTTGTAACAAGAATGTATAATAGCATCCATATATTCTTAATTAATTACATATTATTGAATTTAATAGCTACTAAAATCACACTGGAATAGTCTGTGAATTTATATTTCGACCTATTTCTACATAATACGACCGTTTTTGAATGTCATTTTTGTCATATTACCGAATCCTGTGGCGTCGATTTTGGTAGAAACAACAAAAAAGGATGTTGTTCGAACCCATACAATCGGGTCGAACAACATCCTTTTTATTTTTATTAATAAGCCGGAGATTCGTGTTGACTCCAGTCGACATTCACAAACTTGTTATACTCCTTTGCAAATGCAAGTTTTACCGTACCTGTTGGACCGTTACGTTGTTTAGCTATAATGATCTCAATCATATTCTCATCTTCTGTTTCTTTATCATAATAGTCTTCGCGATAAAGAAAGGAAACAATATCAGCATCTTGCTCAATACTCCCAGATTCTCTTAAGTCAGACATCATCGGGCGTTTGTCCTGTCGTTGTTCAACACCACGTGACAACTGTGATAAAGCAATAACAGGAATTTGAAGCTCTCTTGCAAGTCCCTTTAAGGAACGCGAGATTTCAGATACTTCTTGTTGTCGGTTCTCACCAGATCCAGCACTACCGGAAAGTAACTGTAAGTAATCTATAATAACCATACCCAATCCGTGTTCCTGTTGAAGACGACGACATTTCGAACGAATTTCACTGACCCGTAGCCCAGAAGAATCATCAATAAATATTCCGGCATTTGAAAGATTACCCATAGCCATCGTTAGTTTACGCCAATCTTCTGTCTGTAATGCTCCTGTTCGAAGTACCTGGCTATCAATATTACCTTCTGCACAGAGCATACGCATAACGAGTTGCTCTGCACCCATTTCCAAGCTAAATATTGCAACGTTTTCAGTTGTTTTAGTCGCTACATTTTGAGCGACATTCAGTGCGAATGCAGTTTTACCAACAGAAGGACGTGCAGCAACAATAATAAGGTCATTGCGTTGAAATCCTGCCGTAAGTCGATCTAAATCACGAAAGCCTGAAGGAATACCAGTAACGTCACCTGTTTGTGTATGAAGCAGTTCAATATTATCATATGTGCTTACAAGAACTTCCTTAATATGTTTAAAGTCTCCAGCATTTTTACGGTTTGCAACTTCCATCATTTTTTTCTCAGCTTCTGATAAAAGTGCTTCCACTTCATCTTCACGTGTATAACCGTCTTCGACAATTGTCGTTGCAACTCGAATAAGACGTCGCAGTAATGCCTTCTCTTCGACTATATTTGAATAATGAAGAATGTTTGCCGCTGTTGGTACTGAATTGGCAATCTCAGTTAAATAAGAGATTCCGCCAACATCTTCTAATTCTTTTTTAGCAGACAATTCTTCAGTGACAGTAACAACATCTATCGCTTGTCCTTTATCACTTAACTTAATCATCGTGTTAAAAATCTTCTGATGTGCCATTCTATAAAAGTCTTCAGGTATAAGAACTTCTGCTGCAGTAATGAGCGCTTGCGGTTCTAGGAAGATTGCTCCGATAACCGACTGCTCCGCTTCGTTATTATGAGGTGGGACACGATCGATCATCTGATTCATCAATAAGTCTCCCTTTTTATTCTTCTGTCACATGTACTTTAAGTGTAGCAGTTACATCAGGATGTATTTTAACCGGAATATTAGTGTGTCCAAGTGCTCGAATAGGCTCAGGAAGTTCCATTTTTCGACGATCAATTTTAATTGCATCTTTTTCAAGTAATTCATCAGCAATTTGTTTTGCAGTGATTGAACCAAATAGACGGCCGCCTTCACCTGATTTTGTTTTCATTTCTACAGTTACTTTTTCAATTTGTTCTTTTAAAACTTTAGCTTCTTCAAGCTCTTCAGCTGCATTTTTTTCAACCCGCTTTTGTTGTCCTTCAAGTCTACTTAAGTTTGCAGGTGTAGCCTCAATCGCAACATTGTTTTTAAATAAAAAGTTTTGTGCATATCCTACTGATACTTCCTTAACTTCACCTTTTAGTCCTTTTCCCTTAACGTCTTTTAAAAAGATTACTTTCATTATTAATTTCCCCCTTCTATTTTTGCTTCTATAACGGATTTTAAAATTACTTCTGCTTCTGCTATAGTCTCAACGTCCAACTGACAGGCCGCATTTGTTAAATGGCCACCACCGCCAAGTTCTTCCATTACTAGTTGAACATTTAGTTCACCTAATGATCTGGCACTGATACCTATTTTACCATCAGCCCTTTCAGCAATCACAAACGAGGCTGTTACATCTTTCATTGTCAATAGAATATCTGCTGTTTGTGCAATAAGAACCGAGTTGTAAACTGTGTGATCAGCACCTTTAGCAATTGCGACCCCTTCTTCCGTTAACTCAACGGTTTCAATAATCTTTGCTCGTTTCACATAAGTGTCTATGTCTTCTTTTAATAGCCTTTGGACAAGAATGGTATCTGCACCATTTGTTCGAAGGTACGAAGCAGCTTCAAACGTTCTAGCCCCTGTACGGAGTGTAAAACTTTTTGTGTCAACAATAATTCCAGCTAATAGAGTGGTCGCTTCAAGCATTGTTAGTTTTTCATGCTTTGGTTGATATTCGAGAAGTTCTGTTACAAGCTCGGCTGTTGATGAGGCATACGGCTCCATATAAACCAACATTGAGTTATTGATAAATTCTTCCCCGCGTCTATGGTGATCGATCACGACTACTTTCTCCGATTTATCTAGAAGTCGATCATCTGCTACCAAGCTCGGTTTATGCGTATCCACGACAATGACTAGTGATCTTTCCGTGATTAACGGCAACGCAACTTCAGGTTCTATGAACTTGCTGTATAAATCCGTATCTTGCTTAATTTCGTGCATAAGCCTAGATACACTTCCGTCCAACTCATCATAGTTTACAACGATATATCCTTCGACACCATTCAATTTCGCCATTTTTCGAACACCAATTGCTGCTCCAATGGAATCCATATCGGGCATTTTATGACCCATGATAAATACCTTATCACTACTTTTGATTAAATCACGTAATGCATGTGAAATCACTCGAGCGCGTACTCTCGTCCTTTTTTCAACAGGATTCGTTTTACCGCCATAAAACTTAACTTTTCCATCCGGTTGCTTGATTGCTACTTGGTCTCCACCACGTCCAAGTACTAGGTCAAGACTGGATTGAGCCAATTCCCCAAGTTCATTAAGTGATGTCGACCCCATCCCGACTCCTATACTAAGTGTCAATGCAGTGCTTTGATTTGCTTTTGTTTCTCGAATATCATCTAAAATAGAAAATCTTGTTTTTTCTAAGTTGGTTAAAATTTCTTCGTTAAATACAGCTAAAAATCGGTCTGAAGCAATTCGTTTAACAAAAATGCCATTTTCAGTTCCCCATTTATTAATATGCGAGGTGACAAGGGAGTTGAGTTGACTTCTTGTTTGATCGTCCATCGCTTGTGCCAACTCATCGTAATTATCAATGAGAATAATTGCAATAACTGTACGATCCGCAAAATATAACTTTTTCATTCCTACTCTTTCTGTAATATCGAATAAATAAATAAGTTTTTCTTCAGTTTTATAAACTACCTTGAAAGTTCGATCTCCTACTTTTAAACTCTCCGTTTCAAGATCTTCACCATTTACGATTGAATGGAATTGTTCAGTTAAACTAAACAACTCTTCACCTATAAGAGATTCCGATTCAAATATCTTAGATACATAAGGATTTACCCATTCTATTATATTCTTCTCGTTTATAAGAATAATCCCAATAGGTAATTGTAGAAGGGCTTCTTCACCCACCTTTTTCATTCGAAACGAAAGAGTTTCAATATGTTTTTCAGTTTCAACATATGTTTGTTCTTCAATTCTCCATGCAAACCCTAAAGCGATCACAAACAATACAAAGAATATCAACGCAGCCCAGAAATTCGTCATAAATAACAGAACTGCGGCTAAAACACCTAGAAAAGACAATACTGACAATGGATACCGTATTGCCCTTTTTCTAAAAAAAGAAGTCATTGTTGTCACCTCCTTTATTTCGTTTTATCTTTCTTAATCCAAGTTCTAATCCCAATTCCAGAATCTAATATACCGATTATTATTGTAATTGGGTGTAGTATCAATGCAAAAATTGTTGCTATAAACGCCAACCACCTCGGCAATTTCTTTTCATTCATAAAGTAATGGATGAATGAAATTCCTTGTAAGAAAAATAAAAATCTCAGAACTATAGATGCATTTACGTATATTAAATTTGCGTTTGACCCTTGTTCCATCTCAAATAGAAATCCCGCAAGCAATACAAGTAAGTAGTACCATACTGTAATCATCGGTAACTTCATTTCTCGAAACGGAGGAAACTTCACAACGTTGTTTCCAAGCCTTTGGACTGCATGCATGTTAAGTGATACAAATATAAAGGCAAAACTAAATACACCGATAATAAATACTGAAGGGATTGCCGCTTGGTAAAATGCAATTGAAGCATCAAGTTGCTCTTTAAAATTCGCGGGAAGTTCGCCTCCGTATGTTTCAAAAAAGGCTAATACATCCTGACGTGCAACTTGCATAATTCTCATTATCTCTTCTATAAAGTTAAACTTTAAAAACAACACTGCTCCTACATACATAATGACAGATATTATTAAAATCGTCAGGCCTGAAGCCATAAATGTATATAACTTTGTCTTTCTTAACTTTATTGTGTCACCAATAACGATCCCCAAAATCCCGAAGACTACTGCAAATGGTACTAAGTAAATACCTCCAATTAATAGAGATAAAACAATTCCAGTAAACATTATTAGAATTGAAGATGCTCTGTCGTTTCTAATTCGATAAAGTATAAGTGGTAATGGTATATAAAACATCGTTATAGTACCAAGTACTGGTATATAAAACGAAATCGCAAGTAAAATCGCGAAAAATGCAATCATCATGGCACCATAAGTAATTTTTTTTGCGTTATCCTCCTGCATACTATTGATTCCTCCGGTTACTCGTTAGATGTCTAACTAATTGATCTAGTCAAGTGTATGACTATGGATTTAAGCTATATGAATAGAACTTTTATTATATCATGTTTGACGCTTATAAACCAAAATCAGAACGTATGTACTTAAAGGTTTTCTATGGCTTTCTTTTATATAAATAATAAAAAATCGCCTTCCCGCCGGATAATCCGGAACGGCAAGGCGATTTGTATAAGGTTGTCTTATCTCTCTTCAGAACTAAACGGAAGAAGAGCCATAATACGTGAACGTTTGATAGCTAGTGTTAGTTTACGTTGGTATTTCGCACTAGTACCTGTTACACGACGAGGTAAGATCTTTCCACGTTCAGAAACGAATTTCTTAAGTAGGTCAGTATCTTTATAATCGATGTGTGTGATGTTATTGGAATTGAAGTAACAGACTTTACGGCGTCTTTTACCTCCACGACGTGGTGCCATATTGTTTTCCTCCTAACTATAAAGTACGATTAAATTTAATCGACTCGGTTTTTTTGATAATTACTATACCTAGTTTAAATTAGTAAATTCATACTGATTACAATAGTGTTAGAACGGCAGGTCGTCGTCCGATACTGTTACCGGACCTCCACCTGGCGAAAACGGATCATCGTCAGTACGGGTATAGTTTTGATTATTCGACTGCTGAGTTTGTTGATTTGACTGTTGATAGCTTGGTTGCTGATTTTGTTGAGAACCAGAGGATGATGCTCCTTGAGAAGATCCAGACCTGTCAGAATTCGCACTTCTTGGTTCAAGAAACTGAGTGCTGTCTGCTACGACTTCTGTCGTGTAGACGCGCTTTCCATCTTGTCCATCATAGCTACCCGTTTGTATACGGCCATCTACTCCAGCAAGACTTCCTTTTCTTAAAAAGTTTGCGACGTTCTCGGCTTGTTTTCTCCAAGCTATACAACTAATAAAATCAGCTTCTCTTTCGCCTTGGGCATTTTGAAAAGTACGATTTACTGCTAATGTGAAACGAGTAACAGCAATACCAGTTTGTGTATACTTGAGTTCAGGGTCTTTCGTCAGTCGGCCAACTAAAACGACACGGTTAATCATCAGAATTCAACCTCCCTCATCATAATTACAGGTAAATCCTGTAATTCGAGATTTCATAGCTTATGCGTCTAAACGTACAGCCATATGACGAATGATTTCTTCGTTAATATTAGCTAGACGTGTAAATTCTTCAAGTGCTTTTGAACCTGAGTTCATCGTTACGAGTTGGTAAAAACCTTCGCGTAGATCGTCGATTTCGTATGCTAAACGGCGTTTGCCCCACTCTTTCGACTCGATGATTTCCGCACCATTTGAAGTAAGTACTTCGTTAAAACGTTCAATCAAAGCTTTTTTAGCTTCATCTTCAACCGTTGGGCGGATAATGTACATAATTTCATATTTTCTCATCTTTAGTCACCTCCTTATGGACTTGGGCCCTGCTGATGACAGCGGGCAAGGAGTAAGTAAAAAATTATTACTCACATCAGTATATTATATCATGCAGTTTCAATGAAATCAAGTCTTTTCTTGTATACTAAAAGAAAGAGGTGAATATATTGAGTGGTTTTCCAGAACCAGACGAAGTGATCGAAATTGATTTACCAAAAGTAGCTAAGCACGGATTGTATATTACAGCGTTTTCACTTGTTCTTTTGCTAGCTATACACTTCATACTGGAAAAAGCAATTTACTTTTTCACAGATATTATTTCTATTTTACTTCTAATAGTCGGCTATGTTTTACTCATTGTTTTGCATGAGTTTTTTCATCTTCTCGGATTTCGGGTGTTTGCCCACGTACCCTGGAAGAGAATGGTTGTTGGGGTGAATCTAAAATTAGGCATAGCATATGCAACTACAGACAAACTTATGACGAATAAAGCAATAAGAAAAGCCCTACTACTTCCTTTTTGGATGACAGGTATTATTCCTGCAATAATCGGGCTTTATCAAGGAGAACTTGTTCTAATCATTCTAGCAGCACTTCTTATTGGAGGAGCCGCTGGTGATTTCGAAATGTATCGTAAATTAAAAAGATTACCCAATGATTGGCTTATTAAAGATGATCCAAAATTACCAAAACTTTATGTCTTCGCACCGGAACGTATCGAAAAAGAAGTTAAATAAAAAAGAAGTTACCCTTCAATAATGCAGGGTAACTTCTTTTTATACGTTAAATCGGAACAATAGAACATCGCCATCTTTTACAATGTATTCTTTTCCTTCTAATCGAACCTTACCTGCCTCTTTAGCTGCAGTCATTGAACCTGCTTCAACTAAATCGTCATATGCTACTGTTTCCGCCCGGATGAAACCTCGTTCGAAGTCCGTATGAATAATTGCGGCACACTGTGGAGCTTTCATTCCTTTACGGAACGTCCACGCTCGCACTTCTTGTACCCCCGCAGTAAAGTAGGTTGCAAACCCAAGTAAAGAGTACGTAGCTTTTATGAGTTGATCTAATCCAGACTCTTTAATTCCAAGTTCTTCTAAGAACATCTTTTTGTCTTCATCATCCAATTCGGCCATTTCTTCTTCGATTTTTGCACAAACTACAATTACTTGAGCATTGTCTATTTTCGCAAAATCACGAACCTGTTGTACAAGTTCATTTTCATCTGTATCTGCAATTTCATCTTCAGCGACATTTGCTACATAAAGCATCGGCTTAATTGTTAATAAATTCATGCCGTTTGCTATCTTCAATTCATCCTCAGTGAAATCAATTGAACGAGCTGGCCTTTCATCTTCAAACGCTTCTTTTAATTTAATAAGGATAGGCTCTTCAATCATAGCTTCCTTTTCTTTTTGCTTAACCATTTTCACTACCCGTGCTAATCGTTTTTCAACGCTTTCCATATCCGCTAGGATAAGTTCAAGATTAATAATTTCTATATCATTAATTGGATTTACTTTACCTGCAACATGTGTAATGTTTTCGTCAACGAAGCAACGAACAACTTGACAAATTGCATCAACTTCTCTTATGTGAGAAAGAAATTTATTTCCAAGACCTTCGCCTTTACTCGCACCTTCAACAATTCCGGCGATATCTGTAAATTCAAATGCGGTTGGTACTGTTTTCTTCGGTGTGACCAATTCTGTTAACTTATCGAGTCTTTCGTCTGGTACCTCAACAATTCCTACGTTTGGATCAATCGTACAGAACGGATAGTTTGCAGCTTCCGCCCCCGCCTTTGTAATTGCGTTAAATAATGTAGATTTCCCTACGTTGGGAAGTCCAACGATTCCAGCTGTTAATGCCATTATACTCCACTACCTTTCATCCATATCAGTGATGTTTCTACTTGCTCTTTATTCTTTATAATCATTCAGCCCGTGTTAAGACACTGCCAAAAATAGCTCACTACATTTATCCCCTGATGGGAGTTTTCATTAATTACACATAAAGTAATTATTAATCTGATTGCAACTCTTTTATTATAGTGATAACTGCGGTAAAAGTCTATTTTACCTTCAAGAATCGGTTCTCAGAAGTACCTTTTTCATTTTCTTTGCAAATTGATTACGCGGAATCATAACGCTGTGACCACAACCTTCGCATTTTATTCGAATGTCTGCACCCATACGAATGATTTTCCACGCGTTTGTTCCACAAGGATGTTGCTTTTTCATTTCAACAATGTCATTTAACATGAATTCTTTAACATTCATTCCTGCTCACCCCGTTCTTCCTTATGATATACAACCATTTTTGGATAAGGAATTTCGATGCCGTGTTGATCTAAAAATAATTTTAAATCTTTGCGGAATATTCTAGCAAAGGCCCACTGCATAACTGGTTCTGTTTGTGCAGTTACACCGAATACAATTTCAGATGCCGCCAAATCCTGAACACCTATTAATGTTGGTTGAGCAATGAGTCCGCCGTAACCAATCGGTAGACTCTTTAGAAACTCTTCAATAAGGTCTTCTGCACGTTGGATATCTATATCGTAACCAATGCGTACATCGATAATAGCTAATGAATTGTTGATTGAATAATTGATGACCTCAGCAATATTTCCGTTCGGGATGATGTGAATCTCCCCACCATATGCACTTAGCTTAGTTGTGCGAAGTCCTATTTCTTCTACAGTACCTAAAGCTGTGCCGATCATAACATAATCTCCTACTGAGAACTGGTCTTCAAAAATGATGAAAAACCCTGAGATTACATCCTTCACCAAACTCTGAGCACCGAACCCGATAGCCAGACCAAGAACCCCTGCACCCGCTAGTAATCCGCTTATATCTATAAACTCAGCAAGAATAGCAAGGATGGCTGCAAAATATATTATATAGGAAACGGCATTTTCTAATAACTTAACTAACGTTTTTTCACGTCGCTCTGTTGGCCGTAAGCGTGATTTTAATTTCAGAGAGAACACTCTTCTAATAACTGATTTCAAAACAGATACGATAATAAAGGATATTAAAATGATAAAAACAATCTTAATGGAAGTAAACCCTACTTTAACCCAGGTTTCCTCATTAAATATTAATTTTTTAACTACATCCAAAACACTTTTAATATTTGATGTTGCTTCTACTACCTCTTCTTTTAAAGCCATTGCTATCCCCTTTCGTATAATTAAGTCTGTTTTTGCATATACTTCTAAAATAATAACGAATGGAGTTTTGTCATGAGAGCAACCACTATATCTACTTATGATTATCGAATTCATTTCGAAGAATCAGGGGCAATTTGGAAGTTAAGTTCAGTGTTTCTCGAACATCTTCCCTTTAACTCTTCTGATTTAACTTTCTTTTGCATCGGTACGGATCGTTCTACCGGCGACTCATTAGGACCTCTTACCGGGTCACGACTTACGGAATCACATATATTCCCTTTTCCCGTATTCGGTACCTTGGAAAACCCACTACATGCACTTAACTTACAAGTAAAGTTTGACGAGACAATTGCAATGAAACCTAATTCTTATATCGTTGCCATCGATGCCTGTCTTGGAAAATCTAGTTCGATTGGACAACTACTAATTCACAATGGCCCTCTTCAACCTGGTAAAGCAGTTGGTAAAGAGCTACCCGCAGTTGGTAATATCTCCATTAAAGGAATTGTAAATATTGCTGGATTCATGGAACACGCTGTACTACAGAGCACAAGATTGCATCTTCCCTTTGAAATGAGTCGAACACTTTCTCGAGCATTGTTACTTGCATACAACCGTTCTAAATCAGAATGCATAGACAATCGTTACAACAACAGCTACTACAAAAATACCGGGAATTAGGTTTGCTACCCTTATCTTTGTCAATCCAATCAAATTTAAACCAATTGCAATAATCATTAATCCGCCAGTTGCAGTCATTTCAGAAATAAAAAACTCTAATAATCCATCTGGAATAAATCGGCTTATTTGTGTTGAAAATAACGTAATAATAGATTGATATAAAAGTACAGGAATTGCTGCAAACGCAACTCCTATACCCAGTGTTGAGCTTAAAATGATTGCAGTAAAGCCATCAATTATTCCTTTCATCACAAGAACATCGTGATCATTTCTAAGCCCACTATCAATTGCTCCAATTATCGCCATAGATCCTACAGCGAAAATGAGTGTTGCTGTTACAAATCCTTGGGCGACTCCCGGTCCATTGTTACGATTAGGCAACTTACTTTCCATCCATACACCTAATTTATTTATTCTACCATCCAAATTCCCAAGTTCTCCAAGAACAGCTCCTAAGACAATGCTAATAATTACGATAAGAATTTGTGTACTTTCAAATGTCATTTGTATTCCTATTACAGTAACGGCTAACCCAATTCCATACATTACTGTTTCTTTCATACGTTCAGGAATATTATGTAGAAATCGACCAATTATAGCTCCAATTATTATTAAAATAACATTAACTACCGTTCCAAATAAAATCAACCAACCACATCCATTTTATAAATAATACCCATTTTGCAATTGTGCAAAATAGGTATCGATTCAGTCATTCAATAATTCTAGTATTCGTTCTAAATCTTCTTCAGAGAAGAATTCAATTTCAATCTTACCTTTATCTTTCCTCTTCGTAATCTTAACGCTAGTCCCGAAATAGTCACGTAGATTAGATTCCTGTTCCACAATAAATACATCCTTTTTAACTTCTGGAATTGTTTCACGTGGAACATCTTCATTCATTTTTTGGACGAGTCGCTCTAATTGACGAACATTGAGACCTTCTCTTAATACTCTTTCTGCTACCAATGAAATCTGTTCTTTTTTTCGAATTCCGAGTAAGGTTCGCCCGTGCCCCATTGATAATTTACTATCCATAATATATGATCGAACCTTTTTTGGAAGCGAGAGTAATCGAACGTGATTTGCAATATGTGATCTGCTTTTACCCAAACGAAATGCAAGCTGTTCTTGTGTAAGTTTCAAGTTTTCCATAAGATTCTGATAAGCTTCTGCTTCTTCAATTGGAGTAAGATCTTCCCTTTGAAGATTTTCAAGAATAGCAAGTTCCATAGTTTCTTCGTCTGTAAGATTACGAACGACTGCTGGAACTTCCTGAAGTCCGGCAAGCTTTGCTGCTCGATATCTTCTTTCACCTACAACAATTTCATAGGACATTCCTTTTTTTCGAAGAATAATAGGTTGAAGAATACCATGTTCTTTAATTGAATCGCTTAACTCAGCAATTGTTTTTTCATCGAATACTTTGCGTGGTTGAAACGGGTTCGCTTTTATACTTTTTACATTAACTTGTTCAACAGACTCTGCTTTAATAAGAGACTCACCAGGAAATAAAGCATTTACACCTTTGCCAAGACCTTTAGCCATTGCGCACCACTTCCTTTGCCAACTCTAAGTATACTTCTGCTCCGCGTGATTTAGGGTCATAAATAATAATTGGTTCCCCGTGACTTGGTGCTTCACTCAACCGAACGTTTCTCGGGATAATAGCTTTATAAACTTTATCTTGGAAATACTTTTTTACTTCTTCTATTACTTGGATACCTAAATTCGTCCGTGCATCAAACATCGTTAATAAAACACCATCAATCATTAAGTCCTCGTTTAAATGTTTTTGGACAAGTCTAATTGTACTTAACAACTGGCTAAGTCCTTCAAGTGCATAATATTCGCATTGTACTGGAATCAGTATTGCATCAGAAGCAGTCAACGCATTAATGGTAAGCAATCCAAGAGAAGGTGGGCAATCGATGATAATATAATCATACATTTCCTTCGCTTCCTGAATTGCATGTTTCATTCGTACTTCTCTTGAAATCGTTGATACCAACTCAATTTCTGCACCCGCCAATGAAATTGTTGCTGGAATAATATCTAAGTTTGGAACTTTAGTTGATAAAATTACCTCTTTTATATTAACATCATCAATTAGAATATCGTAAATACATTGTTGAACATCGCCTTTATTAATACCCACACCACTGGTTGCATTACCTTGTGGATCAGTGTCTATTAAAAGTACTTTTTTGCCGATATGAGCAAGGCAAGCACTTAAGTTTACAGATGTCGTTGTCTTGCCGACGCCACCCTTCTGGTTGGCAATCGCTATTATTCTACCCACGCTTGCACCTGCTTTCCTACTTTTAAAATATAATTTCATACCTTATTCTCTGTTTTGCAAACTACACTTGTCATTCCTTCAAAGGTAGCTATTCACAATGACCAATACTAACTAAAAAAGAAGTATAATTTTCAATTAGCAGCTTTGATAATATTGTGAAACATTTATAACCCATTGGTGTTTGCATTATGTAGTACATTCCTACGGCGACGATTAAAGAAGTTCATATGAAATCTCTAGCTAGAAAAAGAAATCAATCGTTTTAACGAACAATGTTCAATATTTGATGTGAGATAAACCTACAGATAAAAACTCTTGCCAATAATGATGCAAGAGTTTCCTTACTTTTTCTTCGGAATTCTTACTGTGATTGTATAAAAGTCTTCAGAGTCTTCTTCTTCGGTAACCAAATCTATTCCGCTTTTACTTACAAGTGCGAATGACTGTCGTATCGTATTAACTGCAATACGAACATCCCTACTAACTGATTTTCTTTTAGGGACTTGTTTTTTCGCTTCTTTTTCTTTTGGATTTAAAACTTCTTGAACTCTAACTTCCAACTGCTTAACATTCATTTGATTTTCTACAGCTTCTTTATATATCGAGATTTGCAAATCAGCTTCTTTTAGTGGTATAAGTGCCCTTGCGTGTCTCTCAGATAATTCTTTCGTCATTATTGCAGTTTTTATTTCTTCAGGTAATTTTAATAACCTTAATTTATTTGCAATAGTTGATTGACCTTTTCCCAATCTTTGAGCTAAAGCTTCCTGCGTTAAAGAATGAAGTTCTAATAATTTTTCATAAGCAAAAGCTTCCTCAATAGCGGTTAATTCCTCACGTTGTAAGTTTTCAATGAGTGCAACAGATGCCGTTTCTTTATCATCTAAATTTCGTATGATAGCCGGAACTTCCGACCAACCCAATGTCTTTATCGCGCGATATCTACGTTCTCCTGCAATTATCTCAAACTGACCTTCGCCAATTTCACGAACAACAATTGGTTGAATCACACCGTGTGTATGAATTGTTCTAGCTAACTCTTCGATCTTTTCTTCAGAAAAAATGGATCTAGGTTGATATTTATTAGGTTTTATTGAGTCAATCTTTACTTGAACGATTTTTTCAGAATGGTTCTCTGACGTTATTTCTGAATCATCACTTTTCTCTTCACCTTTATCTCCACTACCAAAAAAACGTGAAAACGGACTTTTCAATCAAGGCACCACCTTTTCAAAACTACTCCATACTTTAATTAGTTCGGGATACTTATAGAATATCCTCTTTAATTATTGTTCCACGTGAAACATTTCAACTAATCGGAGACTTATTTGGGATCCCCGGTTTACGCGGATATTTTTTTGGAGAGCTTTTAGTTTTATTAAAAATAAAGATATGTCTATCACTATTCTCTTCCGGTAATTTGAACGAATGCTCTTCTTTAAGTGTTACACCAAGAATTGAAAGCGACTTTTCAGCATCTACTAATTCGTCTTCTGCCGCAGCACCTTTCATAGATACAAACATACCACCATTTTTAACAAGTGGTACACAAAGTTCAGCAAGAACTGATAAACGTGCTACCGCTCTTGCAGTAACAATATCAAACTTCTCCCGATATACAGGGTTTTGTCCAAAATCTTCTGCTCTTGCATGAACAAAGTGAACGTTTTCAAGTTTTAATTGATCTGCTAAGTTCTCCAGGAAACTGATTCTTTTGTTTAATGAATCTACGATGGTTACTTCTAGATTTGGAAAGCAAATCTTAAGAGGTATGCTCGGAAATCCAGCTCCAGCCCCTACATCACATATTGTTTTTCTTTCGTTTAAGTTTATAAAAAATCCAGCTGTAATCGAATCATAAAAATGTTTTAAATACACAGATGGTTTATCTGTTATTGCCGTTAAATTCATTTTCTCGTTCCATTCGACGAGCAATTCATAGTACGAATGGAATTGAATTTTTTGGTTGGAATCCAACTCGATTCCCTTCTCTTTAAGTGCTTCAAAGAATTGTTCCTCGTTCATCAACTTCCCCCCTAATTAATAAAAGTACATAACTATTAAAGTTAATAAAAAACCGACATGGATAGCAAATCCACATCGGCCTAACCAATTCAGCCTGAGATTTTAGCGATTCTTCCATGTTCGATATAAACAAGAAGAATAGATATATCAGCCGGATTAACACCAGGCATGCGTGAAGCTTGAGCAATCGATAACGGCCTAACTTCGTTGAGTATTGCTCTCGCTTCATTAGCGATTCCTGAAATAGCTTCATAATCAATATTATCAGGAATCTTCTTGTTTTCCATTTTTTTCATTCGATCAACTTGTTGCATCGATTTTGCGATATATCCTTCGTACTTTATTGAAATTTCAACTTGTTCTTGAACAGCTTCTGACAGTTCTTCAGATAAAGGTATCATTTTCGCAATCTGACTGTAGTTTATTTCCGGTCGCTTCAAGAGATCTGCGGCTTTCATTGGTTCTCTTAATTCAGTCCCAATCGTTTCACGCATAACTTCATGAACATGTTCGCTTGGCTTTATCGTTACTTTACGTAATCGTTTCACTTCATCTTCTATTTGTTGTTTTTTAAATTGATAGGAAGCAAAACGTTTTTCATCGATTAGCCCAAGATTGAATCCAATCTCAGTTAATCTAAGGTCTGCGTTATCATGACGAAGTAATAATCGATATTCTGCACGTGATGTTAATAGTCTATAAGGTTCGCTCGTACCTTTTGTAACCAAATCATCGATTAATACGCCGATATATGCTTCAGAACGGCTAAGTATAGATTCTTCTTTTCCAAGAGCTCGAGCAGCAGCATTAATACCTGCCATCAATCCTTGTGCAGCAGCTTCTTCATAGCCAGAAGTACCGTTAAGTTGTCCAGCAGTATAAAGATTACGTATTTTCTTTGTTTCTAATGTTGGCCAAAGTTGTGTAGGAATGATCGAATCATATTCAATAGCATACCCTGCACGCATCATTTCTGCATTCTCAAGTCCAGGAACGCTTTCTATAAGTCGTCTTTGTACATGTTCAGGTAAACTTGTTGATAATCCTTGAACATAGACTTCTTGTGTATTTCGTCCTTCAGGCTCTAGAAATATTTGGTGACGTGATTTGTCAGCAAATCGGACAATCTTGTCTTCAATAGAAGGACAGTATCGCGGTCCTTTACCTTGAATTACTCCAGAATACATTGGCGATAAATGAATGTTTTCATTGATAATTTCATGCGTTGTTGCTGTTGTATATGTTAACCAACAAGGTAATTGATCGGTAATATACTCAGTCGTTTCAAAACTAAACGCTCGAGGGATATCGTCACCTGGTTGGATTTCAGTTTTACTATAATCGATTGTACGACTATTTACACGCGGAGGTGTTCCTGTCTTAAATCGCACCATTTCAAAACCAAGTTTACTAATATTTTCCGCGAGTTTAATGGAAGGCATCTGATTGTTCGGACCACTTGAATATTTCAAATCACCAATAATAACTTCTCCACGTAAAAAGGTACCTGTTGTTACAATAACTGTTTTTGCACGATAAATTGCACCGACTTGTGTAATTAAACCTTTGATTTCGTTCTCTTCTACGATTAGTTCCTCAACAACTCCTTGACGAAGCGTTAAGTTATCTTGTTCTTCAAGAAGACGTTTCATTTCCTGTTGGTAAAGTACCTTATCTGCTTGTGCACGAAGTGCTCGAACAGCTGGACCTTTACCCGTGTTTAACATTCTCATTTGAATATGGGTCTTATCGATTACTTTCCCCATTGCCCCACCCAGGGCATCTATTTCACGTACGACAATCCCTTTAGCGGGACCGCCAAGTGAAGGATTACATGGCATAAAAGCTACCATATCAATATTCATAGTTAGTACAAGTGTGGAGGCTCCCATTTTAGCGGCGGATAAAGCTGCTTCAGCACCTGCATGGCCGGCTCCGATTACTATACAATCGAACGTGCCTGCTTCAAATTGTGGCATGTTCTATTCCTACCTTCTATCTTTTGATTTTTATTTTCCGAGGCAAAAACGTGAAAACAATTCGTTTAATAAACTTTCTTGGACAGTGTCTCCGATTATCTCACCGAGTATTTCCCAAGTTCGTGTAACATCTATTAGTATCATATCAATCGGAACCCCTAATTCAGCTGCACCAAGTGCTTCATCGATAGTTGCACGAGCTTGATGAAGAAGTGCTATATGTCTTGCATTTGAAACATATGTTAAGTCATTCGATTCGAGATTTCCTTCGAAAAAGAGTTCTGCAATGGCTTCTTCAAGCTCTGTTACTCCCTCATCGATTAGAAGTGACGTAGTAACAACTTTATCTACACCTGTAAGTTCTAATACTCTTTGCATATTAATCTTTTGCGGTAGATCCGTTTTATTAATAACAACGATTAAATCCATTCCAGATACTGCTTCAAACAGCCGCTCATCTTCTACTAAAAGCTCTTCCGAACCATTCAAAACAAGCAATATCAAATCTGCTTCTTTCAATACTTTCCTGGATCTTTCAACACCGATTCGTTCCACAATATCTTCTGTTTCGCGAATACCCGCAGTATCTACGAGACGTAATGGTACACCTCTAATATTTACGTATTCCTCTATTATATCACGCGTTGTTCCTGCTATCTCGGTAACAATTGCCTTATTCTCTTGTACAAGACTGTTTAAAAGTGAGGATTTACCTACGTTTGGTCGACCTATAATAACTGTAGAAAGTCCTTCACGAAGAATTTTCCCTTGTGATGAGGTTAGTAATAACTTGTCGATTTCTTCTCTGACCCACATAGACTTCTCTATCATAAGTGGAACAGTCATTTCCTCAACATCATCATATTCAGGATAATCTATTTTCACTTCGACCTCTGCAAGTGTTTCTACAAGAGCAAGTCGGAGCTCGCCAATTAGTCTAGATAGCTTACCTTCCATCTGATTAAGCGCAACGTCCATTGCTCGATCTGTTTTTGCACGTATTAAGTCCATAACTGCTTCGGCTTGAGACAAATCGATTCTACCGTTTAGAAAAGCACGCTTTGTAAATTCGCCTGGTTCTGCAAGACGAGCGCCTTCTCTAAGAAGTAAACCAAGTACTCGATTCACAGCCACAATTCCTCCGTGACAGTTTATCTCAACAACATCTTCTCGTGTAAAAGTTTTTGGCGCCTTCATAACAGATGCCATTACTTCCTCAACAATCTCTTTCGTGTTTGGATCTATAAGATTTCCATAATGGATTGTATGTGAATCTACTTTTGCTAAACTTTTGCCTCCCGGTGAATGAAAAATAGTATCTGCTATTTGGATAGCTTCATCCCCACTTAGTCTGACAATTGCGATTGCCCCTTCACCCATAGGGGTAGAAATAGCGGCTATTGTATCAAATTGCATTTTTTCACCTTCCTGGCATACGTTATTCACATGTTGACAACATGTTTCGGACATGACTATCTAACATAATATATTATCACAAATATGCATTTTCTCATAGTACAACAAACGCAAATATGTGGATAATTCATCAACCTTCAATTTTTTAGACAAAAAATCCCCACATAGAAGTAATCACTTCGTTGTGGGGAATATCTTTTTATCGAATTGGTTCGATTGTTAAATATCTGTATGGATCGGATCCTTCTGAAAAAGTTTCAATATCCAGTCGATTAGATAAAGCATTATGAATTACTTTTCTTTCATAAGAAGGCATTGGTTCGAGTTGAACTTTTCGTCCAGAACGTACTGCTTTGTCCGCCATTCGCTCCGCAAGTTGTTCTAAAGATTGTTCCCTGCGATCTCGATAATCACCAACGTCAATCCGAACCACTTTAAACTGAGAAGCATACTTATTAGTAACAAGCTGTGATAACTGTTGTAATGCATTCAGTGTTTGTCCTCTTTTACCTATTAAAAGTGCTGCTTTTTTACTTTCAAGTTGAAAGGTTACATACTTTCCATCGACTTGAGATGTAATTTGAAAATCATTTATACCCATTCCTTCAGATATTTGCTTCAAATAGTTTTCTGTTTCTATAATCGCATTTTTGTCAGAAGGTTGTTCTGCAAGATCATCTTCATGCTTCTCAGAAGGAAGAATCGCATGATCTTCTAGTTCCTCACTCGTATTTGTCAAAGGTGATAGAACTTCGGGATTTTTACTTTTTGGTGCTGATTCAGTTGCATCTTCTAGAGCTGGAGAAATTCCAATTACTTCTGTGACGGTTACGGTTACTTCAGCTTCTTTTGCACCGAAACCGAGAAATCCTTTTTTCCCTTTATCGATCACTTCGACTTTCACTTGCTCACGCATTACGCCGAGTGTTTTTAATGCTGCTGAGATCGCCTCTTCAATATTGGCTCCCCTTCGCGTCAACTTTTTCATTTTCTTTTCCCTCCTACTTTTATAGGCTCCACTTCTACTTTCTTATATGGTTTGTAGATAAAGAAGTTTTGAATGATCGAAATAAAGTTACCAATTACCCAATAAAGTGCAAGTGCCGCTGGTAAAAATGTTCCGAAAATCATAATCATGAACGGCATGATGTACATCATAATTTTCATTTGTGGATTGTCCATTGCAGGTCCAGTACGAAGTACAACAAATTGCATAAGACCAGCAATTATTCCAAGTGTAATACTCGGAACTCCAAGTTCGAACCAAAGGAACTTACCAATTACAATTTCGGGTGTACTATTCATACGACTAATTGCATGATAAAAACCAATTAATATCGGCATTTGAATAATTACTGGTAGACAACCCGCCGCAGGATTAATTTTCTTTTCAGACATAATCTTTTGCATCTCTGTACGATACTTTTCCTGTGTAACAGCATCTTTAGATTTATACTTTTCTTTAAGAGCTTTTAGCTCTGGCTGAATTTCTTGCATCTTTTTAGAACTTTGTGTTTGTTTAATCATTAATGGTAATAAAACAAGTCGAATAATTATTGTAACTGCAACAATTCCATATCCGTATGTACCAAGCAAGTCTTTAAACACCGTTATAAGGGATACTAATGGCCAAACAATGTATTCATTCCAAAATCCTGAACTGTCAGCATAAATTGGATTGTTGAATTCCGAACAACCCGCAAGAAATACAGACAATGCCGTTAACATGAGAATGAGCCATAACTTCTTCTTCAAATTGTTTCCCCCAAATCTACTCTTCTATAGTAAGACCATTTTATGGTCCGCTTAAATATGAGTGCAAATATTAGATTCTAATAAGCTGTATCCACTAAATTTACTTGCTTCTTCAATCTTAACATTTTCATATGCAGCATTCTACTTAAATTCTTTCTTTAAAACACGCGCGATACGCAGAACATGTTGCAAACTTTTCTTTGTTTCATGAAAATCAATTTTGGCTGCCTGATGACGGGCAATGATCACATAATCCATATTATTTTGAAGACTTTCATTCATTTCAAGAAATGCCTGTCTTATGTATCTTTTAATTCGATTCCTTGTAACAGCATTTCCTACCTTTTTACTAACAGATAGACCTATTCGAAAGGTGTCTTGACTTTCTTTTCTATAACAATAAACGACAAATTGTCGATTAGCAAAGGACTTACCGTTTTTAAAAACAGTTTGGAACTCTTCATCTTTTTTTATTCGCTGGCGTTTGTTCATTATATACACCTGCTCCAATTTAATTATAAAGAAAAAAAGACCACTGAGGGTTCAGTGGCCTTATGCTGATAGCACTTTTCTTCCTTTGCGCCGACGAGCTGCAAGAATTCTGCGCCCGCTTTTCGTGCTCATTCTAGCACGGAAGCCGTGGACTTTACTACGTTTACGTGTATTTGGTTGGAATGTACGTTTCATCTGTTAAGACACCTCCTGCATGATTGTCGGTTTAATTCCCCTGACAGTCTTGAATAGTATATACGTTTTCTTAGTCAAATGTCAACCTTTATTTATTGATTCCTTTTTCCATCATTATAGTTACTATTTATTCCTTGATTCTTCAAAGCGAAGTTATCCACATTAAGATTTTATTTCGTGGAGCAGCTTGGTTATATTATTTTTAAGATTATTTTAATCCACAGGGCTTATCTACAATCTTTTCACATGCTAAGCCTTGTGGATAAAAGGTTTGTCCACATCTGCGGACCTTGTGGATAAGTCGGCATAGTCCTTGTATTCATGGAACTTCCCTGTTACAATTAATTAGAATTTGCTTGTGCGTATATTTAACAGTAAATTATCTATCCACAGTTGTTAATACATTGTGGATAGATTTTTCAACACATTTGCATAACAGTTACCCACATATGAGAAAACTGTGTATAATACATATCTTCTCGCACTTTATTTTATATGTAAAGGAGACACAGTATTGGAACACTTAGAAGATTTATGGATTAAGGTCTTAGAAAAAGTCGAACAGAAAATTTCAAGGCCTAGTTTTGAAACTTGGCTAAAATCAACGAAGTTGATGTCCTATGGTGAAGAAGAAGTTACAATTGCGGCACCCAACTCCTTCGCAAAGGATTGGCTTGAAAATCATTATATACATCTGATTACCGGAATCTTATCCGAATTAACGGGCGAAGATCGCCTTATTCAATTCGTTGTACCAAAAGAGATGGAAGAAATTGATTTTGTATTGCCAAAACCAGCCGTTAAGACTTTAGAGAAATCTCGAACACGTACAATTCCGGGAATGCTTAACCCAAAATATACTTTTGATACATTTGTAATTGGCTCTGGTAATCGCTTTGCTCATGCAGCATCACTTGCAGTTGCAGAAGCACCAGCTAAAGCATACAATCCACTATTCATCTATGGTGGCGTCGGTTTGGGAAAAACTCACTTAATGCACGCCATTGGCCACTATGTAATGGATCAAGATCCAAACGCAAAAGTTGTGTATTTAACATCTGAAAAGTTTACAAACGAATTCATCAATTCGATTAGAGATAACAAAGCGGTCGAATTCCGTAATCGGTACCGCAATGTAGATGTGCTCTTAATAGATGATATTCAATTTCTAGCTGGAAAAGAACAAACACAAGAAGAGTTTTTCCATACATTCAATACACTCCACGAAGAAGCTAAACAAATCGTCATTTCCAGTGATCGCCCTCCAAGAGAGATTCCTACACTTGAAGATAGGCTTAGATCTAGATTTGAATGGGGACTCATTACAGATATCACTCCGCCTGATTTAGAAACTCGAATTGCTATTTTACGTAAGAAAGCTAAAGCGGATGGGCTTATTGATATCCCTAATGAGGTTATGATGTACATTGCAAACCAAATAGATTCAAACATTCGTGAATTAGAAGGTGCACTAATACGTGTCGTTGCTTATTCCTCCCTAGTTAATAATGATATTACAATGGAGCTTGCTGCTGATGCATTGAAAGATATCATTCCGAATGCAAGACCAAGAACAGTTACAATACTTGATATACAAAAAAAGGTTGGAGAACATTTCAATATGAGGCTAGAAGACTTTTCGGCAAAAAAAAGAACACGCTTAGTTGCCTTTCCTCGTCAAATTGCTATGTATTTATCAAGAGAACTGACCGATTTCTCTTTGCCTAAAATTGGATCTGAATTTGGTGGTCGCGATCATTCAACTGTTATTCATGCTCACGATAAAATTGCAACGATGTTGAAAAATGACGAATCTTTACAACAAGATGTTAAAGACATTAAAAGTTCTTTGGGTAGAGGGTGATCTGTTGATAACCCATAACAAGTTTCGCATAGCCGTGAACAGGTTATTCACATGTGGAAAACCTTATATTTACTATGCTAGAACTGCTTGCTAACATATCCACAGGCCCTACTACTATTACTACTATTTATTAATTACTAATATTAATATATAAGCGAGGTTACAAAATGAAATTTGAAATTAATAGAGACGAATTACTCGATGCTTTAAATGATGTTATGAAAGCCATAAGTCAGAAAGTCGCAATTCCAATATTGACTGGTATTAAAATTGATATTGAAGAAAAAGGTATGACATTAACCGGTAGTGATTCGGATATTACAATTCGTACTTTTGTGCCAACTGAAAAAGATGGTGAACAAAACATAAAGGTTGTCGAAAAAGGAAGTATTGTATTACAAGCAAGAGTTTTCAATGAAATTATTCGTAAATTACCAACAAATAACGTAATGATTGAAACTGAAACAGGTTTACAAACACACATCAGTTCCGGTAAATCTGAATTTAAACTTATTGGATCAGATCCTGAGGATTATCCAATACTTCCAGATGTAAAAGACGACAACAGTTTTTCAATGCCCTCTGACCTTATGAAGTCAATCATTCGAGAAACAGTTTTTGCAGTATCACAACAAGAAACTAGACCAATACTTACTGGAGTACATTGGGAAGCAAAAGAAGGTAAATTATCCTGTGTAGCAACAGATAGTCACAGACTTGCGAGAAGATTAACTTCTCCAGATGAAATGCCCTTGGAACCTTTTAGTTTTGTAATTCCAGGAAAGAGCTTGCAAGAGCTAAACAAAATACTGCCTGATAATACAGAATCCGTGGAAATTATTATTGCCGACCAACAAGTTTTGTTTAAAACAAGAAATGTATTATTTTATTCACGATTGTTAGAAGGAAATTACCCAGATACGTCAAGACTCATTCCAGATGAATCTAAGACTTCGGTAACTGTAAATGGTCGTTCCCTTCTTCAATCTATTGATAGAGCTTCACTACTCGCTAGAGAAGAACGAAATAATATCGTTCGTTTCTCAGCTGGTGAAGGAAAATCAATCGAAATTTCTTCTAATTCGCCCGAAGTTGGTAAAGTAGAAGAAACAATTGAAGCAATTACTATTACTGGTGAAGACTTAAATATTTCATTCAGTGCAAAGTACATGATGGACGCTCTACGTGCGATAGATGGCCAGGATATTACAATTCAATTCACAGGAGCCATGCGTCCATTCATTTTAAAATCGGCAAATGACGATACAATTTTACAACTTATCTTGCCTGTACGGACATATTGAAACTAGGAGGATAGTCTATAAATGGCTATCCTCTTTTACTTATGGACAAAAGTTCTGTAAACTGTAGGGATAGACTAACAAACGAAGGGTTGAAGATGAATGAATGACTTGAAAATAGATACTGAATATATAACGCTAGGTCAATTACTTAAAATGACGGATGCAATTAGCTCGGGCGGCATGGCTAAATGGTTCCTTGAAGAATACGTCGTTTATGTAAATGGAGAAAAAGAGCAAAGACGCGGTAAAAAGCTGTACGACGGTGATAAAATATCGATTCCTGAAGTTGGAAAGTTTAAAATCGTAGGAATAACTGAAGGATCAACGAATGCACATTGAACGTCTTGCATTAACCAATTACCGAAACTATGCATCACTTGATTTATCATTTTCTCCAAAAATCAATGTATTAATTGGTGAAAATGCTCAAGGAAAGACAAATGTTATGGAAGCAATCTACGTTCTGTCCATGGCAAAGTCGCATAGAACATCGAATGATCGTGAGTTAATACGCTGGGATCAGGAATATGGTAAAATAGAAGGGTATGTTCAACGTAAACGTGGAGGACTTCCACTCGAGCTCATTCTTTCCAAAAAAGGAAAGAGGGCTCGGGTGAATCATCTTGAGCAAAATCGTCTCAGTTTGTATATTGGCCAGTTAAATGTGGTTATGTTTGCGCCTGAGGATTTGAATCTTGTAAAAGGAAGTCCCCAAGTTAGAAGAAGATTTTTGGATATGGAAATTGGACAAATATCTCCAGTCTATCTTCATGATCTTTTAACATTCCAAAAGATTCTTAAACAACGTAATGCAATATTAAAAGCTAACCGTGGAAAAGCAGATTTTAAAGATGTTATGTTTGACGTATATAATGAGCAATATATTAAAGTTGCCATACAAATTATTCGTAAACGGTTTTATTTCATGGAATTGCTGCAAAAATGGGCAGAACCTATTCATAAAGGTATTTCCCGCGGAATGGAAACACTTAAAGTATCCTATGGGACATTAAAACAACTTAATTCGGGACAGACTACAGAAGAGATGGAATCGATTCTAGAACAAAGACTTCTTGAAGCAAAGCGTCAAGAGCTAGACCGAGGACTTACTTTAATAGGTCCACATAGAGACGATTTATTCTTTTTTGTCAATGGATACGATATCCAGACCTATGGTTCGCAAGGACAGCAGCGGACAACAGCTCTATCCCTAAAACTTGCTGAAATTGAACTTGTAAAACAAGAAGTAGGAGAAGCACCAGTGCTCCTTTTAGATGACGTATTATCAGAACTTGATGATTATCGTCAATCTCACTTACTGAATACAATTCAGGGTGAAGTTCAAACGTTTGTTACAACGACAAATATTGCGGGCATTGATCACGAAACAATTCGTCAAGCCGACATATTTGAAGTTGAAGCTGGCGAAGTAACTAAGGGAATCGATAGCGAAGAATAATATACAAGCAGACTTTAAAACAATCGTTATCATTAACTAGCTAAGTTATGCATTTTGAAGGGGAAGGTGAACAGTTTGGCAATGGATGAGAAAGATATACAGATGGCTTATGATGAAAATCAGATTCAAGTACTTGAAGGACTTGAGGCGGTTCGCAAACGCCCTGGTATGTATATTGGGACAACGAGCTCGAAAGGACTTCACCATCTTGTATGGGAAATTGTCGACAACAGTATTGACGAAGCACTTGCAGGTTATTGTGATCATATCGAGATCGTTATGGAAAAGGACGACTATATCTGTGTCACTGATAATGGACGTGGAATTCCGGTTGGTACACAGGAATCGACAGGACGACCTGCCGTTGAAGTAATTATGACGATTCTACATGCTGGAGGTAAGTTCGGTGGTGGAGGTTATAAAGTTTCGGGTGGTCTTCACGGTGTTGGTGCAGCGGTCGTAAACGCTTTATCTGAAACGACAGAGGTATATGTTAGACGTGATAATAAAGTCCATTATATTAAATTTGATAGAGGAGTAGTCTCCACGGAACTGAGTGTTATTGGTGAGGCTACTGAAACAGGAACGAGAGTACGTTTTAAACCAGATAAAGAAATTTTTACTGAATCAACAACATTTGAATATGATATTCTTGCAAATCGATTAAGAGAACTGGCATATCTAAATCGAAGTCTTCGAATTTCAATTACAGACAAACGCGATGATAAAGGTCGAACAGATACTTATTATTACGAAGGCGGCATCAAATCGTATGTTGAACATTTAAATAAAAATAAAGAGCCTATACACGAGGAACCCATCTATATTGAGGGTGAAAAAGACGGCATCTCGATTGAAATTGCTATGCAATACAATAGTGGCTATGCAGAGAACTTATATTCTTTTGCAAATAATATTAATACGTACGAAGGCGGAACACATGAATCAGGCTTTAAAACCGCACTAACACGCGTTATAAATGATTATTCACGTAAAAATGGTTCTTTAAAAGAAGCAGACTCAAACTTATCTGGAGATGATGTCCGTGAAGGTTTGACTGCAATTATTTCTATAAAACACCCAGATCCTCAGTTTGAAGGTCAAACAAAGACTAAACTAGGAAATTCTGAAGTAAGCACAATAACGAACTCTTTATTTTCTGAAGGACTTCAACGTTTTTTACTTGAAAATCCAACAACTGCACGTCAAATTATTGACAAGAGCTTAATGGCTGCACGTGCTCGACTCGCAGCAAAAAATGCTCGGGAATTCACGCGTAGAAAATCGGCACTTGAAGTATCCAGTCTTCCAGGTAAACTTTCAGACTGTTCATCCCGAGATCCAGCGATAAGTGAACTGTACATTGTTGAAGGAGACTCCGCAGGTGGTTCTGCAAAGAATGGTCGTGATCGTCATTTCCAGGCTATTTTACCACTTCGCGGAAAGATACTAAATGTCGAAAAAGCCAGACTTGATCGTATTCTAGGAAATGCTGAAATACGAATGATCATTACAGCACTTGGAACTGGTATTGGCGAAGAGTTTACACTTGAGAAAGCACGCTATCATAAAATTATTATAATGACCGATGCCGATGTAGATGGAGCACATATACGGACACTACTTTTAACATTCTTCTTCCGTTTTATGAGACCACTTATTGAGGCGGGATACATTTATATTGCACAACCACCTTTATACAGAATAAAGCAAGGTAGACACGAAGAGTATTGCTATACAGAACCAGAACTTCAAGAAATTCTAGGGCGGCTTTCACAATCACCAAAGCCTGTTATTACTCGCTATAAAGGACTTGGTGAAATGGATGCAACACAACTATGGGATACAACGATGGATCCTGAACAACGCACATTGCTCAAAGTAGAACTTGAGGATACGATTGACGCTGATTCCACTTTTCAACAACTTATGGGTGATGACGTTGAGCCCCGTAGGAAATTTATCGAAGATAATGCAATGTATGTAAAAAATCTAGATGCGTGATTTACCTTATTCGCTTGAGTTGAAAGGAGTCTACAAAAATGTCAGATATGCCAGAACGTGGTGTACAGGGAATTAATATAAGTACTGAAATGAAGACTTCATTCCTTGATTATGCAATGAGTGTCATTGTTTCACGTGCTCTCCCTGATGTTAGAGATGGTTTAAAACCGGTCCATCGCCGTATTCTTTATGCAATGCAAGATCTTGGAAACACTGCTGATAAGCCACATAAAAAATCAGCCCGTATTGTTGGGGACGTTATAGGTAAGTACCATCCGCATGGTGACAGTGCTGTGTATGAGACGATGGTTCGGATGGCACAAGACTTTAACTATAGATATATGTTGGTCGACGGTCATGGAAATTTCGGTTCCGTAGACGGAGACTCTGCAGCAGCAATGCGTTATACAGAATCACGCATGTCCAAGATTGCTATGGAGTTACTACGCGATATTAATAAAGATACCGTTGATTATCAAGATAATTACGATGAACAAGAAAGAGAACCAGTCGTGTTACCAAGTCGTTATCCTAATTTACTTGTTAATGGAACTTCTGGTATAGCGGTAGGTATGGCAACAAATATACCTCCACATCATCTCGGAGAAACGATTGATGCAGTAATTGCGCTCTCTCACAATGAACTCATTACAACAGAGGAATTGATGGAGATTATTCCAGGTCCGGATTTCCCAACAGGCGGAATAATTCTTGGTCGCAGTGGAATAAGAAGAGCTTATGAAACAGGGCGCGGTTCAGTTTTAATTCGCGGTAAGGTTGAAATCGAAATCCAACCAAACGGAAGAGAAACAATATTAGTGAACGAATTACCTTATCAAGTAAATAAAGCAAGATTAATCGAAAAGATTGCTGAACTTGTCCGTGAGAAAAAGATTGAAGGTATTACGGACTTAAGAGATGAGTCAGATCGAACAGGAATGCGTATTGTTATAGAGGTACGACGAGATGCAAATGCAAATGTTTTATTAAATAACCTATATAAACAAACTGCTTTGCAATCCAGCTTTGGTGTTAATATGCTTGCGCTTGTTGATGGACAACCAAAAATATTGGCATTGAAAGAAATCCTATATCATTACTTAGAGCATCAAAAGGTCGTTATTCGAAGACGAACAATATACGATTTAAAAAGAGCTGAAGATCGTGCACATATTCTAGAAGGTCTTAGAATTGCATTGGACAATATTGATAAAATCATATCTTTAATTCGTGGCTCAAAAACAACGGATGAAGCAAAAACCGGGTTAATTGAGAAGTTTGAGTTGTCTGCACGACAAGCACAAGCGATTCTAGATATGCGTCTTCAACGGTTAACGGGTCTTGAACGTGATAAAATTGAGGAAGAATACAATACACTTCAGATTCTTATCACTGAACTACGCTCAATTTTAGCGGATGAGGATAAATTGCTCGAAATTATTCGTGAAGAATTACTTGAAGTAAAAGAGCGCTTTGCAGATAAACGTAGAACTGAAATAACATTAGGTGGAGCAGAAATGATTGAGGATGAGGATTTAATTCCTGTTGAAAACTCAGTATTGACACTTACTCATAATGGTTATATTAAACGTTTACCTGCAAACACTTATCGTAGTCAACGCCGAGGCGGTCGTGGAATCCAAGGTATGGGAACAAACGATGATGACTTTGTTGAGCATATGCTTAATACTTCGACTCATGACACAATCTTGTTCTTTACTAGTAAAGGTCGTGTTTTCCGTACGAAGGGATATCAAGTGCCTGAATTCAGTCGTACTGCCAAGGGACTTCCAATCATCAACTTACTTGGTGTTGACAAGGATGAAAAAGTAACGGCAATGATACCGGTTGATAAATTTGAAGAAGATAAATACTTCTTTTTCGTTACTCAAAATGGTATTGCTAAGAGAACGCCGGTTTCTGCATTTGCTAATATTCGTTCAAACGGTTTAATTGCTCTTACCTTACGTGGTGATGATGAATTAATCGGAGTCAAAATGACAAATGGAGATCAAGACATTGTCATTGGATCTAAAAACGGTATGCTTATTAAGTTTAATGAAACAGATATCCGAACAATGGGCCGGGTAGCAGGCGGTGTACGTGGTATTCGCTTGCGTAAAGGTGATATTGCTGTAGGAATGGATATTGTCAGCGATGGCGAGGAAATTTTAGTAGTAACTGAAAAAGGATTTGGAAAACGGACACCAATTGAGGAGTATCGTATCCAATCACGTGGCGGTTATGGACTGAAAACACTAAATGTAACTGAAAGAAACGGATTACTTGTCGCTATGAAAGCTGTAGACGGAACAGAAGATCTAATGTTGATAACGATACATGGAATATTAATTCGTATGGCTATCGAAGATATATCCGTCATCGGTAGAAGCACGCAAGGAGTTCGACTTATTCGACTTGGAGAAGACGAGTTGGTAGCAACAGTGGCAAAGGTTTTAAAAGAAGAGATAGAAGTTGAAGGTATCGATGAAGAGGGTACTGAAGAAGTCATTATAAATAATGATGCTGAAATGGAAACAGAAACAAACTCAGTTGAAGATGACGAGAGTGAATCCTAAGTAAAGAAGAGTTGTTAGTGTGGTTTTATGACCATTCTAACAACTTTTTTATATAAAAATCGATTTCTATCGATATCTAAGGTAAAGTTAAAATAAAGAAAAGAAAAGAAAGAAAAAGAAAAGAAAGAAAAGAAAAGAAAGTTGGAGAATGTCATAATGGAAGATAATTATGTAAAAGTAAGTGACCTGCGTCCAGGATTAACAATAAATGAAGATGTATTTGCGAATACAAGTTGTCCTATTATTAGACAAAACTCTGAACTTACAGCTGAACATATAGAAATATTAAATGCTTTTGATATAAAGAAAGTAAAAGTTCAAGAGATTGTTGTTATTAAGAAAGAAGAATCTCTGAATCCGAATGACTTAGCTTCTATTGATCCTGATGATATTCTTTCAAAAATACCAATGAATCAAATGGACTTGGTAACTTTATATCGTGAAGCGGTACAAAAGTATAAAAAAGAATTTAGCAGTTGGCAATCAGGTATTAAGCCAGACGTAGCAAAAATACGCACTATTATGATACCGTTGGTTGATGCATTCATTGGACAAAAGAAGTTTTTGACAATACTAAATGAACTTTCGGACATAAAAGAATATATGTATCATCATTCTATCGCTGTGGGAATCTTATCTTCGGCAATCAGTAATCAAATGGATTTACCTTCAGGACAAACAATACAAGTGGGCATATCAGGTGCGCTTGCAGATTGTGGAATGGCTAAGGTTGATAAATCTATTATTGATAAAGCTGCTTTTTTAACAAGTAATGAGTTTAACGAAGTAAAAAAACATACTATCTATAGTTATCAAATGATCCAAGATACTCCTTTACTTCGCCAAGAAATGAAATTGGCTATCTTCCAACATCATGAGCGATTAGATGGTAGTGGGTATCCGCGTGGAGAAAAAAGAGAAGGGATTTCAATATATGCTCAAATAGTAGCAGTTGCAGATGTATTTCATGCAATGACGTCTGAAAGAGTATATCGTGAAAAAGTATCGCCATTTAAAGTGATTGAGATGATTAGAGAAGAAGAATTCGGTAAGTTTGATATAAAAGTTATCCAAGCATTGCAGAACTTAGTGGGGGATCTTTCTATTGGAACAAGGGTTAGACTGACTAACGGCGATGAAGGAGAAGTAATGTTTGTTCATCGAGATGCTCAATTACGTCCAATGGTAAAGTTAAGTAATGGTTCGATTATGGATCTAACGGTAAACCGTAGTATTGCTGTTGAACGTGTTCTATCAGATATATATTAATGCGGTTTATAAGTTCCTTTCGGCTCTATACAAATTGGTATCAAATTTAGGGTTGCAATTTTAATTAATAGATGTTATATTGAATGTCGTTGCAAATTACCCGTGACAAATAATGAATAACAACTTAAAAAGTAAGTTGAAACTTATTGTTGACAAGGTGTACACGATTTGTTATGATATAAGAGTTGCAGTCGAAACGACAGTAACTTAGTGAAAACAAGATATGATATTTACAAATGAACCTTGAAAACTGAACAGCAAAACGTCGATAGAATTTTTAAACTCGATACACTTCGGTGTAGAGAGTATAAACGTTTCTAAGTAAGCTGATTTCCGTCAGAAGAACAGAAACAACCAGAAGGATTGAAATTCAATCCTTCGACATGACATCATTGAAGAATGGTTTTATTCCTCTTTTAGAAGAATAAAGTTCATTCTTCTCTAATGCCAGCATAGAAACTAGAGCTATTCAAGTTTCTGTATTCACTGGTAGTCGATATTCAGTTTACTGCGTATCGACTGCTAGTATTATGGAGAGTTTGATCCTGGCTCAGGACGAACGCTGGCGGCATGCCTAATACATGCAAGTCGAGCGAATCTATTGGAGCTTGCTCCTTTAGATTA
>NZ_JBHUGI010000026.1:0-1390 GCF_042681925.1 Sporosarcina siberiensis
AGCGAAGAGGTCACACCCGTTCCCATCTCGAACACGGTAGTTAAGCTCTTCAGCGCCGATGGTAGTTGGGGGTTCCCCCCTGCAAGAGTAGGACGTTGCCAGGCTTGTAAGATTCATTACATAAATTGAAGTCTAGAATTCACCATAACTTTTCAACCCAGGAGGATTAGCTCAGCTGGGAGAGCACCTGCCTTACAAGCAGGGGGTCGGCGGTTCGAGCCCGTCATCCTCCACCATCATATTTTAAATTCGATAAAGAGCCGGAGTAGCTCAACTGGTAGAGCAACTGACTTGTAATCAGTAGGTTGAGGGTTCAAGTCCTTTCTCCGGCACCAGTATCGAGCCATTAGCTCAGTTGGTAGAGCATCTGACTTTTAATCAGAGGGTCGCAGGTTCGAATCCTGCATGGCTCACCATTTTTTTATGTAAATGAATAATATTCATATAATATATTGCGGGTATGGCGGAACTGGCAGACGCGCTAGACTTAGGATCTAGTGCCTTAGGGCGTGGGGGTTCGACTCCCTTTACCCGCACTTATAAGCGCGGAAGTAGTTCAGTGGTAGAATACGACCTTGCCAAGGTCGGGGTCGCGGGTTCGAATCCCGTCTTCCGCTCCATTTTATTGCCGGGGTGGCGGAACTGGCAGACGCACAGGACTTAAAATCCTGCGGTGGGTAACCACCGTACCGGTTCGATTCCGGTTCTCGGCACCAGTTATTACGTTTGCGCCCGTAGCTCAATTGGATAGAGCGTCTGACTACGGATCAGAAGGTTGTGGATTCGACTTCTGCCGGGCGCGCCATTATTTTAAAACACATATTGTACTCGGGAAGTAGCTCAGCTTGGTAGAGCACTTGGTTTGGGACCAAGGGGTCGCAGGTTCGAATCCTGTCTTCCCGACCATTTATTAAGGGGCCTTAGCTCAGCTGGGAGAGCGCCTGCCTTGCACGCAGGAGGTCAGCGGTTCGATCCCGCTAGGCTCCACTTTTGAACCTTGAAAACTGAACAGCAAAACGTCGATAGAATTTTTAAACTCGACACACTTCGGTGTAGAGAGTATAAACGTTTCTAAGTAAGCTGATTTCCGTCAGAAGAACAGAAACAAACAGAAGGATTGAATTTCAATCCTTCGACATGACATCATTGAAGAATGGTTTTATTCCTCTTTTAGAAGAATAAAGTTCATTCTTCTCTAATGCCAGCATAGAAACTAGAGCTATTCAAGTTTCTGTAATTCACTGGCGGTCGAGACGTAGTGCAGCACTAGGAGATGAGTGAGAGAATGAGGGAACGTACTTTTGGGTACGTGACCGACTGATCAATCGAAATCGACAACGTGATGTGCTGCGTATCGACTAGCCAGTATTATGGAGAGTTTGATCCTGGC